>CAKKPF010000088.1 GCA_919901575.1 Candidatus Brocadiaceae bacterium
GGCTTAAAGCCGAACAGCAAAGCTACCGCTCTTTAGGCGGTAGTAGTTTACTTGGCTACCAGGTGTTAAATGGGCCATAAAACTTCTTAGTTTTTGATACTGCATTGTTAAATGATCAGATACTTTTCGATACACCATCATTTCAATATTTATCGACCAGAAAAAATCAATAGTAAAGCAATCATTAGGAAAAAACTTGATTTTTATTTGCTATTCTTCTAGTATTACTTTGTTTCTAGAAGTAAAATTCAGTATCAATCTTCAGGCAAGAAGCTGTTATAAGAAATATACATTTGTAGATAAGTCATATAAGGAACTTTCCAAGGTTAATAAACAAGGTTGGTATTCTTAATCTGGAGAAGAAGTGTCAATAAAATCCTCATTAAATCTTTTTGTATGAATACATTATAAACATTGTATGTTTCTTTAAAAAAAGAATTTCTGATTATGCGGTTTTAAACGATTCAACTTGAAATCTTTAAGGTTGTTGATAGAAAAAAAAGTGAAAAATTTCCTGGTGAAGAAATTCGTATACAAAATATTTCGTACCGGTATGTCGCGGCTGGATTGGAAGCATTCAATACACTCCTTTCTCTTTTCACTTTTTCTGTTTTTTTCATAATCAACCACGCAATAGCACGATGATAGGTTGTGGAGTCAGGTTTTGAAATCTATTGATGTAAGAATTTATGAAGAAGAGGGTACTTGTTCTTGGAGGTGGTATTTCTGGGTTGAGTGTTGCATGGAAACTCGCGGAGAATGGCATATCTGTAGAGGTCGTTGAGGCAGAGGAATATCTGGGCGGGCTTTCAGCTACCATTAAAAAAAATGGCCGCAAAATGGATTTTGGTCCACATGCGTTTTTTTCCGAGGACCAGATGATCCTCAATACTATTTTTAACTTGTTCGAGGAAAAGGTTCCTGCCGGGAAAAGGGATGTCAGGCTTTACATGTCAGGGAAGTATTTACGCTACCCACTAAACGCCGAGGATATCATCTTGAAACTGGGGTTAAAACCGTCTGCCAGGTGTTTTATAAGTTTTGTTTTAGAAAAACTGAAGAGCGAACAAAAATATGGTTCTCAAGGACCAAATATGGAGCAGTGGTCCATGCGACAATTCGGGAAGGCCCTTCACGAACTTTTTTTTAAACCATACACTGAACAATTTTGGGATGTTCCATGCAACATGCTCTCACCTGATTGCATTCCTACTTACAAGCAGATAAGTTTTTCAAAAACATTAAAACTTCTTTTTATCTCAAAAAAACGCAGAGATAATTTATCAATTATTGATCGTGAAATGTTGCCGCTGTACTATCCCAGGGATGGGTTCGGTTCTATTGCGGAGGAAATAGCCAAAAGGGTCACCTCGTCCAAAGGGAAGATAAATTGCGGCCTTAAGGTGAGTGAAATCAGGCATCTGGCCAATGGCGGTTTTGTCGTCAAGGCCAGGACAAGGGAGGGAGAAAACAGAGAATTTGAAGCGAATTATCTTGTTTCTACAATTCCAATATCTGACTTGATCCGTATGCTTTCACCAGAAGCTCCTTCGGAGGTGAAAGAGGCGGCAGACAAGCTTAAATATCTCTCTCTTTTGGTATTGTATCTTGTAACAGACAGAAAGGAGCTTCTCGACGGTATGTACGAGTATAGTCTAGAGAAGCCTTATAATCGTATTACTGATGTAAATCGTTTTACATTGATTCCTGTTAATGCGCGGAAGGGGAACATGCTTTCTATTGAACAGTCTTGCCATTTAGGTGGTAATTTATGGAGGCAGAGTAAGGAGGATCTTTTTAAAAAATACATTCCACATCTCCAAAAGGAGGGGATTTTAAGGGAATCCGAAGTAAACGATATTTTTCTACTGAAAGCTTCTCACGCATACCCGATGTATTTATACGGGTATAAGAAATTCCTTGACACTTTCAAAAATTATTGTAATACGATAGAAAATCTAAGAGTTTGTGGACGAACCGGTTCGTTTAACTATATGGATATCGACCAATGCATAAAGAAATCTTTTGTGCTGGCCGATGAAATGATCAAGACAATTCTAGGTACAAATTAGAAGAAGTGGAAAGGTAAACATAACTATGCATTCGGAACGTAAAGAATATCCCGTTGAAATACTAAGAGGTCCTTTTAAATACAGTTTGTTTAAACCATTTGTCCCTAAGAAAAAGGCGCTGGAGTTGTTAGAAGAATGCTTTGATAGTGGTTGGATTGGAGAAGGGCCCAAGGTCAAGGAATTTGAAAGACATATCTGCGAGGTTGTCGACAATAAGTATTTTACAGCCTTAAACAGCGGTACATCGGCTTTGGAAATGGCTTTGACCTTTTGTAAGACAATTCCTCAGGAAAAGGACATCGTAATTACCACACCGATGACTTGTATGGCGACTACGATTGCAATACTAAATGTAGGACTAAAACCCTATTTCGTGGATATTGATCCTTTCACCGGGCTTCTGTCCCCATTGGCGCTTGAAGGGATCCCGGGAAATATCAAGGAAAAAGCAGCCGCACTGGTGACAGTTCACTGGGGTGGAAATACCATTAATATAGTCGGGCTTAGTGAGTTTGCAAATAAACACGGCATCATGATTGTTGAAGATGCAGCACACGCTCTTGGCTCTACTACCCACGCATTGGATGGTGACAGTGCCATTGTCGGAGGATGGAATGCTCCCGGAGACTTTACTTGCTTCTCTTTCCAGGCGATCAAACATGTTACAACCGGTGATGGGGGAGGTGTGTCATTTAAACATAAAAAACATTGGGAACGATCAAAACCATTTAAATGGTTTGGCATTCCGAGAGACGAGCGAAAAGAACATATCCTCGGCCACTCATCATATGATATTATCGAGGCCGGAAGAAAGTGGCAAATGAACGATATAGCAGCGAGCATAGGTATCGCCTCTTTAAGTGATTTTAAGCGCAATTTGGAGAGGAGAAGGAAAGTTGCTGCGATATACGATGATTATTTTCCAGTGATTACAAAAAAGGGAGATTTTCCCGTTAGTGTGATTACCAGTCCGGGATCTTCCTACTGGCTATATACCATTCTGGTGCGAGATCCATATCATTTTTCTGAATCAATGAGAGCACAGGAGATAGAGGTGTCCAATGTTCATGTAAGAAACGATAACTACTCGGTAACTGATGGGTTTACTGGGGGAAGGTTAAAGATGCCTGGCCTGGATTATTTCTCGGAGCATGCGATGTGCATTCCAATCGGGCCATGGATTACTGACGATGATGCTTCTTTTATTGCCAAGAAAGCTCTGCAGTTTGGAAAATGATGAACAACCACAGGAAAATAGTGATTGAAAAGATATGATATCATTTCCATTATTACATGTCTAATTTCTCCATCAAAAATCATAAAGTAATAAATAGGACAAAATTTCATATGATATTTGCATTTTCGCACAACGTGTGCTAAGTTACCAAATTGACTCGACATATACTTCCTTATCTCTTTTGGGTCATATCCTGATTTTAGCATAGGGCCTTATCTTTCATTTGATCTTTAATAGATTATAGGCAAGGTGGACGTAGTAAGTTTTAATAAAAAGATATACCAGATTTTATGTTTATACATATGCTATAAGCCATTTCAATGCTTCTATTAGACAATGATTAAGGTATCAATAATTACTGCTGTATTTAATGAAATAGAATTAATTGAGCAATGTATAAATAGTGTTCTTGATCAAAGCTATGAAAACATTGAATACATAATTGTGGATGGAGGTTCTGCTGACGGTACAGTTGAAGTTATAAAGAAGTATGAGAATAAGATCTCGAACTGGATAAGTAAACATGACAACGGATTGTATTTTGCCATGAATGAGGGCCTTCAAATGGCATCTGGCAATGTTGTCGGATTTCTTCATGCAGATGATTTTTATGCAAATAATAAAATTATTGAAACTGTTATTTTTCAAATGATAAAATACAACGTCGACGCTTGCTATGGAGATCTCTTATATGTTGATAGGTATGATGCTGAGAAAATAATAAGATATTGGGAATCCAGCACTTATGTAGATGGTCTGTTTAAAAGTGGGTGGATGCCTCCTCACCCAACTTTATTTATTAAAAGAGATATCTACAACAGATACGGTTTTTTTAATACTGATTTCAGGATTGCAGCAGATTATGAACTAATGCTCAGATTCTTTGAAAAGAGTAAGATTTCTTCACATTATATTCCTGAAGTGCTTATAAAGATGAGAGTTGGTGGTGTAAGCAATAGAAACTTAAAAAATATATTTAGAAAGACATCAGAAGATTATAAGGCATGGAAAGTAAATAATCTTTGTGGCGGCTGGTACACTATTTTGCGTAAGAATATTTCTAAGATTCCCCAGTTTTTTGTGAGAAAGTAGAGTATGTTAAAACGCTTACGAAGAAAAAAATTAGTTCTTGCAGGAGGAGATTTCCTGTTAATTATTGCGGCATTCTATTTGTCATACGCAATCAGGTACGGGGGGTTTATAAATGTAATTTATCATGGTTCAGGTGGTTTGGCTTTATCGCTATTTACATTCCTTTTTCTTTTTTATATTGCTGAGGTTTACAATTTTGAAGGTAAGCTGTACCGTATTAGTTATTTAGTCAGACTTGCTATTGCAATAGTAATCGCAAATAGCTTGATTGCTTTTATATTATATTTCTTTGATCCGTTTAGAGGTAGCAGGATAGTTTTTGTTTTAAATTATTTTATCATATTTTTTCTTTTGTTTTTCTGGCGATACTTTTTTGAATTGTTTTTTAAATATTCAAAAACCCATTCAAGAGTTTTTATTGTAGGAGCCGGTAAAGCAGGCAAAGAAGTTTATGAGGATTTGTGTAGATATGAAGATTTCAGGGTTATGGGGTTTTTAGATGATGACGAGAAAAAGAAGGGCTTAATTATTGGTTCTGCTAAAGTCGTTGGAGATACAAGAATGCTTATGTCTCTGGCAGAAAGCAACAGTGTTGATACCGTGGTCGTTGCTATTACTCATAGCTCGTCTCCTCTACTCTTAACAAGAATAATGAACATTAAATTTAGTGGAATAGAGACCTATGACATGCCCACATTCTATGGACATATTGCAGGAAAGGTTCCAATATTACATATAAATGACAGTTGGCTTGGTTATGCTGATTTTTATGGAATAAGGAGAAATATATATAATACAAAGGTAAAGATGGTTATAGATAAGGTTTTAGCTATATTTGGAATTATAGTATCTTTTCCTCTGGCTGTTCTTGTAGCAACAGCTATAAAAACAACATCAGGAGGACCTGTCTTTTTTAGCCAGGAAAGGATTGGAGTAAATGCAAAAACATTCAAAATTGTGAAATTTAGAACCATGGAATGTGGACAGGAAAAGGAAAGAAACTTTGCTGGCTCAAAAGCAGACCCAAGAATTACTAGCGTAGGTAGGGTTCTAAGATTTTTCAGGATAGACGAAATACCTCAATTATGGAATGTTTTGAAAGGTGATATGAGCGTTATCGGTCCCAGATCTTTGATCAAGGATGAAGTAGAAGAATTTACAAGCAAAGTGCCGTATTTCTTTCTAAGGCACTCTATAAGACCTGGAATTACTGGTTGGGCTCAAGTAAATTATAAACATGGGGCATGCGTTGAGGATAGTATTGAGAAGCTTCAGTATGACCTTTTCTATATCAAGAACCTTTCTTTTAACTTGGATTTTCATATCTTTTTAAAAACTGTTAAGGCAGTGATATTTGGGAGAGGGGCGAGATAAACCAAATACACCACGGAGGTGCACCCGCCTGTACCTATTCGGGCAGGTGTGTGGCGATAAGAAGATATCCCTTATTAGATGGAAGGATATATCATTACCTGCACCTCAGGGGTGAAGGCTAATCCAATCTTCTTTAAAATCGAAGTAAAAGCAAGGTATCATCCATGCGACTAACACATGTTATAAAAAATTTATATTTCCTCTTGACATTGCCTGGAAAGGGTTGTTAAATAACAAAAGTTTCCAGGTTAGTTATTTAAGGACGTAAACATTCTTGCAAAAAATTCAAATAACCTTAATTATCTGGTGAGAGAACAAATGCTTCAAACACATCCTTTACCTGCAGTAAATTTCATTCATAAAATTCACACACATTATTAATATGGGATTCCAGTTTTGGAAAGGAGGGATAACATGGATGTTATTCGCAAAGTTTATTTTGTATTTATACTTGTAGCCTTAGTAGCTTTTATTGGTGGATTGAGCGGTGCGGAAGAGAAAGCAAAGACAAACATTAATACGGCAACTATTGAGGAATTAGCATCATTGCAAGGTATTGGTGAAAAGAAAGCTGAATCTATAGTTGAACATCGTGGAAAAGTTGGTCCATTTACCACAATTGAAGACCTGAAAGACGTAAAAGGTATAGGAGATAAAATTTTTGATAAAATCAAGGATCAGATTGCGGTTGAATAATTCCCATATTTTAGTGTGTATTACTTTTGGGTAAAGATCGAATTACTTTACTTTCCTTGGAATATCATAACTTTTTCGAGCAAAACCAGGAATCCCATATTCTTCTTTAGTTTTGCAGGTAAACAGCTTTAGTAAAGATTTCATAGTGCCTTTGTCCGGGCTAAAAATAAAAATGATGGAAACGGAATAGACTTCTAAATAGCTGGATTGAACAGGAAGTTCATAACTTATCCAGAATAAAAGTTAATACTAAAATTAGTTTAACCGGGCAGGGAAGCATGGTTAAATCATATATAAAACATAATCACGCCTTCACTTTAATTGAGCTTCTAATAGTTATATTCATCATTCTCACAATCACAGGTTTAATGTTTCCCGTCCTTTCCAGTATCAGAGAAAAATCAAAGCAGGCGGTATGTATGGGTAATATGGGGCAGATATTTAAGTGTCTTATACAATATTCAATCGAAAACAATGGTTATCTTCCATTGGAAGACAATAGCGGAACATGTAGTGGTGAGGTATGGTTTAAAGCGGTTGATAGATATATAATAACGGATATATTGCCTGAAAACCAGACTGAGATTTCAACAAAGGAAAGGCTTATGCGTATAAAACAGGATCCTGTTTTTAAAACTATATCTCAAGATGAAAAGGATAATACTCGCTCTATTAAAATGAATACTCAGATCGCTCAAGGATCAATGTGTAGTCGTATGATTGATTCGATTAGTTTTCCATCCAAAACTGTTCTGTTATTTGATGGCAGGATAAATAATACCACTGTAGCAAGTAAATATGACGGTTCCTATGGCAGCGTTGCACAAAGGCATTCAAGAGGTGCAAATATACTATTTATAGATGGCCATGTTGAACGCGTACAGAATGGAGATAGTGATGGCACTGCTAATGAGGGATGGCCAAACGGACATGCTGACCAAGGAATAATATGGGATCCGGACTAGTGTCTCGTCAACTTTCAAGTGTCGGATAGAGACGAGATAGTTTTATCCTGGC
>CAKKPF010000089.1 GCA_919901575.1 Candidatus Brocadiaceae bacterium
GGATATAAACTGGATATAGTAGTTGAAGGCAAAGTAATTTTGGAATTAAAGTCTGTTAACAAGATTGAATCAATTCACGAAGCGCAACTTTTGACATACTTAAAGCTTGCGAATTTAAAATTAGGAATTTTGATTAATTTCAATGTTCCAATTTTAAAAGAAGGGATTAAGAGAAGTTGTAGGGGTTTAAAATCTTAAACCCCTACTTTACACTTTGCGCTCTTTGCGGCTTTGCGGTGAACTTCTTTTCCGGCTTGTTCGGGTTAGGGTTAGTTAATCATGGCTGATGTAATTCACATAATTCAGACAAAATATTATTATTTAGTAGTTATATTCCTCATGATGATAGGACTTTATACAACGATATCTTCGAGGAATCTTATAAAAAAGATTATAGGCATAAATATCTTTCAGATATCGGTCTTTCTATTTTATATTGCAATGGCTAAAGTAAAGCACGGAACCGCCCCTATATTATGGGATAAGGCTGTTGTTTATGATAATCCTCTCCCTCATGTGCTTATCCTTACCGCTATAGTTGTTTCTGTAAGCACAACCGCAGTTGCTCTTGCCCTGATAATAAACATCCATAAAGAATATGGAACGATTGAAGAGGACATGATCCTGGAAAAGCAAAAACTGGATATCGATAGGAGCAGCATAGCATGAAATTCATTCAAGAGTTACCGGTACTCATTATTGTCATTCCTCTTATCTTTGCGATTATAATCCCTCTGGTAGGCAGATTAAACAGACTTCTCCCATGGATTATTGCATCAACCATAACATTCTTTTGCTTTCTGATCTCCATTTCTCTTCTTATGACTGTCCTGGATACAGGGAAGATAAGTTACTGGTTAGGCGGTTGGGAACCACCCTGGGGAATAGAGTATGCGATTGATTACCTGAATGCATTTGTGCTGGCAGTTGTTGCATTTATTGCCTTTATTGTTTCTCTTTATTCAAAGAGAAGCGTGGAGGCAGAGATTAATGAAGACAAGCAATCAGCGTTTTACAGCATATATATGCTCTTTATCACAGGACTCATGGGGATAGTCATAACAGGTGATATCTTCAATATATATGTATTTTTAGAGATTTCATCTCTTGCAGGGTATGCCCTGATTGCTATCGGAAGGAAAAGGGAGGCCCTTGTAGCAAGTTATAATTATCTTATATTAGGCACCATTGCCGCTACATTTATACTAATCGGTATCGGTTATATTTATATGGCAACCGGCACCCTTAACATCAGCGACCTGCAAGAAAGATTACCGTCATTATTTCACTCAAAGATGGTATTAGTTTCCCTCGGATTTTTCACGGTGGGCATTAGTCTGAAACTTGCCTTATTCCCATTACATACCTGGCTGCCCGGCGCCTATACACATGCTCCCTCAGTTGTGAGTTGCATAATGGCCGCAATAGCGACAAAGGTTGGCGTCTATGCAATGTTAAGGATTATATTCGGAGTTTTTAAAATAGAGTTTGATATACATTTTATCCCTATCGCAAATATGCTGATTGTTATCTCTTCTATGGCCATAATTGCCGGCTCTGCGCTTGCAATTGCACAGACAAATCTTAAAAGGATGCTTGCCTATTCAAGCATTGGACAGATAGGATATATCGTCCTGGGCGCAGTCCTTGCCAACCAGACAGCAATGACCGGAAGCATTATCCATATACTGAATCATGCGTTGATGAAGGGAGCATTGTTTATGGTTGCAGGCTGTATCGTTTACAAGACTGGTATAGAAGATATTTCAGGATTAAGGGGGATGGGCAAAAAGATGCCGTTCACAATGGCCGTCTTTACCATTGCAGGGCTGTCCATGAT
>CAKKPF010000090.1 GCA_919901575.1 Candidatus Brocadiaceae bacterium
AATATACTTTGCAAGGCGTCCCTGTGGTTCAGAATAAAAAGTATTAGGCACATGAACCAGCGTCGCCGCCTGGTCCCGTATCGCCTTTGTCACATTGGGATGACAATGTCCCAGCGAACTGACAGCCCATCCGGAAAAAAGGTCCAGGTATCGTTTTCCGTTTTCATCCCACACATACACTCCTTCACCCTTAACAAGCACAATGGGGTTACGAGAGTAATTTGGAATTACGTAATTATCATAGTTTTCTATTACTTTGCTTTTCTTCATATCTAAATTCCCATATGCGGATTTCCTGCGATGTGAGGAAACTGAGAAAAATGGAAGGGTTTAATTTTGTGTGCTCTTTTTGAAGTGGGTGAGTATCAAAAAGACCAACTCTTAAAACACCCAATACTCTGCCGAAACAAAACTTACCTGGAAGATTACTAAACTGTCTTTTAAAACTGCAGGTGACAACACCTGAATGCCATATTGGTTTTACAAAAAGTGCCGTAAACACATTATCCTCACTTCCCCAATATGACTTAAACTATGATCTGAGTCCCTATCCCCTTGTCAGTAAATATCTCGAGCAACAGGGAATGGGGTATATTACCGTCAATAATATGGGCTTTTCTTACGCCATTCCTCAATGCTGATATACAAGCTTTTGCTTTCGGGAGCATGCCGCCACTTATTATGTTACTCTCTATCAGCGCATTAACCTCATCCTCATGTAACGTGGACTTAAATGACTCCGGTTCAGACGGGTCAGTTGATATTCCATGAGTATTAGAAATAAATACTAATTTCTCAGCCTTTAATGAACTTGCGATAAAAGAGGCCACATTGTCGGCATTTACATTAAAATTTTCATCGCCGTCTCCTTCAGCAATTGGTGGTACAATTATAATATTGTCACTTTCACACAAATTATCAAATCTTTCGCATTCTATCCCTGTTAGTTCACCCACATAACCAAGGTCATTTGCCCCTGTCTTGTATTCTCCGTCGCAGATTAATTTTTTAGCTTTGATCGGGCTCTTCTTTTTGTCCCACACACAAACGCCTTTTGCTCCCATTGCGTTTATTTGATTTATAATCAATTTGCCAATCTGGTTGATGAGCACATCGATAGCAATTTTCAGTGTCTCCTCGTCAGTTACACGGTATCCATGTATAAAAAGCGGTTTTTTCCCTCTTTTTTCCATCTCACTGCTTATATGCGGACCACCGCCATAAACTATTATAGGCCTCATACCAACAGTCTTCATAAAAACTACATCTTGAAGTATGCTTTGAAAGGTTTTTATGTTGACCATAGCGCTACCACCGAACTTTACTACAACCACTTTACCCTTAAATGATTGTATATAAGGTAATGCCTCTATCATCGCCTTGGATTTACGTATTGCTTCTTCCATTGATATGTTCTTCTTATATTCTCTCTTCAAACTTTTTGACTCAATACCAGAAGTAAAAACTTCATTATACAGAATGTCTGATATCTTGTTGTTTTTTGAATCTTTTCTTGTTACCTGCAAATTCATATTTCTCTTAATAGCTTAATTTATAATAAATTACAACAAGCTGTAAACTAAAATCCCGAATCAAAAATTATAGCTTTTAGTATATGTCTGTCAAGGCTAAATCATCGACTTGATCGACTTGATTCTATGACAATGACATATAGCTATTGCGAGTGCGTCAGTAGCATCATACTTCTCCGGCACCTCGGATAAGGCCAGAATAACCTTCACCATTTCACTTACTTGTACCTTTTGAGCATTACCTGAACCAACAACTGCCCTCTTGACTACGGTAGGAGCATATTCAGCCATTGGTATCTTTGCAGCAGCCGCACACAAAATGGCTACTCCCCTGGCTTCACCAACCTTAATCGCTGATTTTACACTTTTTCCATAAAACACTTCCTCTAAAGCAATATAGTCCGGTTTATATTCATCTATAACTATATTCAATCCATCGAAAATCAATTTAAGCCTGTCCGGAAAGGAATCCTTTCTCTTACCCTCAATTAAACCATGAGTTACGTGAAACAACTTACCCTTGACATCGTCGACAATTCCATAGCCGGTTACTATTGTACCTGGATCTATTCCTAAAACACGCATAATAGTAAATAATAGTAAATAAAAAACACATTCTTAAAATAAATACTTTCCAAACCACATCAAAAGCAACCCCAACATCAGACCGGCCAGATTAAAATATTTTCTGGGATTGTGCTGATGGACATATGGCAGAAGATCACTGATGGCAATGTACAAAAATGTTCCCGCTGATATCCCAATTGCCCAAGCCAGAGTATATTCAGGCAGGTTCTTCAGGACAGAGAAAGTAATAACGGCGCCTATAGGTGTGGTTAACGCAAAGATTATGGCAAGTTGGATAATCTTCGCTTTTTTGTATCCCCCTTGAATAAGGATACTGGTAAGAGACAGGGCGCAAGGAAACTTGTGAATTATAATGGCCAGAAATATCATTGAACCAATATCTTTCACTATGAAACCGGCGCCCATTGAGAGGCCATCTATTAAACTGTGAAAGGATATACCCAGAAAAGCTGAGATTCCTACTGTATGAAAGTCACAAACATCCTCTCCACAGGAATGCACCATTATAAATCTTTCCAGTATGTAAATAATAAAAAACCCTATTATTACAGGTATGCCAACATTGCTGCCAAGAGGCTGTATGATTGCCGGCAGCATGTGAAAAAAACATGTACCAATTAAAACACCTGCACCAAAACTGATTATCAACCTGAAACTATCTTTGGACCAGCTTTTTACCAGTGGAAGCAGGCCGCCTATAGCGGAAATTGCAAATATAAGTAACAAGTACCATAAAAACGTTGTCATGTAAATTAGTTCCCTTCGGCCCACCCGAACGTCGCCCGCCCGGCCATGCCGTTCGGACGGGCAGTCGGGCAGGTCACAAATTTATGAAAGTTTTGCTATGAATAAAGAAACACATTTCCCATCAAAAGTCAATGTTTTAAGAACAATCAAAAAATATACCTTCAATAAACCCTGTATTTTTGATATATTGCTGCATATATCTGCGTCCAAAAATCAAATGACTGCACCAAATCTAAATATAAACTTATGTGGAATCAAATTATCCAACCCGACCATCCTTCCATCAGGATTTCTCGGTACATCTAAGTCCCTGCTGAAACGGGTTGCAGACAATGGCGCCGGTGCGGCTACCATAAAGTCGGTCAGCCTTGCGCCAAGAGAAGGACACAAAAACCCGACCGTCATTCCCTTTGAAGCAGGCATGCTGAACGCAGTCGGATACTCAAACCCAGGTGCGGAAGAGACAGCCAGAGAATTTGCCAACATTAATGAAATATCAATACCAGTGATAGCAAGCATTATAGGCACAGAGGCAGATGACTTCGTGAGCGTTGTGGATAAACTGTCAGAAACTCAATTTTCCGCTATAGAGCTCCCGCTTTCATGCCCACATACGCCGGGATTCGGCCTGCTGGCCGGACAGGGAACGCCTGAGAGCACAAGGAACATTGTCTCTGCGGTCAGAAAGGCCACAAAACTGCCAATCTTTGTAAAATTATCACCTAACATACCGGAAATTGGTAACTTAGCAAAAGCGGCAGAGGATGCAGGCGCAAATGCCATAACGGCCGTAAATACACTGGGACCGGGAATGATAATAAACATAGAGGCACGCAAACCCGTACTCTCCTACAAGGTCGGAGGGGTCTCAGGGCCGGCCCTGAGACCGATTGCAACCAGATGTGTATATGATATATATGAAGCCGTTAAAATACCCATAATTGGTACCGGCGGGATTTCCACAGGCCGGCACGCTATAGAGATGATCATGGCCGGAGCGACCGCTGTCGGAATTGGTACAGGAATATATCAGAGGGGCATGGACATATTCCGGAAAATATGTCAGGAAATGGAAACCTGGATGTCTGAAAACAATTTTAATAATATTGATGAAATGATTGGAATTGCCCATGACTGAAGAACTTTACTTCGAGCAACCCGTAATGATGAAGATTGACAAGATCATCAATGAATCAGATGACACAAAGTCCTTTATGTTCAGACACAAACTTGGTTACAATCCCGGACAATTCATAATGGTCTGGTTGCCAGGCATAGATGAGAAGCCTTTTGCCGTATCATGTTTTGGAGAAGATTTCTTCGGGATCACAGTGCTTGAGAGAGGCAACTTTACAAAACTCATGCACAAAATGAAACCGGGAGAACAAGTCGGCATCAGAGGGCCATTTGGACACGGGTTCAGCATTCCAGATAATGTTAAAGACGGCACCGGCAGCGCATGCATAATCGGAGGCGGCTGCGGAATGGCATCATTGACCGTGCTTATTGAAAAATTGCAAGGTTACAATACCACAACACTCATCGGAGCAACTACAAAGACAAAGCTGTTATTTAAAAACCGGTACAAGGACATAACGATCTTTACGGACGATGGAAGTGAAGGCAGAAAGGGATATCCCACAGACATACTGGAAGACCTGCATAATAAACACAATTACAACATTCTATATACCTGCGGACCGGAGATAATGATGACCAAGGTATACCAATTCTGCAATAAGCATGATATACAATGCGAGGCGTCACTGGAGAGATACATGAAATGCGGCATAGGGATATGCGGACAATGTGTCTGCGATGGACAGATGGTATGCAAGGACGGCCCCGTGTTTAACTCACAGGCGCTTGACAAAATGAATGACTTTGGGTCATACTCTCTACTTAAAAGCGGTCAGAGGGTTTCGCTGAAGGAGTATGGTGAATGGAGAGGCTGTTAAAGATTCACCGCGGAGAACACAGAGAATGACGGAAAGATTTAGCCGCAGATTTTCGTAGATTGGCACGGATATAAAAGCAATAAGCAAGAATGAAAGAGAGGCGAAGGAAGATTGACGAAAGACGAGAAACCGTCTATTGTCCTAGCCACGAAGTGGCGGTCGTCCTTCGTCATTCGTTAAATCTACAGGGACTCTGACACATATACAAAAGCAAGAATAGAAACGGAAGATAGTCGGGTAGACAGTCATGCCAAAGGCAGTCGCCTGTCGCCTGAGGACGACCCTGTGGGCCAGCTCACAGATCCGACTCGGTCGGGAGGACGACCCTGAAGCAGCCCACAGACCCGCCTCAGGAGGGATCCGCCTCTGGCGGACACCCCGGAACCACCCCTAAGAAACAGTATCTATTTCCTCACGTGCTTTATTTAAAATATCTGAATACGCTTCAAACTTTCTGGCAACTTCTTTGTCTTCCCCTCTTACATCGTCAGCCTTTAACCGGCAGATTGTGCTTAGACTGGCAACCACTTCAGGTACAAAATATTCATCAACAAGAAATTCAAGTTCTTCCATATCGGTATCGTTCATTTTCCCACTCCTCCAAAAGAAGTTAAAGTTACATTTTTGTTACGTTCTTCGTTAACGGCTATATTATACCATTTCGATATTCAAAAAAACCCTACTCAAAATATGTTTCTATGTATTCTTCGTTTTTGGTTTACCGGTAGTTTTCCTGGTCTTTGTTGTTTTCTGAACTGTCATTTTCACAGCTTTTGGCCTGGCTTCTAAAATCTGATCAAGTTTACTTGAAATCTCAGTTTGTTTTCTTTCGAGTCTTTCTATAGAGGCTTGCATCTGTCTTCTTTTGGCTGCTTCCGATAGTTCAGGCTTTCTCTTTTGTCCTTTGTCGCTTTTATCACTTTCAGCCCGAATACGCCATGCTATTGTTACAACACCAACAATAGCTATCATTACTATAATTGCAAGGAATTCGTTACTCATTTTTGTCCTCCCTAAAAAGGTTCCAGATAACATCAAAATAAGTGTAAAGAATTATAGAATCTTGGGGCAAAATCTTTGATATATAATATTGAAGTCCTCCAGCCTCCCGCCAAAAGACACGTCGGGCAAGCCCGCCAAACAAACCGTCGGGTAAACACTATTTATTCTTAAGTTCTGTTTTCTGTCTTTATCTGCATTAATCTGCGTCCAGAAATCTTCTATTCCAGAGAAATAGTATCAATGTCTCTTTTTGAAACACCTTTCCATAGTCCGATAATCTTGTCCGGCTCTACTTCATCAACCCTGGTTATCTTCTGAATTTTTATGTGGTCCGGTCTTGGCGGCCTCCAGAGCATTGCCATGTAATCGCCTGCCTTTCCAACCTTTTCTGACGATGCCTTAATGATCTTCTCTTTCGGAAAGCCATAGGCGACCAGAGCGGTCTCGGCTTTTTCCTGCATATCCGTTCTTCCATGAAGGAATAGATAGACGTCTTTCTCTGGATCAATCTCAGTCCCGGTCTTGATATGTTCCAGCACAGACGCAATAACGACTGCAATCATAGTTGTAACAATGATTCCTATAACCGCAAACCCCCCGGGTTTTACCTTCTCTAAGTCCCGGCGAATATGTCCCTTTTTATCTGTCATGGTTTTTCCTCAATTTATTTTGGCACTTTACAGGTTCGTATCTTAATTATTAATTATTTGTGTTCATTTGGCGAAAATGATCAGGGTGAAATCTATCGCTCAAAAGCAGGTTTCAGTTAAAACATCTTTTTAACGATTTCCATGTTGTGACGCATAAATATCAAGGAGTTCACTGATCCTGTATAACAAAGTTGGCGCCTTCATCCGTAGACGGTATGTAGGAGCCGATAGGACATAGCACCTTACTGTCTTTGTCGCAACGTATAACGAGCTTCCACAGGGCATCAAGACTCTCTTTCTCATGCTCGGCTTCCGGAATCATTTTTATTCTCGTTGGGCTTTCAATTGAAATTTTCATTAACATCTCCTTTCGATTTTTGTATAGAGTTCATTCTGCCTGCCCGACTAGGTTCAGGCGGGGACGCTTCTTTCTATTTGTGGATGATATTCATTACCCCACATGAATAGTAGACTTTAAGGAGGATTATACATGAAAGACAGGGAAAAGCTTAGCACATTCAAAATGAGAATACAAGTATCAAGTGGTGTTTCAAACACAAAGCGCTTTATTGTAATTACAGTAAGCGTATTGGGAGATTTTAAGAAAGTTGTACAAATATAAAAATGTAGTAGATAATTGTCCGGGAAGATTGTATGTCATATTGTCATGCGTATATTTCATAAGAAACCATTTTTCCTGAAAGCCTCCTGTCAGGTAATCAACGCTTGACATATATGTCATTATTCATATTATAATAGACATACCTGAAATTGGAAATATCTTTATACAAATAAGACATAATCGGAAGAGTAGATAACTATTGTATGAAGTGTTTTATATGCTTCCTGATCATGAAGATGTATTGATGCACAGGAAAGAAAAAATAAATGTTGGGAGACAAACATGGCAGATAAGATTCAGATGAAAACTACTTTGGTAGAAATGGACGGAGACGAAATGACCCGCATAATGTGGGCCATGGTAAAAGAGAAACTGCTCCTTCCTCACGTCAATCTCAAAACAGAATTCTATGATCTGGGCCTTGAGAAACGAGACGAAACTGATGACAGGATTACAATAGAGGCTGCAGAAGCCATAAAGAAGCATAAGGTTGGCGTAAAATGCGCCACAATAACACCTGACGCCTCCAGAGTTGGTGAGTACAACCTGAAGCAGCAGTGGAAGAGTCCCAATGGTACTATCAGAGCCGTACTGGACGGCACTGTTTTCAGGAAACCCATCATGGTAAAGAACATAAAACCCGCAGTGAGAAACTGGAAGAATGCCATCACCATAGGCAGACACGCATACGGTGATGTGTATAATAATACTGAGATAAGAGTGCCAGGCGCTGGCAAGGCCGAAATCGTGTTTACACCTCTGGATGGTGATCCAAAGAGACTCACCATTCACGAGTTTGACGGGCCCGGTATAATCCAGGGTATCCATAACACTGACAAGTCTATTAAGAGCTTCTCCAGGGCCTGCTTTACCTTTGCCCTGGATCAGAAACTAGACCTGTGGTTTTCAACAAAGGACACAATATCCAAGACATATGATGCCAGATTCAGGGAAATATTCAAAGAGACTTACGAGGATGAATTCAAGGAGAAGTTCGAAAATGAGGGATTAACTTACTTCTTTACGCTTATAGATGATGCAGTGTCAAGGATAATAAAATCCGAGGGAGGAATGCTCTGGGCAGCAAAAAACTATGATGGAGATGTAATGTCGGACATGCTTGCTTCAGCTTTCGGCAGTCTAGCTATGATGACCTCAGTACTGGTATCACCTGACGGTTATTTTGAATATGAGGCCGCTCACGGCACAGTCCAAAAACACTACTACAAACATATCAAGGGGGAAAAGACATCATCCAACTCAACGGCGATTATATTTGCATGGACTGGAGCATTGAAAAAGATTGGCGAACTGAATGACATACCGGAGCTGATATCTTTTGCGGACAAATTAGAAAGAGCTACTGTAAGTACAATAGAGGATGGTATAATGACAGGCGACCTGGTAAAACTCTCCGACCCACCTGCCAGGAAAACAGCGAACACTGAAGAGTTCATAGACGAAATCGCAGCTCGCCTTGCAAATTGATTGCAGAGTGACTAAATGAGAAGAAGCCTGAATGCGTGAGAATGAATATCCAATCAATAATGAAATTCAACAACTTGGTCTCATAATCTCAGAGATCAGACTTTTCTGCCCTGATTAGATAAAATATCCCACCTCCAAACATAAATACACTTACAATCATTGGCACAATGCATATTCCAAGAAACAGTTCATCAAAAACCTGTAATGAAACCCCTACCCCGGAAACCCAAATCGCCGTAGTAAAATAAGGTATTGCAAATATGAATACTGCAAGACCAATAAAAGCAACCCCTGCCGTCCTATTAGACATAATTTCCTCCTAAGCTAAGATACTTACTCGTTGTTAGTTAGTTATTTTTTCTTTTTCTCTGCTAATCTGTGCTAATCCCTGCCCGACAGTATCGTTTAGGCGGGTTTTCCCGTGGTTAAAATAATCATATATTGTATTCGCATCTTTAACAGTAATACTCTTCACTTTCCCCAACTCATCTAATGAAGCGTCTCGTATCTTCTGCATATCTCCAAAATGTCTTAACAGGTTTTTCTTCTTAACTTTCCCTATACCCACAATCTTATCAAGGGGCGACTCATAGTACTGCTTTTTTCTCAGCTTTTTATGATACGTTATCGCAAAACGATGTGCCTCGTCACGAATATTTACCAAAAGTCTTAACTCAGAAGATTCCTGATTTAAGATAATTGGATCGGCCTTGCCGCATACAAATATACGTTCATCCAGCTTTCTTTTTGAATCGGCATTTCCAGCGCCCTTTTTCTTACTTTTAGCAAGGGCGATAACATCCACCCCGTTAACGCCAAGTTCATCAAACACCCTCCTGGCTATGCCCAGTTGTCCCTTCCCTCCGTCAATTACCGTAAGGTCAGGAAAATCATCTTCCCTGAATGCCCTTGAGTATCGTCTCATTAACACCTCATACATCATTGCGTAATCATCGGATTGTAACACCGTCTTAATCTTATATCTCTTGTATTTACTCTTTAAGGGCTTACCGTTTTCGAACGTAACCAGTGACCCTACAGCCTGCTTTCCCCTGATATTGGATATATCAAAACATTCCATCTTTTTTGGTATGTTTGTCAGTCCCAGGTGTTTCTTTAAAGAAGCCATAACAGATTCAACATCATCACCTGTTCTCAGACGAACCTTAAAGGCATTTTCAGCATTCTTTGTCGCCATCTCCAGCAGCTTATGTTTCTCACCTCGCATTGGACACACCACCTTAATCTTGTGCCCCTTTTTCTCGCTTAGCAGTTCTTCCAATATTTCCTTATCCTCACTCTCAACAGGCATAATTACCTCATCCGGAACAAATCTTGTCCGGACATAAAACTGGTTCAGAAAGGAACGAAAAACATTCTCTAATGCATTATTCATGGTTGAGAACCTATACGATGCGATATCTTCAAGGTTACCGTTCCTTATAAACATTGCCTGAATCTGTATACTATTCCCCTGCCCGTAATAACCAAACACATCCCTGTCCACTAACTCCATCGTGTTGATCTTTTGCTTCTCCACAGTCTTCTCTATCGCCATTATGCGATCCCTGAACTTTGCCGCCTTCTCATACTTCATCTCCTTTGAGGCGTTATCCATCTTTTCCCTTAAGACCTTCAACAACTCAATATTTTTACCTTTCAGGACCATGACAATCTCATTTATTAATTCTTTATAGGTTTTCTCATCAACCATATCACAGCACGGCGCCACGCATTTCCCTATCTGATAGTACAGACATGGTCTCGCCCTGCTCCTAAAGACATTGTTTGAACATTTCCTTATAGGAAACAAACCATTTACATACCTCAAAGTCTCACGCACTGACCTTGCAGACGAATAAGGTCCAAAATATAAGATACCATTTTTCTTTTTTGAATCCTTACCCTTGTGAGAAGAAGGCTCTATCTGCCTTACTATGACCGGATAAGGAAATTTCTGATTCATATCCAGCTTTATGGATACAAATGTTTTGTCATCGCGGAGGTTGATGTTAAATCTGGGTTTGAATTGTTTAATCAGATTGTTTTCAAGTATGAGCGCCTCTTTCTCTGTATCAGTCAAAACAAAGTCAATGTCGGCAATCCTCTTTACGAGAAATCTTATAAACAACCTTTCGTCTCCCGAACTCTGAAAGTAGCTCCTGACACGATTTTTAAGGTTCTTCGCCTTCCCGACATAAATGACTTCATTCTTCGCATCCTTCATCATGTACACACCGGTACCGGCAGGAATAGTCTCCAGCTTCTTTGGCAATTTTGTTTCTTCTTTTTTAATCATTTCTCTTTATTGCAAATAAGTGAAACCTTTTTTACAATGTTACACAATGACGGCCTTTGATGACGCCAGAGATAGCATCACTAAGTTGACTAATTTGCTTAAAGCGTGAATAAATCCAATTCTATATTGCTGAAATAATTGACCAAATGTAAAAATAATAGTTGCATTAACATATCTTTATATAATATAATCAATATTCAAGTACAATTTCTAACCCACTATAAATAATACCTGCCTTCCAACTTTTTTTCAATAAACTGTTTATCGGCTATATTTATCCACTTTTGTCTTACCCGCAAAAGATTTTTAAGCAATGTATTTGATGAACCTGGCGCTTTTCTCCTAAGGGAACTAACTTAATATTAAGATTATGTTCAATAAATGCTATTTACTACTAGTTTGTCTGAAAGTACCATCGATAAAAAGTAATCTGATATTTATCTTATTAGCCTTGTCCTCATGCAATTACTATCAGGAATTTTCTCAGCCAAAAATAACAACCAGCCTTGCCCCGAAAGAAACTCATATCAGAACAATTGCAATTTTACCTTTCAAAAATCAAACAGATAGAAAGGAGATACCTACAATCCTGAGAGAGGCTGTTTTTCGGAATCTAAGCTTAAAAG
>CAKKPF010000091.1 GCA_919901575.1 Candidatus Brocadiaceae bacterium
TTTCTTGTGACTGAAAGGCGGCAATCCAGCTCTTTCCGTTTCTGCTGATGTTTCTCAACTCATCCAGGTCATGATCATAACCTTCCAGTATAATTCCGCCATCACGAATAGACTGCGGCGGCTCAGGCACTATGGCTGTGCTTATAAGTACCCTTACTTCTTCTAAAACATCCAATGTTTCATGACACAATTTCAGAATAGACGAATTGCAGACAGAAACCTCCGACTTTAATTTTGGCAAAAGAGATATGGATTGTTTCAGAGAGACAAGGTCTCTTGCATTGGCGCGGCCAAAGTTGATCTTCGCTGATATCCTTTCAATATCATAAACATCTCCTAAAAGCTCACGAACCTCCCTGCACAGATTTTTATTGTTATATAACTCCTCAACACCATCCTGTCTGACATTTATATCACCGGATACACAAAGGGGGCTTACCAGCCAGCTCTTTATCAACCTGCCACCCATAGGGGTCTTTGTGCGATCTATTACGCTCAATAATGAACCTTCCTTCTGGTGTGTCCTCGCAGTCTTGACCAGTTCCAGGCTTTGCTGCGTGGAGTAGTCCAGGATCAGACGATTACGGCTTGAATACTTCTCAATCTTATTAATGTGAGTAAGGGACGTCCTTTGTGTTTCGTTAAGGTAGTTAATCAGCGCGCCCGCAGCGCTCAGAGACGGTCCGATATCTTCACATCCAAACCCCTCCAGCGAAGCGGTACAAAAATGGTCAATAAGCTTCTGATATGCAGTCTCGCGTGAAAACTCCCAGTCTGAACGACGCGTAACCATAGCATTAAAATCTGCAGATATTCTTTCCGAAAGATCAAACTCGTTAAAAGCAATATTCTCAGGGATAAGACACTCAGACGGGTTTATCCTCGTCAGTTCATCCAATAAACTACTCTTGTTAACGTCCTGCACCATGAATTTCCCGGTCGAGATATCTACCCATGACAAACCGAACTTATCATCATTTAAGAATAGAGATAAAAGATAATTGTTGTCTTTATCATCCAGCATTGCGTCTTCGGTAAGTGTGCCTGGAGTGATAACCCTTACGACCTCCCGCTCAACTATTCCTTTTGTGCCCGCTTTAGAATCATTTTTTTCGGCGCCATTCTGCAATTGTTCAAAA
>CAKKPF010000092.1 GCA_919901575.1 Candidatus Brocadiaceae bacterium
AAAGGTTCAAAAATCTTATCTAAATCCCCGGATGCAATACCGCACCCTGTATCCTCAAACATTATTTGAGCGCCCTCATCAATTTTACTCGTTGATATCATGATTTCCCCTCCATCCTCGGTTGCGTCAATCGCATTCAATACCATATTCAGGAAAACCTGCTTAAGTTGATTGGAATCTCCGTTAATTATAAGGGGTTCTGAACTGAAATTTAAACCTATACTTGACTTTCTTAGTTCCTTTTGACGGCCTATCAACTTGACCACGTCTGATAGCAAACCATTTATATCCACCTTACCAAAGACTGGCACTTGTCTTCTTGAAAAATCTAACAGCTTGGAAATTATGGATTTACACCTATAGGTCTCGTCACTAATTGTCTTTAGATAATCAGGAAAAACCTCCTTGTCATCTTTTGACTTAAAATCTACGTTGTCCATACGGTTCATAAGGCCCTCAGCACAACTCGCAACAGAAGCCAGAGGATTATTTATCTCATGCGCAACTCCTGCTGCCAGGGTCCCTATCCCGGCCAGTTTTTCAGACCTGCTCAGACGCTTTTGTGTCTCCTGCAGCCTTTCGTAAGTTTTCTTAATCTCCAGTGTCCTCTCACCTACCTTCTCCTCCAGATTGTCCCTGGCCTCAACAAGCTGATCTGTCTTTAAGCGAATAACACTGGATGCTTTCTTAATAATCATGAGTAGTATAAGAAACATTAACCCCATACTTGAACCAGTCATTATAATGGCCTTTCTTTGTGCTCCGGCTATCTGGATATCCAAATCCTTCATATCCTGATAGATTTCCAATACGCCCACTTGCTTCTCAATATTAGCGCTCCCTTCTTTATATTCACAAATAGGATAGTAACTCTCAAGAAAAGATTCCCCTATAACCACACCTTTAGAATCCTTCATATCTGGAGGCTTGAGCGCTGATGCAGGTATGCCTCTTAATGCTGAATCCAATTGGATATTTTCTTCCCGATTTAGAACATAACCTATATGTCTCGGAATGTTGCTGTAGATAATCTGACCGTTTAAATCAAAAAGATAAATCATTTTTAAGTTAAGTCCATAAATGTTGTTCTTTATGACTTTATCGAGCCTGTTAAATTGTTCTTGATTGTTTTCAAGGTCAATATACCCATACTTGCTGATAGTTGGAGTGAAAAAATCTTCATACAGGGCATGGTTAATATTCTTAACAATATATCCTGCGTAATTCTCGCTTCTTTCAATTAAAGCATTTTTTTCCATCCTTGAGAAAATCTCACCAACCAGAAAACTCACGATGCCTATAACAATGAAGCTCGTAATGGAGTAGTACAGCATCAGGTGAAATTTTTCGGGATGAAAGATAGAAAACCATCTTTTGTTCTGGTGTTTGTTACTCATTTGAGAGCGCTCAAATCATAAAGAGTCAGTTTGTGATATGGATTATTAATATACCGATCATTCTCAAATTCAGCAACAACTTTAGAATTATTCGGAATAGAATTGACTCCATCAACCTTAGAAGTTGATAATATTACTTCAGGTGTAACTAAAGAAGCTCCTTTATCATACTGTAGATCATTAATATTCCTGACCCTCCTTGCATCCCACAAAGGGGCATAATACTCGAAAAGTCTCTTCGTCTCCCAGCAATAAATGCGGGTTGAATGGCTGTCATAATTACGTCCCACGTAATCCAATAGTTGCATTTGTGCTACAGGTTCATTCTTATGGGCATATACCAGTCTTACGGATATGATACTCATACTCATAATCAAAATGCCAATAAATAAATGATACGGTGAGGAATAATTATACTTGATCAAATTTAAATATGAGTAACTGTATTTCGCATTGTTTAACCTTACCAAACCTGCCGAGATACAGATTATGATCACGGGGATTAAGGGTAATACGTGACGCGGCTTTTCCAGATTCTGACCAAAAAACACCCACAGGAAATATGGCGTCATATAAAACGTTATGAATCTTGTTTTGGAATCAAACCTTGCGTGTTTTAAATAAAATACTATACCAAGCCCCATTATGATGGATGGCAGGACACGAAAGACAGATGTGTCATAACACCAGAAGCCGAGTCCATTACAAAATACGCACCACATGAAATCCAAAACCCTTGATAGTATGTTCTTCGATGTTACTACCGAACCTCCCCAATCACCAAAATGCCCAAACGTAAAACTGACTCCGTTTATTATGAATGGCTTTAATCCTGTGTAACACGCAAGAGGAATCAACCAGATAGATATTCCAGCGACGAATCCAAACACTCCATAACGTATAGTCATTTTCCATCTGTCAGATTTTGATAACGTACGCAAAACATAAAGCCAAAGGATAATAAATGGAAAATAACTGAGTCTTACACCTAGACAAATTCCCAGTAACACACTGCCTGAAATCAAATACCTTAATGCATACGACCCGGAGGTACATGCATAAAACAGTAATTGTGCTGATAGTATAATGAAAAACAAACCAACAGCATCCGAAGACGCCTTCTCTGATTGCAGCCAGCATAAGGGATTTACAATATAAATGAAGGCCGTAATCCACGCGACTTCTTCAGAAAACATCCTCTTTGCCAGATAAAATAGTGGCATCAATACTGCACTGCCTAATACGGCTCCGGGTACTGTCAATGCAAGTATATCATTGTCAGTAAAAAGATAAACTAACCAGCACAGGAACATATACACAGGATAACCCGGAAAATGAGGCTGATAATACGCAATATCATAATCATGCAGGCCAAGGGCAAAATCTACACTATCCCAACCTTCAAGATATTCCCCCATAAACAGCAATCGGCTAGTCATACATATAGCCATAAGAGCCACCAGTACTATTAATGTATTACTCCGTGAATTCTTTAATTTATTGTATTTTTTTAACATTTTAGAACTCAACCCAGGCCATATTTAAGTCTATCTAGTCAAAAATTATACTAAACTTAAGGCAATCATCAAGTCAAATAGGTATACATAAATAAATA
This sequence comes from Candidatus Brocadiaceae bacterium, assembly GCA_919901575.1. Classification (GTDB taxonomy): domain Bacteria; phylum Planctomycetota; class Brocadiia; order Brocadiales; family Scalinduaceae; genus Scalindua. Next base: position 3,013 of record CAKKPF010000092.1, read on the forward strand.
TCAAAGTACTATCTAAATTGAGCGATTTATGCCCGCCCGTACCGAACTCTACGTTCGGGCTGGTAGCCGCAACCGTTCGGCTGAGCTCACGCCGATGCCTTTAGGTTGCGCAACTTACGTTAACACTGAACACACCGAATAGGTGGTGGCAATCGCCCGCCTGGGCGGGCGGCTACAACAAATTACCCAAACAAATCGCTCAGTCCAGGTAATATTCATTTCAAATGTACTTATTACTTGAATTCAGGCAGTTAATTACGTCATTTTTCTATTGATTTTAATATTTTACAAACCTAAGATGTGCTGTTAACATAGTAAAGGTAAACATAATATCTTATATTAATTGTTAGCCATCATCACATAAGGAGACAAATATGCTTACTCAGTGGATCGTTACCTCTTACAAAATGCTCGTCGAAGTCGCTTTGTGGCTGTTCGTGGTAATCGGAGGCTTGGTCGGTGCTAATTTAGGCGCGATAGGCAATCACGGCTTCCTTGGCTTTATAGTCGGAGCAGCCGCAGCCTTTTTCGGAATGGCTGTTTTTCTCGGAGCCGCTCTCGTACTCGGTGAAATCCATGAGCGCGTAAAAGCAATTGAAGCTCATCTCAAGAAAACAGGCTAACCAATCATTCCACCTGACCCGTCAAAGCTGCGCTTTGCCAGGCAAGCGAATTCAGACGTTAGGCGATAAAAATAATTAAATAACCACCAATTTCTGGTAAAATGAAGCAAT
>CAKKPF010000093.1 GCA_919901575.1 Candidatus Brocadiaceae bacterium
GTGGGCTTCAATATGAGAATGGCACGATCTCTTCTCGAATTGGAAGCTCCGATCAGCTGTCGTCCAATCAAGATCAGGCCTGCCTTGTATGATCTCATTGTCAGGAACTACCATGGACTGAGAAAGCTATCACGTATAGTTAAAGACGAGTCACAGCGCTTGACTTAATAAAGTTAACTAAACTCACAACACACAACCTCTACGAATACGGAACCTCATTAAATTATGAAAACAGAGAAAGAGCTTGCGTGTGTAGCCGTCGTAGTCACTTATAATGGTGAAAACGTTATTGGAAAATGCTTGAATAGTCTTAGAAACAGCCATTTTCCAGTAACCGTTGTAATAATTGATAATGCTTCTACTGATTCAACGGTTGAGATTGTTAAACAGAATTTTAAAGAAATGACGTTGATACAATGCAAAAAAAATCTTGGTTTTGGCCGTGCAAATAATATTGGTTTAAAATGGGCATTGGAAAATGATGCAAACTTTGTTTTTTTGAATAACCAGGATGCCTGGGTGAAACCCGAAACTATTGGGGGCGTCATTTCAGTTAGCCAATCCAACCCTGAATATGGAATATTGAGCCCCGTACATTTGAATGAGACCGGCGACCGGCTCGATCTGAATTTCTCTGTAAGTGCAGGTGAATTCTCCTGTCCTTATTTCTTTAGTGACCTTTTTGCAGGCAAGGATTTGAAAGCAGTATATGAAGTTAATTCAGTCAATGCGGCATCATGGCTTATTACGAGAGTATGCATGAATAAAGTGGGTGGTTTTGATCCTATCTTTTTTATGTATGGTGAGGATGGAAATTTTCTGATGAGAACAAAATGTCACGGGTTCAAAATTGGAATTGTGCCAGAAGCAACAATTACTCATGCTCGTATCCCTTCAGCACCACAAAAGAATAATTCTTTGATCAAATACCGATCAAGCCTTTATCATCAGCATGCTCACTGGTTATCTGAGTTGACAAATCTAAATGAGACTTATCCAAGGCTGTGGTTCAACGTACTGAGGAGAGTAGTTGTTAAATGCTGCTATGATACAATTTTCCGTAACTGGCGGGAACTCCCAGGAAACATTGAAGCTATTTGCATGTTGGGAATAAGAGCATCGACAATCAGCAAACATCGAAAAATAGCTCGAAGCAGTAACTATGCGTTTCTGCAGGATATAGATAATAAGAATACCATCTAAAATCTGTATTTTTCACAATTAATAAACGACTGATGTCTTTAGAGTTCATGTCAGGGATTTAAACGCTACTGATTTTTGTGTACTGTTTATTGAAGAATAAGAAGTGAAGCCTGAACTTGTAAATTGCATTATTCCGGTTTACAACCGCTCAAGATTCCTCGGGGAAGCAGTCGAGAGTGTACTATCGCAAACTTACCGACCGATTGAAATAATTATTGTAGATGACGGATCAACGGACGACACACCACGTCAGATCAGGCAGCTCGTTGGGAAGGCGCCGGATGTGATCAGGTCAATCCGCATCAAGAACAGTGGACCCGGCGGCGCCAGGGAAGCAGGATTAAGGTTATCAAGGGGAGAATATGTTCAGTATCTGGACAGTGATGACTTATTGATGCATCACAAGTTTGAGATACAGGTAAAAGCACTTCGTGGAAATCCAGAGTGCGGAGTTGCTTACGGAATTACACGCCTTGTAGATGAAAACGGTAGAGAACTTCAGTGCCCGTATAAGGCAAGTGGAGAAAAACGGGATTTCTTGTTTCCGGGACTGCTCGTGGACCGGTGGTGGAATACACACACACCGTTATACAGGAGATCAGTGTGTAAAGCCGTGGGATTCTGGACCAACATGCGGATGGGTGAAGACTATGAGTATGATGCGCGTGTTGGGGCTATGGGGACAAGACTTGTTTTTTGCAATGAAATTGTTTCCTGTCACCGTGATCATAAAGGTGGACGCCTCACAAGAGGCGTACTGACTAAAGCAATTCTCAGGGATCATGTTCGACTGATTCCTAAACTATATGAATGTGCTATGAAGGCAGGTGTTCAGAAAGACTGTAAAGAGATGCAGCATTTCTCACGCTGGGCATTCCTGGTGGCTAGACAGGCTGGGGCTGTCGGACTGATTGATGGTGCAAAGAATTGCTTTGAAGCTGCAACTTCCGCTGCTCTCACAGAAGACATTACCATGAAAATTATTGGATTAACAGCCAGGATAGCTGGTTGGGGAGTTACCGGCAGGTTGTGTTTGCTACGTGACTTGTTAGATAAAATCAGACTAAAATGATGTGCTTTTAGCTGAAGACAGCATTTACTCAGTAACGCTTTAGCTTTTGCCAATTTAATAAAATATTCCCCAAAACTTTTTCTTCCGTTATAAACAATATACAGATCACGTTAAAATAGGATAGTCAATTGATATTCATAGTCGGAAGGTACAATGAGTTATGCAACCGTCTCTTCACTTTCTCTAATATTATTGCCTTTGCTAAAGAGTATAATCACAGGGTTATAAATATAGCTTTTGGCGAAGAATATAGAAAGTGGTTTCGGAGTACCGAAAAAGATCCGCTATGTCGTTTTCCCCCTGTTGAAACAAGCACAGTTATCTGGCGTAAGACAATCCCGTATGTATTTCGTCTGGCTACACTAATGGCGAAACTGTTTCATAAGTATAAAATATTTCCCTCGATCCGTATTGGAGGACAGGGTGTATTCTTCTTTAATGACACTGAAGTTCTTAATATTGTAACAAAAATCCATCTTTCTAAGATGTCCTTCTTTGATGGATTATACTTTATAGACAGGGAGAACTTTATCAAACACGCTGATTTTATACGGGATTTCTTTATACCGATAAAAGAAATCGAATGCAAAGTTGAGAAATTTATATCTGATATTAGAAATAACCATGATATAATTATTGGCGTACATATCCGTCATGGCGACTATGAACAATTCTGTAATGGGTTGTTTTATTACACTGCTGAGGAGTATTGTTCCGTCATGAGTCAAATTTTAGAGCTTTTTCCTGAAAAAAAAGTGGCATTTTTAATATGTTCTAATGCCCATCAGGATTCCAGTGTATTTAAAAATCTGCCATTTTTCATAGGACCAGGCCATTATGTTGAAGATCTTTATGCTCTCGCTTCATGCGATTACATAATTGGCCCCCCCAGTACGTATACGCAATGGGCCTCCTTTTACGGTCAGGTCCCCCGATACGTTATTAATTATAAGTGTGAAAAGTTTAATGGAATTGCATCAAGAGAACCGCAAATAAGTGATTTTAATGTTCTTCTTTGTGGATTTGGAAAGTACGAATAACATCAGTCTTTATTAATTCTAGAAAATATAGATTGCGTCTTAGATGAAAAGTTTTGTATTCGAACAGTATATAAAGTACTGACATTAAGGAATCAAGATAGTAAGATGGGAAAAGAGTTTTCATAAATTAATATTATGGATAGCACAATTAAAAGAGAAACTTTTATGGAAAATGACTTAGCAAAATTCAAAAGGACGGTTACTTCTCAAAATGGTGAAGATGGTATCATTGCAGAAGTATTTAAAAGAATTGGGACAGAGAATGAATTATGCGTTGAATTCGGTGCTTGGGATGGTAAGCATTTAAGTAATACCTGGAACTTATGGCGCAATAATGGGTGGAAAGCGATTTTAATAGAAGGGAGAAAAAACAAATTTTCTGAATTAAATAATTATGTGAATGAATATCACAATGTTTCAGCGTCTAACACTTTTGTTAAAATAGAAGGTGAAAATTCTTTAGATTCAATTTTGACACGTCATTCAGTTCCTAAAAGGTTTGATCTTCTATCTGTCGATATCGATGGCGATGACTACTATATTTTTAAGAGTTTGAAAAAATTTACACCTAGAGTAGTTGTTATAGAATTTAATGCAACAATTCCTCCATTCATGGATGTCGTACAAGAAACCGGAGAATTTTTTGGACCTTATCCAAGTGCTAACGAGGTAAGA
>CAKKPF010000094.1 GCA_919901575.1 Candidatus Brocadiaceae bacterium
GACTTTCCCCGACCTCAAGGACGGGGTTTGCTCAGGGTTGGACATTCGGCTGATCTCAGTCGAGCACATACTGAGCGCCGTCGAAGTATCAATTGACAAAAGGCTAACAAATTATAAGATTGCACTAATCAATACGATAATAATATAAAAAGTAAGGAGATCATTAGTTTTGGCTAAGAAGAAACGACTTGTACTGCAACATCTCGAAGATATTTCATGGAGAGTTTTAGAAGAATATCCAAATGTAGTTCAACAAATGATTCGCAGAAAGTCAGGCGTATATGCATTATACAGAAAACAAAGTCTATACTATGTAGGTCTTGCCAGTAACCTAATGGGCAGACTTAAAACGCACCTTAAAGATCGCCATCATGGTTCATGGGATCGTTTCAGTGTATATCTAACAATTCATGATGATCATATGAAAGAGCTTGAATCATTACTACTTCGTATTGTCAATCCGAGCGGTAACAAGGTAATAGGCAAATTTACTGACTCTGATAATCTTAGTTTACCTTTAAACCAACATATGAAGGATGCGGATGCTGATCGTCGTGCACTAATGATTGGAGGTCAGGTTGCAAGAAGAAGATGCAGAACAAAAACGAAGCAAGGGAAAGGTACCAAAAATCTATCTGGAATCTTTGATCGCAGAATTGCACTGAAAGCTTCTCATCTAGGACGAGAGTTTCGAGCTAGTTTACGTAAGGATGGCAGTATCGGCTTTAATAATAAAGTGTATGATTCACCAACTGGTGCAGCAAAAGAAGCGATAGGCAGGACTCGCAATGGGTGGTCATTTTGGAGATATCGGAACACCAAGGGTAAGTGGGTTAAACTTCGAGAATTAAGAAAATAGAAATATAGAGGCAACAAAGATTACTTCTCGCTACTTGACACAATTCCAATCCCCATTCTCCCTGTCATATATCTCCTATTTCCTGTGCTTTAAAATCGTAAATCTGGAATCGTAATTCGTAAATCACTAACTCTTGCTCCTTGCTTCAATCTACAATCATCAATCGTCAATCCTACACCCTCACCATCTTATACGCCGTCCGGAAAATCACTAAAAGCATCCCTGAACTGAAGCAGCCGATTGCTACCAGTGTGAGTGGGATACTCGGGTTTTCTTTTGGTGTAACAGACACTGCCGGTGTAGATTTTATGTCCTCAAATATTACATTCTCTCCCATGACATTTTGAGCATTTTGCCTGCCGATGCGGACGTAGGTTTGATCGTATTTGCCGTCTTTACCTTCCGAGACTAACTGGACAACTGGCATGCGGAACTGGGGAGGCAAGTAGAGATTTGCCAGGAGCACTTTTGATCCATTTATCTCAAAAACATCCTTTATTCTCAAGACCCTTGTTTCTCCGCCAATATTCAAGACTACTGCATTTGGCATATTTCCATAATTTCGCAGAAGAAACGCTTTTGTTCCGCAATCTAATAGCACAGGATTGTTGTAACCGAGTGTGTCACTGGTCTCTTCCCCGTCCTTCCTTATTTTCATCTGTGCCTTTATTTTCCTGGGCATGCCATTAGGGTATGACGTGGTTGCAAGGCCAGTCACCTTTAATTCATAATCACCGGCTTGAACCCACGTGTCGCCAATCGTGATCGGCATTCCGGACTCTGACCATATACCGCCTATAAGATGAGCCACCAGAGTAACCAGAAATCCGACGTGTACAATCGACGCCCCGTACAAGGGAATCTTGCCGGTGCGTGCTTTTACCTTCCTGATAAGAGAATCCACGGTACAGAAGAAAATACATATTCCATACATGACAAAGCCGACAAACATTATATAAAACCAGGTGTGTATTGGCCTGGGGTTATTAAAGAAGAAGGTAATATCTTCTCCCGAAAGCCCTTCATAAGGTTCCGGGAAATAGTTCATTATAAGACTGCCTATTATGAGGAGTCCGGTGACCGTGAATCCAATTATTATTCCGGTCTTCTGAGATTTTAAGAAACCGTAGATTTGTTTCATTTTATAATATTCTAAAAACTGTGTGAACTTCTTGCAAAGAAACTTGTGCCAACGTACGTTGTAAGCAATATCGCAAAACCGACCATGGCCAGTGAGGTTTTGAATTTCCTGACCTCAGGCCAGTAATCCAGATGAATGCATGTAGCATAAAAGAACCAGATAATCACAGACCACAGCAACTTCGCATCCCACAGGAAGTATGATCCCCATGCTACGTATCCCCACAGACCACCGAAAATCATTGATATTGAGAAGGCTATAAAGCCATACTGAAAGCCGAAATCTATTATTTGTTCATACCGCCTTTTATCTACTGCTCCTGCGGAGAAATAATTTGCCATTGCCGCCGCAGATGAACTTGTCCACAATGCGTAACAGAAGAAAGATATGGGGACGTGAAGGATATACCATATAGTCAACATCAGCGGCGGAGCGTATGATTGTTTCATTGAAAAAAAGACGGAGGCTACAACAAAAAAACAGTATCCCACACAAAACAGGGAAATCCTGTATACATAACTTTCTACTCTGGAATAAAACAAGAGCACAGTGAAGCAGGCAAGGGCAAAGGCGGTGAAGGACTCAAATTTGTTTGTTAACGGGAAATATTCTATAGAGATGCCTCTGAATGCAATCGATATTGAATGTAGAATAACTCCGCTTAAGAGGACATAAAATCTTGTCCCTCTGCCCAGAAAGCCTACTACCCAGTAAGAGGTGTATATAAGTAATGAACTCCAATATAAGATAATGGATAATTTTATGAATAACTGTGGGTCCATTTTATTAATTGACTAATTTTAAATCCCCATACCTCGGACAAAAGGCGCCGAGGACTTTAGATCCCTCTTTAAAAGGGGAAACGTTTCAGTTCAATCTGCAGAGCTAAGCTCAGCTTTGCAAGATTGAACCGGTAACAAAAAGGAAATTCCTTTACAGTGGGACAGACTTCCAGTCTGTCAATCACAGGCAGGATGCCTGTGATACTATAAGGTTTATTGGCCTAACACCAGCCTTGTTTCTAAAAACCTGGTCGGAAGGGAATAATAAAGTCCGGGCAGTAGATTTCAAGTCCTCAATTTGTCAGGGTGTATTTTTTCTCTGGCGACTCACCTTCTGCTGATTTCATTTGCCAGTG
>CAKKPF010000095.1 GCA_919901575.1 Candidatus Brocadiaceae bacterium
AACCAAGCAGGAAATCGAACTTTTAAGAGGTGTAAAGATAGAATGAATTTGATAGACGCCAAGAATGTTACTCAAAAGAGGAAGAAAAGAAAAAGGGTCGGCAGGGGTTGCGGTTCTGGTCATGGTAAGACGAGTTGTAAAGGATCGAAAGGTGCAAAATCACGTTCAGGTAATGAGACGGGATTATTATTTGAAGGTGGGCAAATGCCTTTGTTCCGCAGAATTCCAAAAAGAGGCTTTAACAATCCTTCCAAGAAAAAATATACAATAATGAATGTTAAAGACTTTGAGAATTTTGATTCTGGAACACGTGTAGACCTCCAAAAATTAAAAGATTGCAGGTTGATCAAGAGCACAAAATATGACTTGAAGGTTTTGGGTGAAGGATCGCTGACCAAATCGCTTACCGTTGTTGCACACAAATTTAGTGAAACAGCAATTACAAAGATTAAAGAGGCAGGAGGAGAAACAAAAGAAATATCATGATAGAAAAATTCAACAATATGTTCAAAATTCCTGAGTTGAGGAATAAGTTGTTGATAACTTTGGGCTTGCTGGCTGTATGTAGATTAGGCGTATTTATCCCGATGCCGGGTATTGATACAACTGTGCTCAAGACTTACTTTCAGCAGTTTACGCAAACAGGTGTTGGCCAATTATTAGGGTTGGTAGATTTGTTTGCCGGGGGAGCCATGAGTTCGGGTGCGATTTTTGGTTTAGGGATTATGCCGTATATTAGCGCCTCCATTATCTTCCAACTCCTTGTGGGCGTTGTTCCGTTTCTTGAAAAGTTACAAAAGGAAGGCGAAGCTGGCAGAAAAAAAATTAATCAATATACAAGAATAACAACTGTTGCTTTATGTTTGTTTCAAGCCTTTATAATGATACGTACACTGTACGCAATAGAAATTAATAATGTGCCTGTTGTGCCCATCCATATTCAGGGTATCCAATTTCAACTTATGGCGGCGGTACTTTTAACAACGGGGACTGTTTTTTTAATGTGGATAGGTGAACAGATTGATGCACACGGTATTGGTAGCGGTATATCTCTGATTATTATGATAGGTATTATTGATAGATTACCATGGGCATTTAGCCAGATTTTACAAAACTTTACTTTTTCAGTAGCGCCTGCAGAACACGAGATAGGGATAGCAAAATTAATATTATTGTTAGGTATGTTTCTTGCGATTGTAACAGGTGTTGTATACATAACTCAGGGTCAGAGACGTATCCCTGTCCAACAGGCGAAACATACAAGGGGTAGAAGAGTTTATGGAGGCCAAAAACATTTCCTGCCTTTAAAAGTGAATCAAGCGGGGGTTATGCCCATCATCTTTGCACAATCATTACTAATCTTTCCTGCTGCCATAACCAGGGGTTTACAAGTCAGATTCGAACCTGGAACGTTCTGGTATTGGATAACTTCCAGATTGACTGAAATGTTTCAAGGTGGTTTTACATATGTAGTTATGTATATAGTATTAATTGCTTTCTTTTGCTATTTTTGGACAGCAATACAATTTAATCCGAATGAAATGTCAAATAACATGAGGGATTATGGCAGCTTTATTCCCGGTATCAGGCCAGGTCATCGAACGGCCGATTATCTTGAAGGCGTTATGAGCAGAATTACACTTGCAGGAGCGGCATTTTTGTCTTTAATTGCAATCCTGCCTATGATAATTTCTGGAGGGTTTGAGATTAACAGAGCAGTTGCCAGTTTTTACGGTGGTACAGGCCTCCTTATCGTTGTAGGAGTGGCTTTGGATTTAGTGCAAAAAATAGAGTCACATTTAATTATGAGACACTATGGGGGCTTCCTTGGAGGCACTAGTAAGATAAGGGGCAGAAGGGGTTGAGGCTTATTTTCCTGGGTTCTCCTGGTGTGGGTAAAGGTACTCAGGCGGCAAGAATTAGTTTAAGGAAGAAAATAAGTCACATTTCGTCTGGTGATCTTTTGAGATTAACTGTCGATGCTAAAACAGAGACAGGTTTAAAAGCAAAAGAGTATATCGAAAAGGGCTTGCTGGTTCCGGATGAATTAGTGGTTGAGATAGTTGTAGGGAAAATTAATTCGGCAGAGTGCGAGAAAGGATTTATTTTAGATGGATTTCCTAGGAATCTCTCTCAGGCAAAAATCCTTGATAACACTTTAAATGAAGTAGAGAAAAAGATAGACAGGGTTTTCTATTTTACTGCGTCTGAAGAAATTATAATAAAACGAATTGCGGGTCGGCGGATTTGCAAATCATGCGGGGCTCAATATCATGAGATGTTTAGCCCTCCGGTAAATGATAATGTTTGTGACAAATGTGGCTCAAGATTATATCAGCGTAAGGATGACTACCCGGAAACAATATCAATGAGATTGAAAGTATATAGAGAACAGACAGAGAAATTAATTGATTACTATAAGAGTAAAGGTGAATTAATAGAAATAAACTGTAATGGTGAAGAAGCAGAGATCGAGCAAAATATACTTGAGGGATTACATTCTATGTCAAAGGAAGAAAGGAAAATGGAGTAAGGCGTGTGATAGTTTGTAAATCTGAACGTGAAATTGAAATTATGCGCAAAGCAGGGAGAATAGTGGCAGATGCTCTTGCAATTGCGAAAGAGATTGCAAAGAAAGACATAACTACGGAAGATATAAATACAAGATTAGAAAAATATGTTTTGCAGCAAGGTGGTATACCCGTTTTCAAGGGTTACAGAGGTTATCCAAAAAGTATATGTACATCAATAAATGAAGAGATAGTACACGGAATTCCAGACGAAAGAAAACTTCGTGAGGGAGATATATTGAGTGTCGACATAGGTGTGGAATATCGTAAATATATTGCCGATGCAGCGATAACTATTCCCATCGGAGTGATTTCTAAAGAGGCAGAGACTTTGTTAAAGGTTTGTGAAGAGGCACTTAATAAAGCAATAGAGAAAACTTGTGCAAACAATAAATTATCTGAAGTCTCAAGATCAATACAAAATCATGTAGAAAGTAAAGGGTTTTCTGTCATACGAGATTATACTGGCCACGGTATTGGAAGGAAAATGCACGAGGATCCACAGATTCCTAATTTTGTCAGCAAAGAATTGTTAAAGGCAGACGAAATACTACTCCGGGGAATGGCTCTGGCGATAGAACCTATGATATGTGTAGGCAAATATGATACGGAAGTTCTTAAAAATAGATGGACTGTTGTAACAAAAGACAGAAAACTTTCAGCGCATTTTGAGCACACAGTTGTAGTAACAGAAAACGGCGCTGAAATTCTTACTGATTAAGGGAGAGAGTATCTCGCTTGCAAATAATAACTGCATGTTAAAGTCTATTTATGGCCAAAGAAGAACCGATAAGAGTCGAAGCAACAGTAAAAGAGGCCTTACCCAATGCTAAGTTTCGTGTAGGGTTGGAGAATGGTCATGAAGTTCTTGCTCATGTATCAGGGAAAATGAGAATGCATTTTATTCGCATTCTTCCAGGTGATAAAGTTACGATTGAAATGTCGCCTTATGATCTGAGTAAGGGAAGAATAATTTATCGTCAGGGTTAAAAAAGGGAAGGGTTATGAAGGTTAAAGCATCTGTAAAGAGGATATGTGAACATTGTAAAATAATCAGGCGTAAAGGAGTTGTGCGTGTGATTTGTACTAATCCTCGTCATAAACAGAGACAAGGGTAATAAGATACAGAGTGGGCTTTCTTAGAATCTAAAGACTATTTCTACATTTTGAAAGGATTACTTTAAATGCCAAGAATTGCTGGAGTTGATATTCCTGGAGAGAAAAGGATTGTTATTTCGTTAACATATATTTTCGGTATTAGTAAAAACTTATCGCAAAAAGCGTTAAAGGCTGTTGGAATAAATGAAAGTATACGGGCTAAAGATGTTTCAGAAGATGAGTTGAGCACGCTGGGCGCTTATTTAGAAAAGAATTTCGTTATTGAGGGTCAACTGAGAAGGCAGGAGTCTCAGAACATAACAAGACTGAAGAATATAGGATGTTATAGGGGTTTGCGTCATCGTCTGGGATTACCAGTAAGAGGGCAGAGGACAAAAACTAATGCTCGTACACGAAAGGGAAAGAGAAGAACAGTAGCGGTGAAGAAGAGTGTAAAGGAAATGAAGGGATAAGGGTCTTTTCAGCAGAAGTAATGAAAATAACAAATAAAACAGAAATACTAAATCTTTTAGAACAAGAAGACTACATAACAAATCCCCTTGGATTCAGGCATAACAATGGTCTGTTAAAAAAGGAGATGAACAAGAAGATTAACGAGATTGCCGGTTTTTGTGAACAAATATTGAAGGTAGTTAGAAAGTTTGACAGGGGAAAAGAAATTGTCTTTCTAGAATGTTCATGTGGCAAATCCTACCTTTCGTTTGTTTTAAGTTATATTTTTGAAAAAGAGCTTAATACAACACCCTTTTTCTTTGGTGTAGATACCAATAAAGAACTTATACAAAGATGTGAGGAGACCAGATCTATTTTAGGTTATGAAAATATGGTCTTTAAGCACGGCAGGACTATAGATTTCTCTTCAGTTAGAAAGATTGATGTGGTTATTGCACTACATGCATGTAATACCGCAACTGATGAAGCGATTGCCAAAGGTATTAAAATTGGTGCTAAGTATATTATGGTGGTACCATGTTGCCAGGGGCAGTTGCGTTCTCAAATTAAAGCGCATCATCCTCTAACAAATGTAACCCAGTTTGGCTTGCTGCGGTATAAATTTGCGGACATATTGACTGATGCATTAAGATCACAATTTCTTTCCGGTAACGGATATTATGTAGAACTTTTAGAAATAGTATCTCCGAAATTAACGCCAAAGAATATTTTAATATCAGCAAGGAAGCAAAAGGGAAAAAACAAAAGGAATTTAGAGAGATACAATCAACTCAACAAAATGTTTAATACTAACTTCAGCTTGCAAGAGTTTTTCTGCCAACAGTCCTTGAATGATACTTTAGCTTGTACTTGTTAGTTTTTATAGGGAAGTGGGCTTCATTTTTAAAATGATAGGATAAATAAATGGGTAAAAAAAAGGAAAAACGCAGTGTTACTAAAGCCGTTGCGCATATCAAGTCGACTTTCAATAATACATATATAACTATTTCTGATATATATGGCGAAACCTTGTGCTGGGCCAGCGCAGGAACAGTTGGTTTTAAAGGGTCAAGGAAAAGTACTCCTTTTGCAGCGCAGAGAGCGGGCAGAACTGTTGCAGAGAAAGCGCGAAAAAGGTTTGGTGTCCAGGAGGTTGAAGTCAGAGTAAAGGGGCCGGGCCCGGGAAGAGAATCTGCAATAACTGCTTTACAAGAAGCAGGACTTCTGGTTAGAGCTATTGAGGATGTTACACCGTTACCTCACAATGGTTGTCGCCCTAGAAAAAAGAGAAGAGTTTAGCAGGCATTTTTCCCTCTTTCCCTTTGAAAAAAGCGGGATGATGTGAGGGAATTCTAAATTTAGTATAACTTTTGATTTGTGAAGAAGGAATAATATGGCCAGACATATAGACCCTAAATGTAAATTGTGCAGAAGAGAAGGTGTGAAATTGTACCTAAAGGGATACCGCTGTGAAACTGCAAAATGCAGTATAACTAAAAAAAAGAGCTTGCCTGGGGGTAAATTATCAAGAAGGGGCAAGAAGTTGTCTTCGTATGGAATCCATTTTAGAGAAAAACAAAAATTAAAGCGATTTTATGGTGTTTTTGAAAGACAGTTTAGAAATTATTATCATAAGGCAGAAAAAAAACAGGGTAATACAGGAGAAAATTTACTTATATTGTTGGAGAGAAGGCTTGATAATGTTTTATACCATATCGGATATGGTTTTTCCCGTAGTCATGCAAGACAGGTGATTAATCACGGACATATAACAGTAAATGGGAGAAAGGTTGATATTGCTTCTTTCTTAGTTAAACAAGGTGACGTAGTTAGGCCGGTTAACAGAGAAGATAGTGTAAACATGATAAAAATAAATATAGATTCAAATAAGAACCGGAAGCTGCCATCCTGGTTGGAGCTGGGAGATGACGGATTAGAAGGCCGTGTTCTACAGATGCCTAGTATGGATGAGATGTCGATAGATATACAAGAACAGCTTGTCGTTGAACTTTGTTCAAGATAAACTCAATAGTCATTTTAAATTAATAAAATATAAGAAAGTACAACTAATTTATGAAATCCTGCCTTGAGTGTCTTACTCAAACGAGGCTTTTCTCCGGATCATAATGATTCAATATAATCAAAACAAAAAGATCTTAGTATGAAACCTTTTCAAAGACATATTTAATGGTAGGAAGGAGGATTGTATATGCGTATCAGATGGAGGGAGTTTGAACTACCTAATAGAGTTAGTATAGAAAAAGAAACACATACTGACACTTATGGGAAATTCATTGCCGAGCCTTTTGAACGAGGTTTTGGAATTACGATTGGAAATGGGTTGAGGAGGATTTTGCTTTCTTCAATAGAAGGGAGTGCGGTTACGTCGGTCAAGATTGGTGGCGTTGAACACGAGTTCAGTACAATTCCAGGTGTAGTGGAAGATACAATTGATATTATTCTTAATATTAAGAATCTTGTTGTAAAGCTACATTCTGACAAACCAAGAAAAATAAGAATTGAGGCGAAGAAAAAAGGAGAAGTCACGGCTGGGGATATTATTACGGATGACGGCGTGGATGTTATTAACGAAGACCTTCATATAGCAACTATTTCTGAAAATGTGAATTTTAATGTTGAGATGGATGTTAAAAATGGAAGAGGCTACAAAACTGCTGAGGAAAATGGAATTGATGGTCATGAAGTGGGTGTTATACCTATAGATGCGATCTTTTCTCCAGTCCGCAAGACAAAGATACGAGTTGAGGAGACTAGAGTAGGTAGAAGAACTAATTATGACAGATTGATTATTGAAATATGGACAAATGGTATTGTCTCTCCTGAGATGGCGCTGACAGAAGCATCAAAGGTGTTCAGGAAACATTTAAATCCATTCGTGCGTTACTTTGAGTTGGGCAGGGAATTGCCGCAAGCCGGTGAGAAACAGATTGAAAAAGTACGCGAAAATGAGAAAGAGTCTGAAGACGAAGTAAACAGAAAAATGGCTATATCAGTTTCCGAGCTGGATTTGTCCGTCAGGGCTTCCAACTGCCTTGAGTATGCGAATATTAAGACCATTGGCGAACTCGTGACAAAAGAAGAAGATGAGTTGTTGGAGTTGAAAAACTTTGGCAAAACAACGTTAGTTGAGATTAAGAAAAAGCTTAATCAGTTGGGTTTGACATTCAAGAGTACTGAAGATGTAAGTCGGGCAGGAAGGGAAGTGTCGTATGAGGCATAGGAAAAATAACAAACATTTTGGCAGGACTTCCAGTCATAGAAAAGCACTGCGATGTAATTTGGCCAACAGTCTTTTTACTTATGGCAGGATTATTACGACCGTGGAGAAAGCAAAATATGTTCGCCCATTTGTAGAAAAATTGATTACAACAGCAAAAAAAGGTATTAAAAAGAAAGAGACAGATATGCTTGCTTATATCCATCAATATAGACAGGTACTGTCAAAGCTTAATAATAAAGAGGTGGTTAGAAAGTTATTTGGTGAGGGAAAGTGGCGCGAGTCCGGCGGTATTGCTGAGAGGTATACTGACCGTAATGGCGGCTATACTAGAATCCTCAGGCTTTCAGGAAGCAGAATGGGAGTTCTGTCCGGAAGCAGCGTAGGGGATATACCTGAATTAGAATATAAAATGGAAGGTTTTGAACGAAAACTTCGCTTGATCGGAAATCGTCTGGGAGATAATGCCAGCCAGGTTATCTTCGAATTGATAGAGGAAGTTGAAGAGGAAAAAGAGATAAGGCCCAAGGTGTCAGTGCCAGAAAAAAAGAAATAGATTTCAAATCAAATGTTGTAGAAAAAAAGTGATTAAGAACTTTAGCTGGTTAATAGAAGGCGAAATTGCTGGTATGGCCAAACCGGCATCTTCTGTTTATGACTTTGAATTTCTCAAAGAGAATGGTTTTGAAGCAATTGTGTCACTTACTGAATTTCCTCTTAATGAAACTTTGATAGAGGAATTTGGCTTTGAAGTAAAGCATATTCCCGTCAGAGATTTTGAAGCTCCGACACTGGAGCAGATAGAAGATTTTATAGCATTTGCTGAGAAAGCACGGGCCGAGGGTAAAAAGCTGGTTGTGCATTGTGACGCAGGTATTGGGCGGACTGGGACAGTACTGGCATGTTATCTTGTCAGCAAAGGGTACGATGCCGCAAAGGCGATAGAAGAAGTCAGGATCAAAAGGCCTGGTTCAATAGAGACCATCGAACAAGAAGAATTAGTTATAGAGTACGAAGACAAAGGCAGACACAAATAATACAGTTATTCTTTAGTAGTAGTATATGTTTATCACGAGAAACCTTCTCTTACAACCTTCCATTAATTCATTTCACAAGAAATCTTTTCTTGAATTTATACTTTTTTGTATTTCTTTCATTCCTTACAGTAATCGTCATAATTCCTTTATGTCTTCCATAGTTATCTAAATTTAATGTCTAGGTGATTCAATGTTGGTTACAACACTTCGACTTCCCGCCTGAATGTAGTCGGGCAGGCGCTCAGTGTGACGTCATTCCGACACAGCTAAGCTGAGCTTTGGCGGAGTCGAGGAATTAAAGTTGCCGAAGGTCATGCCCGAGGCAGACTCGCCGTGGCGAGCCTAATTTAAGTTTGGGATGCCTCCCTCAGTCTAACGTCGTAATCAGCCGCCCGGCCACGAAGCAAACTTATAAACCACACCAGCTTATTCCGGGTCGGCTGGATAAAATTGTTATGAGTTTCCATAGCTTCGATCTTGTTGCCTTAGATGTAAATCAGCCCTTGGCAAACTACGTTTATGGGAATTATACTTTGAGGCTTTGATTTAAATTCTGAGGGCTGCTCCTTAATTAGCGTATTCAACTCTTTAACATAATTTAGACTTTTTACTAATACTGCGATAGGTTCGGCGGGCAGCTGGAAATGTTCCTTTGCCCGCCATTCTCTTTCGTGTGTCCAGTTAATTTCTTTTGTTTCTATACCTTCAAATCTCACAACACGCCAAAGTTCTTCATTAGAGACGCCAATTTCTTTAATCTCTTTATTCGACAGATAGAGAACTGGTCGCGCTCCCTTAGAATAAGCTGTTTGTTTAGTAACTACTATTCCAAAAGGCTCATATTTTGGATGATCAGGATTAGCAGTTTCTTTATTCAGTACGTATTTCAAAGACATGAAGGGAACATCCATAAAACACGCAGCACCGTTAGCCCCTTTTATAAAGCCCTTTTTCTTGTCACTGGCCCATATTTGACCAGTCTTGAGGATATTCACTAAATTATCAAAAGCAGAGTACTCATCATCGGTCTTTGTATTCTTTGTCAAATGAATGAGAAATGGACTCAAATCCGGACGTTCTACATAAGGAAGATGATCACTTATTCCCATCATAGCCTCTCTTTATTACTCATAACATTGTCAATAGATGGAGAAATTTCTATATATTGCCTTTATACAACTGAAAATCTTCCATCTATTTTTATAATAAGCAATTAAACATGGAAAAATCGCTATTTAATTCTCCATGTTTTGATGTTAGTAAACAATATTAGGGAAATCAAGTGGAAACTCAAGCCTGGTTCCAATCTGAAACTTATGGGTTTTTGATTTCCCACCAGCTTAAATTCAGTTTATTTTGTTCTTTCAGTTTCTTTCGCATTTCTTTCGCCCATTTTATAACGCTATCTATATTTGCCGGTTCGCCTCCGGTAGCAACTTTCAGTTGCCTTCCTTCAAACACTTTTTTCTCTTCTCCATTTGCAATAACTGTTGCTTCGCCTTTTGTTACTGTAACAAAGACCATGTGTTCTGATATTTTTACATCAACGTTGCCGTCATTTGCAGTTACGATGTTATTATTTGCGGCTATCATAAATGGTTTTTCATCTGCCTTTATAGAGAGGAGTATTTGTCCATTTAGAAGGTCGAGTTTTCTGTTTTTAACAAACTTGATTTCCGTATTAACATCCATTATGACATAAGTGCCATCTTTCAGGCGGAAGGAAGCTTTACTGCCTTTATCAGTCTTTAGTGTGGCGCCATTGTGAATTTTAGATTCAGATGATAAAGGTTGCCAATTTGTGCCTGAGTCAGGGAGCATTTTAACAACACCGGTTGAATTTAAGAAATTCGCTTTTGTTGGAAGTGTGTATATTAAGAAAACAATATATATTAGTAAAATACCTGAACCTAATAAAAGACTAAATTGTATAACTGCTTTCTTTGTGGGTCTTATTGTGAGAATGCCTATTTCATAAAGAATAATCATAGGCAAAGCAGCCATTACCTGTGTAAACGGATCTGGTGGTGTTATTACAGCGGCAATGATAAATATGATGAGAATAGCATACCTTCGCCATTTAATAAAATCTTCTGCCTTAAGCATTCCAATCCTGGAGATAAATAACATTATAAGTGGAAGCTGGAAAACAATGCCTAGTGCGAGTGTCAGCAGGGTTACGAGCGAGATATATTGGCTCATTGTGATAATAGGCTGTATTCCTCCCCCCAGTATCTTTATCATGAATTGAAGGCCAAAAGGTATTAAGAGAAAATACCCGAATAATACGCCTATTATGAATGCAATGAATGAGAAGGGGGCGAAGACTTTCACGTATCTACGCTCTTTCTTATATAAACCGGCCTCCACAAATTTCCAGATTTGATATAAGATTACAGGATATGCCATAAAAACTGCGGTCATTAAGCATAGCTTTATATAAGCATAAAAACCTTCCTGGTAACTCAGTACCTGAAGCGATTGTGACAACCCCAGGCTTTCCATGGTAATACTATGAGGCTTTTTTACGATATCAAGAATTCTTGCCTTAAAGAACCAACTGATAAAGAATAGTACAACAACTACAATGATTGAATTTATAATCCTTGATCGCAACTCTTCAAGATGTTCGCTTATGGGTAATCTTTTTTCGTTAATCTCTTTTTCTTTTTCCATTGCCTTTGGCATCTAGCTTCATTAATCATTTTGCGTAGCTATGTTCTCAGGATTCAGGGTGCGATTATAATACTAATATAGGGTTTAAATTACAAGATTCATTATAATCATATATGATTTAGATACCCCAAGGCAGGGTATCAGAAAAGCCTTGCAAGGGTAGTTTGTTTTTGATACTATTGCCTCTAAGGCATTGTCACTCTTTCTCTTAATTAGGAGATAATCCCATGGTAAAATTGTTTGAAGGTAACCTTATTGGTAAGAATAAGACCTTTGGTATTGTTGTCAGCAGATTTAATAGTTTTATTACAAAGAGGTTGTTGGAAGGTGCTCAGGATTGCTTGATCAGGCATGGCATTAAAGAGGACGATATCGATGTATTTTGGGTTCCAGGGGCTTGTGAACTGTCTATTACGGCTATGAGATTGGCTAAAAACGCTAAACACGATGGTATTGTTTGTCTCGGTGCGGTAATACGTGGCGAGACGCCTCATTTTGATTATGTTTCCAGTGAAACAGCGAAGGGTATTTCTGAGGTAGGGCTTACAACGGGTATCCCCACAATTTATGGAGTTATTACAACCGATACATTGGAACAGGCTATAGATAGAGCAGGCGCCAGAGGTGGTAACAAAGGCGCAGAGGCGGCGCTTACAGCCCTGGAGATGGTGAATTTGTTTGATAAAATGAAATAGTGTTTCTTGTAAGTCCTCGGCATCAGGTGGAACTGCGTACCCTTCCTTTCGGAAGGATTCCAGTGTTAAGCCTTGGAATCCCTGCGAAAGCAGGGGCTGACACCCGCTCTAAACGGTATGATATTCCACCTGATGTTGAGGACTTACTTTTTTTGTTATGGAGATTTGTAGATGCGGAAAAGAACACATTCCCGTGAGATTGCATTACAGGCTATTTATCAATTAGAGATTCGTGGTAATGAAGTTATAGATGAGATAGATACTTTTTGCCGGGAACAAGGTAAAGAAGCCGAAATAAGTGATTTTGCCATAATATTAGCTAAAGGGTGCATTCGGGAAATGAAAGAAATAGACCAAAAGATAACTAATATATCTGAAAATTGGGATTTACATAGGATGCCTGTAGTAGATAGAAACATTTTAAGATTGGCATGTTATGAGCTTTTCTATATGAATGATATTCCTCCAAAGGTTTCTATCAACGAGGCGATTGATTTAGCCAAGAAATACAGTACTGAGAAATCCGGTTTATTCGTAAATGGAGTATTGGATAAGATATATTCAACATATATAAAGAATAGCGAAAAGGCTCAAGAAATCACCACAAGTATCAGGGAGAACGATAATTTAGAAGAAGAACGAACAGGCGCTGACTTACATATTCATACAAAGTTTTCAGATGGAACCATGTCACCGGAACAAGTGGTTGAAGAGGCGTCGAAACTCAACCTCCGTACAATCGCAATAACCGATCATGATAGTGTAGACGCTGTCGAAATTGCCCAAAACATTTGTAATAAGAATGGAATAAATATTATTCCCGCAATAGAACTATCTTCTTATTATCGACCTGTAGAAATTCATCTCTTAGGCTACTTTATAGACATAAAGAATAGTATGCTTCTGGAAAAATTAGCTGAATTACGTTCTGAAAGAGTTGAGCGAATTAAAAAGATAACCAGGAAACTTAGAAGTATGGGTGTTAATATAGAGCATCAAGAAGTTTTCGATGTTGCTGAAAAGGGGTCGCCCGGACGTATGCATGTTGCTGACGTATTGTGTAGAAAAGGTTATTGCAGCAATATTCGGGAAAGTTTCCAGAAGTACCTGTCAGATAACGGACCTGTTTATGTTCCCAAGATGGCGTTAACGTTAAAAGATGCTATAGAACTTATACTTTCCTCAGGTGGTGTTCCTGTCTTTTCGCATCCGGGTGTTACTAATAGAGATATGCTGATTCCAAAGATGGTAGAATACGGCATACAAGGGATTGAAGTTTATTACCCAACACATCTACATGAAGCTGTAAAGAGATATGTACGGCTGGCAAAGAAATATGACCTTGTAATGACCGGTGGTTCGGACTGTCATGGCGAACGAAAGCCAGAAATTAAATTGGGAAGTATAAAGATAGATGACGGCCTGGTTGACAAGATTAAGGAAAGGCGTGATAATCTGGTTGGCGTCTTGAGTTGAAAGAGTAGTATTTAGGAAGTTATATGACTGTTTCAGCCTTTTCTCTGGCTCCCACGCTCTGCGTGGTAGCCCATGTGGTGTTCCTCAGTTGTTACACTAATTCATTCAAACACGACTTCGATCAGATAATATTATGGGTTGGTTCTCAAGAAAAAAATCGGTCGCAACGACACAAGAAGCCGCGGAAAATAAATCGTGGTCTCCATTTCAAAAACTAAAGAATAGTCTGGCAAAGACGCGCAACAAAATAACTTCCAGGTTCAAGGACCTGTTGTCATTCAGAAGAAATATTGATGAAGGCGTATTGGAAGAGTTGGAAGCGATATTACTTGAATCAGATATAGGGATTAATCTGGTATCTCAGATTGTACAGGATATCAGGGATGCCTGGAAGGCTAAAAAGATTGAAGATACATCCGGTGTTTACGATTTTTTAAAGGATGACCTCAAACAGAGTCTCAAGAATGGAAACCCTGCGTTGAGAATTGCACCTGCACCCCCGACTGTGATTATGGTTGCGGGTGTTAATGGTGTCGGCAAGACCACATCAATCGCAAAGCTTGCCAATTTGTTTATAAAACAGGGTAAGAAAGTTATGCTGGCGGCAGGTGACACCTTTCGTGCCGCCGCTACGGAACAACTGGATATATGGAGTAAAAGGATTGGCGCTGATATAGTAAAACATCAGGCAGGCGCTGATCCTGCCGCAGTTACGTTTGATGCGCTTGAAGCCAGTTTGAGCAGGGGAATAGATATTCTGATAGTTGATACTGCCGGGCGTTTACACACTCACGAAAATTTAATGAAGGAGTTGTCAAAGATTAAGCGGGTAATATCGAAAAAAATTGAGAATGCACCTCATGAAGTACTATTGGTTCTGGATGCCACAACGGGACAAAACGCCATTTCACAGGCTAAATTATTTAAACGTGCAGTTGATATTACGGGAATATTTCTGGCAAAACTTGACGGCACTGCTAAAGGCGGCGCTATTCTGGGTATGCGCAAAGAGATAGATATACCGGTAAAATATGTTGGTCTTGGTGAAAGTGTAGATGATATTCAGGAATTTGATGCAGATAAGTTTGTGGATGCCTTGTTTGATTAGGGGAAAAAGCATAGAATACACGCCATTTTACAATTGATTTTTTCTTTACAACTAATGTTTTGCGAAGCCCGTCCCCGAATGATCACCCGCCCGGATGAATCAGTTCGCCAGCCCGATACGTCTTTCTGGCGGGGACGGGTCGGGCTGGTGAACGGTTTAGC
>CAKKPF010000096.1 GCA_919901575.1 Candidatus Brocadiaceae bacterium
TCATCAAACATTTCTCTGAGCAAATTTATTTGCCGTTCTATGAACGTCTTGCCCTTAAGTTTAAGAAACGCCTTATTAGAACCCATCCTGCTACTCTTACCACCAGCAAGAATTACTGCTGTCATAGATGTTACCTTTAATTGAAAAAAGTATTAAGAAAAGTAATAGTTAATTTTTTCCGCATAATACGTCACTTTTTAACATGCGTATAATTAATAGTCTCAGGAAGTAGTGCAGGCAGATTTATTATATAATAGGTATAACCTCAATAAGTTGAGAATTTATTTACTATAAATAATTGTTATCCAAAAAATACCTTTGCAAGGTCATACCAATAGTCATCAACCGTTTTATATTGTCCCATTATCTCCTTCAGTTCTATGGGTATGATTTCATTTCCCCTCAAGACGACAATCTTCCCAAATTCGCCTTTATGTATTAATTCCATTGCGGCTATGCCAAAGCGGGTACCCAGTATCCGGTCGAAGGCGGTAGGGGTGCCTCCCCTCTGGGTATGGCCTAATACTGTACATCGTGTCTCAAAACCAGTACCTTTTTCAATCATTCTTGCCAGGACTGAACCTACACCTCCCAGCATTACATGGCCATATGCGTCTTTTTCAGTACTTTGAAGAATGTACCCGCCTTCTTCTTTATCTTCAAGAGGCAGCTTTATACCTTCTGACACAACTACTATGCTGAAGTTTCTGCCACGCTTATGCCGCTTTTTAATTGTTTCATAAACATCTTCCATATCAACAGGTTTTTCCGGTATCAAGATAATGTCAGCGCCTCCGGCAATGCCTGCAAACGTAGCGATCCATCCCGTATGCCTTCCCATAACCTCTACTACCATCACTCTATTGTGTGATTCGGCAGTCGTGTGGAGCCTGTCAATAGCCTCAGTTGCTATATTTACGGCGGTGTCAAAGCCAAATGTATAATCAGTACCCTGTAAATCGTTATCTATAGTTTTAGGGAGGCCGACAATGTTGACACCCATCTCAGACAGTTTGAAAGCAGCGCCCTGAGTGTCTTCTCCTCCTATAGTTGCAATAGCATAAAGATCGAACTTCTTTATATTTTCCAGGATTCGTTCAGGATCACCTTTATTATTTTCCCCAAAAGGGTTTGTCCTGCTAGTGCCAAGTATAGTGCCTCCCCTGGGAAGTATTCCTGATACACTATTCATATCGAGTTCTTTAATATTTCCATCTATCAAACCCTTCCACCCTGCCAATATACCATACATTTTGTAATTGTAGTCTTTTATACCTTTTCTAACAACTGCACGGATTGTTGCATTTAATCCGGGGCAATCACCGCCTCCTGTTAAAACACCAACCTTCTTCATAAAATCTTTCCTCCAATTTTTAGGTTAAGAACGGGTTATGTTTTCTTTCATTTTCTATTGTTGTTGATGGGCCATGTCCGGGATAAACTATAGTGCTGTCACCCAGAGGAAAAAGCCTTTTTTTTATTGAATTGATCAGCGTTTCGTAGGATCCTCCGGGTAAATCTGTCCTTCCAATCGAGCCTGCGAACATTGTATCACCAACAAAGACATTATTATCTATGTGATAGCAGACACAGCCGGGTGAATGCCCGGGGGTATGAATAACATTGATAACTTTATTACCTAAAGATATCTTATCTCCGTTATTGACAAATTTATCAACTTCCGGTTTGGGAATAGGGTTTAGCCCAAATGCGGTAGCCTGTTCACTAACATTGTCAATAAGAAATAAATCCTCCTTATGCAGAAAGAAATCTATCTTGAAATGCTCCTGTATTGTTTTCACACCGCCTACATGGTCAAAATGTGCATGAGTATTTATGATAAATCCAGGATTGAGGCCTTCCTCATGTATGACTTTAATAATTTCATCTGCATTATCTCCCGGGTCGATAATGGCAGCCTCTTTAGTATCTTCGCATCCCAATATATAACAATTTACACCTAAAGGACCTACTACAACAGTCTTAATTATCATTATAAAGTTATCGAAAGAATTCTGAAAAAGTAAGAATATTTATTTAAAGCATAAATATAGTATTTGTTCAACTAATAAATTAGCTTCTTTTAAATTATTCTTTTTATTGAAAAACCTGCTAATATTTTGTGTGTAAATAACGGGTTTTTTACTGCATTTCCACTATTTTTATGTTACTATAACCCCCTTATAATTTCCCACATAAATTCTAATATTTTCAGGAAGATAGACTATGATAGTGGCTGAGTCAAAACCATTTAAAGAAATATATGAATTGGTTAAAGACTTCAGTAAAATTTGTGTAATCGGCTGCGGAGACTGTGTAACTGTATGTCATACAGGCGGACAGAAACAGGTAGAAGAACTTGCATTAAAATTACGCATTGCGGCAAAAAGAGATGGCCGAAATCTTGAGGTAAAGGAAGAGACTGTATTAAGACAGTGTGAACAGGAATTTGTAGAACCAATAGGTAATTATGTTAATGATTACGACGCAGTTGTTTCTATTGCCTGTGGTGTTGGAGTGCAGACATTAGCAGAGAAATATACTCCGGTCAGAGTAGTTCCCGGACTTAATACTACCTTCATGGGAGCGCCCGTAGAACCGGGATTATTTTTAGAAAGATGTGCCGGTTGCGGAGATTGTGTGTTGGATGCAACTGGCGGTTTCTGTCCCATAAGCCGATGCTCAAAAAATTTACTCAACGGTCCGTGTGGCGGTTCGGTAGGAGGCAAATGTGAAGTGTCGGAAGATATACCCTGTGTATGGAATCAAATATATGACCAGCTTGATAAACAGCAAATGATGCATTATATGGATGTTATCAGGCCGCCGAAGAAATGGTCGGTAAGCACCGGAAGTACTCCACGCAAGTTAGAAATCAAACATCTGCAAAAGGAAGTGAAATAAATGGAACAACCAGTCAAGATTAAGGAAGACGTTTATTGGATTGGCGCACTGGATCCCAACCTCGTTATATTTGACATAGTTATACCTACCAAGTACGGCACAACTTATAATTCCTATCTGGTTCGCGGTGAAAAGATAGCTGTTATAGATACTGTAAAGGCATATTGTGTAGATGATTTTATTTCAAAAATAAGATCGCTAGTCAGGCCGGAGGATATCGATTACATAATTATTAATCACACAGAGCCTGATCATTCAGGTGGTTTGATCAGGTTGATGGAATTAGCGCCTAATGCAATACCTGTATTTTCCAGAGGAGCCAGGACTTTTGTGAAGAATATTCTACACAAAGAATTTGATTACAAAGAGGTGAAAGATGGCGACAGTATTGACCTCGGGGGCAAGGTGTTAAAGTTCATACCCGCTCCATTTCTCCATTGGCCTGATACTATGTTTACGTACCTTGAAACCGATAAGATACTATTCCCATGTGATGCGTTTGGTTCACATTATTGCAGTGATAAAAGATTTAACGATGAATTGGGATCCAAGGAAGATGCCTTTAGTGCATACAAATTCTATTACAATACGATTTTAAGGCCTTTTAAACAGCACGTTATTAATGCCCTGGATAATATAAAGGATATTGATATAGAAGTTATTGCTCCATCCCATGGTCCTATACTGAGAGAAAATATAGAAAAGTATATTGATGCTTATAGGGAATGGTCGGGAAAGACAAAGAAAAATCCTGGCAAGAAAAAGATAACGGTCATATACGTTTCTTCATACGGAAATACAAAGAAAATGGCAGAAGCTATTTATAGAGGAGCATGCCTTCCTGATACAGATGTATCACTTTATAATGCAGCAGAGACTGATTTGGAGGTTTTACTTGATGAGATTGAGGCCTCTGATGAAATTCTCCTGGGCACTCCCACACTGAATGCAAAGGCGCCGAAACCCATATTCGACATTATTTCAAGCCTTGTGACACTGAATATCAGGGGAAAAGCGGCGGCTGTTTTTGGGTGTTACGGATGGAGCGGAGAGGCCGTGCAGATAATTGAAGACATCTTAAAAAGTTTGCGTTTCAAGATAGTTGCTGAAGGTTGTAAGTTAAGGATGATACCTTCTGAAGAAGCGCTGAATGAATGTGAAGAATTTGGCAGAAAGTGTGCATCAGCTATCTAATGCCCTGATTGAATAATTAATGTATTCGCATGCCAGGACGTACAGCTTACCAGCCAGTAAACAAGCAGATCATCAACCAAACTTTGCGTATGGTTTCAACAGAAAGCATATTTCTAAAACATTCCTTGCCAATTCCGGGATAAATCATTCAGGAAAGCAGTTCAAAATTACTTTAACATACTTTCCTCGGATTTGGTTTAAATGAAGAATAGTACAAATGAAATGATAAAGAGGGTAAGATTTCACGGTAGAGGTGGTCAGGGCATGAAGACTGCCAGCAGGATTGTTGGCACAGCTTCATTCCTTGAGGGATTTTTTGTTCAGGATTGTCCTTTATATGGAGCAGAGAGAAGGGGTGCGCCAATGGTGGCATTCACGAGATTATCTAAGGAACCGATTCTTGAAAGAGGCCTTATAGTCAGTCCCGACATAAACATAATAGCCGATGAAACATTGCTGGGTGACAAGAATGCAAATGTATTTCAGGGCATATGGGAGGGAACTGTAACAATAGTCAATACTCACTATCCTGCTTCTCATGTTAGGAATGTCCATGGAATAGTCGGTGAAATTGTTACCCTTGATGTAACGGAAATAGCCTTAAATGTTATTGGGGAATCTGTGCTCAGCAGTACGGCTGCGGCAGTTGTGTGTAAACTTACAGGAGTGATATCAGAGAGTTCATTAGAAAAAGCCGTAACCAGGGAGTTGTCTTCAATAAACCTCAAAAAAGAAACTATACAGAAAAATGTTCAAGCTGCACTTATATGTTTTGACAGAATACCAGAAGCACATCCCCATTATTTTGAACCCATAAAAGAAGATAAGAAAGATGAAATTGTAAAGTTGGAGTATGCTGATGCGTGCCTTGGTTCACCCAGTGTCTATGCAAAAGGAAGCACAAAATTAAAGAAGACCGGTAATTGGCGTCTATTCAGGCCTGTCATTGATCATGAGAAATGTTCGCGGTGTTATACATGTTTTGTTTACTGCCCGCATAGTTGTATTTCTATTGATGGAGACGGTTATCCTCAAATTGATTATGACAATTGCAAGGGTTGTCTTACCTGCTTTTATGAATGTCCAAAGAAGGTAATCTCGAAAGATCGTGAGGTAAAGGCATGGTAAAAGAGATGCTGACTGGGAATTCCGCTGCTGCATGGGGGGCAAGGCTGTCAGAAGTAGATTATATTCCCGCATTTCCTATTACTCCCCAGACGGAGATAATTGAAGTTATATCACAATGGATAAATGATGGGGAGATGAATGCTAAATTCACTAACATGGATTCTGAGCATTCGATGATCACTGCGGCAGGTACTGCGGCCGCTACAGGAGCAAGGGTATTCTCTGCAACATCCAGCCAGGGGTTATTATACGGCTACGAAATGCTCTACAATGTAACAGGCTGGCGCGTGCCTCTGGTTCTCGTTAATGTATCAAGAGGCCTGTCAGCCCCTATCACACTCGAACCGGACCACAATGATGTCCTTTCTGCCAGAGATTCCGGTTTTATACAGATACATGCAGAGACCTGCCAGGAGATTCTGGATACCATCCTGATGGCTTACAGGATTGCTGAAGATGAAAGGGTGCTTTTGCCGGTATTGATTAATATGGATGGATTTTATCTCTCATTTACGAGAGAGCCGGTCGAGGTACCCGGTAAGGATGAGGTTAGTAAGTTCCTGCCGGAATACAATCCAAAACATGCTTTCTTTAAGGCATCAAACCCAATGTCACAAGGCGTAGCTGTCCTGGGCGGGAGTGCGTATTCATATTTTAAGTATCAAATGCATCTGGCGTCATTAAATGTGTTAACCGTTCATGATGAGGTTGCCGGTGAGTTTAAAAGAATATTCGGCAGATCGTATTCTGCGATTGAAGCCTTCAAGATTGATGATGCTGAATATGTTATAATAATGAGCAACTCTTTTACTATTAAAGGTAAAGCAGCAGTAAACAAATTCAGAGAAAAAGGCTTAAAAGCAGGTCTCCTGAGATTGAGGCTTATCAGGCCATTTCCTTCCAATGAGCTAAAGACTTTACTAAAAGGTAAGAAAGCCGTAGCTGTTATAGATCAGAACATCAGCCCCGGCTCCGGAGGAATTCTTTCTAAAGATGTCACAACGGCGCTCTATCATGAGCCTGACAGACCAGAAGTAATATTATCTTTTATAGGCGGGTTAGGGGGCAAGGATATCAGTCATGCTGAATTTAATCATATAGTTGAAGAGATGGAGAAAAGCATAGAGACCGGCATTGTTCCTGAAACGCAACTTCTGTATACAAAAAATGATTTAGATCAAATAAATAATCTCTTAAATATTGCGGGTAAAACTTTAGAGGAATTAAGGAATTAATGGATTATCAATCCTCCTAATTCCTTAATTCTTCACTTTTAATTATGTCTATGAAAAACGCTGCTTACAAAAAATTTAAGGATATTTCAAGAGAAGAGCATATTTCTCCCGGAACGGCGTTATGTACCGGTTGTGGGGGGCTTCTCGCCTTAAGGCTGGCGTATAAGGTTTTGGGTGAGAATGTGGTTATTGTGAATGCTGCCGGTTGTTTTACGTTGCTTTCAGTTTATCCATACAGCCCATTTAGTTCATCATGGATGTATACGGCGATGGCCTGTGCGCCGGCAGGCGCTCAGGGGATAAGAGACGCTCTTGACATACTTATAAAAAAAGGGAAGTTGAAAAGTGAGGAGAACTTGAAAGTAGTAGTTCTTACGGGTGATGGTGCGGCAAACGATATAGGATTGCAATCAACATCAGCCGCAATATACAGAGGATTGGATTTCTATTATTTCTGCTATGATAATGAAGCCTACTCTAACACCGGCTTCCAGATGTCAAGCGCAACTCCATATGGTTCAAGGACGGCCACATCGCTTCCGGGAGAGATAAACCCTCAAGGAACCGTTCAAAGGAAAAAGGATCTGTTTGAGATATGGAGGGCGCATAAACCGCCGTATCTGGCGACCGTTTCGCCGTCACACCCCGTTGACCTCTCTAATAAGTTCGAAAAGGCGTCGAAGTTTGAAGGGCCAAAACTCTTTATTGCCTTGTCTCCATGTCCTCCCGGATGGTCATTTGATGCCTCAAATTCAGTAAATATTGCAAGGCTTGCAGTACAGACTGGCATCTGGCCATTGAAGGAAGCTGTTTATGGAGAAGTAAAGCACACCGTTATTCCAAAATTTAAACCGGTTGAAGAGTATCTCAGGACACAGAATAGATATGACCACCTTTTTAATCCTGTCAAGCAGGTTGACGTCATAGACAATATTAAGAAAGACGTAGAGCAATATTGGGAACGTTATTTAGACTCTTGACAATTTCCTGACAGATTACTGTTCGGAATATACAGGAATTTATTGGTACATCCCTGCCTCAAATCAAACTGCTTGAAATAGAATCAGAAGATGAAACAGAAGAAACTGTTGAAGGTATAACATAGCGCAAAATCTTAACTATAATATTTCTTGGGGAAAAATTGATAAATACGCTTCCTGATTGAGAAAAGAAATTTGAAAAAGGAATTGGCATCAAGCATCTTTCCTCTAATCAACAAAATGAAATAAATAGGTATGGTGTTCCCAGATTTATGGATTTATGGTAAAAATTAGAAAATCTTTCAATTCCCCATGAAAACTGAATTGTGCTGCAAACTCAAAGAAACGTTTGCATAGTCCGGACATTAACGCTATAGATCGTTTTTTATGAAATACCAATTACTGAGGCAGGTTGGCTTATTTCTCAGTTTACATCTTCCATTCGTTCTTCTGGCCTTCAAGTATCTCCATGTCGCTGCAGATTTCGGAGATTACGTCATCAAATAATAGCGCCTGTCCCGTTGTTATCCTTCCCCAGACATACACCCGGCCATCGTTCCAGACAGGTTCTCCCTTCTCCCGCAGCCTGTTATGCAGCCAGTTGGAGACATGCAACCATTCAGATATTTTTCGCTGTTCTCCCCTGGCATTCTCAATGCCTGCTAGATAATTCTCCAGTTCCGCAATCCTTTCGTCTATATGGACCTGGTTTTCCTTGTTTGTCTCATCGGATATCTCTTCATCTTCCAGCATCATTTTGCTGAAGTTCTCTTCACCCTTTAATTCCCCTATCTTTTCCATTAACTCTTTAATGAGCCTTTCTCTTTCCTTTTCCAGGATATCGCCCCTGCTGTACCCTATCTTTTTATGGATTGCCAGGTTTTTAATATCCGGGATATCTATGCTGTACTTGTACAGGTTTTCTATCTCCCCGTATATCTCACAGTTCTTGCCTCCTTTGATTGACTCCATTAATGCACCCGTACGTTCAAGTACCTCTCTCTCTGCAGATCCATCCTTACGACCGCTTTTGATAATATCTTCCATTAATGTAACTACGGATCCAAGGGCATCTCTTTCTATGGAAATCTCTTTCTTTTCACACTTGATGATCCTTTCCATTAATGAACTTATACATCCAAAGACCTCTTTGTTTACCAATCTCTCCTTAATGGTTTGATTCTTTGCTGAATTATAATCTTTAATACTCATTTACAGCCCCTTTCTGACAATTGACATAACAACCAACGGCAGACTTTACCACTGCTTCACCTCAAAAAGTGAATTCCTTATAGTAATCACTTATAAAGCAGAAAATCCAATTGCCAAGAAAGGCAAAGCACAAAAGTACTGTCCAGAAATACTTTAAGAATAAGTTATATTTATTATTTTTCGTGTAAAAATCAATGCCTTTTGCCGACAATGTAATCAACGCAGGATTCACAAGGATATCATTGGTAGCCGGAGCCGCAATAGCACCTATATAAGAGTAAAGTATTCCGATTATAATACTAATAAATAAGAACAGATACACATTCTTTTTAGCAATAAAAATGAACAAAATTATTATTAAATGCGATAAGATGCATGCTATTGCAAAAACGATACTTGTATAAAATTCACAAGATAAAATAAAGAAAGGAGAAAGAAATGCGAATAGCACGACATTAAATTCTAAATCCTTATTTTTTATTATCAGGTATAATGAAGCGGGTGCAATATGCTTGAGCGTATCATTATCATTCCAATACCCCAGGTCTCCGAAAAAGTTACAGGCACCGCCAACAAAGGCGGACAGAAACAGCAGTAATGTGACTCTATGTTTTAAGGATACAAACCACCGTACTAATATAAAAACAACTAATGACTGTAATATTGTAAATAATTCTTTAAACCAGAATACTTCTTTATAAAAATAAGCCATTTCTTTTAAAATATCAGGCATTTAGAATTAGTATTTTGCAATATGGGAAGTGTTCCCAACTATTCAATAACATAAAATTTTAGCCACTGTCGTCTATATTCAAGGGCATGGATTCCAAATCTCAGTCAACGCATCTTTGGTCTGACATTATCTAATCTTATGGATTGCAAAGATGCTGTTTTGTCAATATTAAAGATCAGGTATAGTATCACTCGATTACCTACGCCACATCAGGTGAAAGGAAAGCACTCCCCCAGTATAAGTAACCAACGCGAAAACTGAAAATACGTTATCTATGAAGTGGATTCCAGCAGAAAATCGTAACAGTTGTCTTTGACTTCGGCGTTGACCCTGTGTTTCATTGCGTCTCGAGGATGCTGATTCAGGTGACCGCTGATTCCATAGATATCATTAAAGCCCCACTCCATTTCCTTGCGAAGCGGCACCAGATGCTCCTGGATAGCCTTATAAATCGGCCTGACATCGAACTTCGGATTCTTCAGGAAATTAAGCAGAAGCTCCAGATTACAGTTGCCGGCGCCGCGGCCGATACCGTTTATAGTTGCGTCCAGCAGATTAACACCATCAATAATGGCCTGCTGGGTATTAGAAAAAGCCAGTTGCTGGTTGTTGTGGGCATGGAACCCAAGTTCCTTATTCGGGGCATGTTCTTTGTAAAGATTCAGATAGCCGGTTACCTGCTCAGAATAGAATGCTCCATAACTGTCCACCAGGTAGAGGTAGTCCACTTCGGCGGCATCATTAACCTGCTGCAGGGCTTCGATCAATTCGGTTTCTATTGCAGCAGAGGATGCCATGATATTGATTGTGGTTTGATAACCAAGATCCTTGCTCCGCTTTACCAGATCCAGCCCCTTGTCAATATCTACAACATAACAGGCAGTACGGACCATCCCAATAACACTCTGCTCGGCAGGAAGCAGCGTGGAAACGTCTACTCTGTCCACATCATACATCACAGCCAGGATTGGCGGATTTTCGCACTCATGGGATTCCACAACCTGTTTGATATCATCCTCATCGCAAAAGTTCCATTTGCCATATTTTTCCCGTGTATATTCATCACTCTCACAAAGTTTTTTGCCAATCTCAATGATGTCGACGCCGCTGTCACAGGCGGCGCGATAAACCGCCTTAACAAAATCCGTAGTAAAGTGGTAATTATTGATAAGGCCTCCATCTCTGATGGTACAATCCAGAACCTTTATTTTTTCTCGATACATCTTCTCAACTCCCGGTAAAATACCTTTATATCATCTACACAAAAATTTATAGTCTGTATTGTAATGCAAACAGGCATGAAAAAACAAGGGAGAAATGCTGTGCACAATGCAGGAAAATGGTTTGTTTGTAAATATCAATTCTGATAGTATTATCCATCATTAGTATTAAATCTCTATATTGCTAATGATAAATAATTTTGACAGAGGAAGAGTATGAAACCAATCAGCCTTTCAGAAAAAGTGTATGATAAATTAAAGATCAAGGACGTATTCCGATTTATCGTTTCGATGCATACAGGCTTGAAAATGCCCAAGGAATGTTGGACATCGGGAGTGATGAGATGATTTACGGGGATGGTGTGTCAATAATTGAATGGGCAGACAGAGTTCCGGAATGTTTACCGGAAGAATACTTGAAAGTAACTTTAACAGCAGTTTCTGAAAACGAAAGAACTATAGAGATGCGTGGTTATGGGAAGTGTTATAATAAAATAATAGACAGTAGTGTCGTAATGGGTAATGACTGATTTTTTTGCAACCTTTATAAAACAAAAAAGGCAACTCGCGTGAGTTGCCTTTTTTAATGTTAACAATCTTATAACCTCAGAAGTAAATAATAAGATTATTTCTTTGGTGCTGGTGTATGACAAGCACACTTGCAATCTTTTTCAGGCTTTGACGGCAAATGTTTGCACTTGTCACATGCCT
>CAKKPF010000097.1 GCA_919901575.1 Candidatus Brocadiaceae bacterium
CCAGGTTGGCGCTTACAGTGCGATTAAAAACTCCGTCAAAGACTGAAAATATATCTGTAGTTGCGCCTCCAATGTCAACTCCCACTACATTGATGTTTCCCTTTTTTGCAATCGACTGCATCATTTCGCCAACAGCGCCCGGCGTGGGCATTATTGGTACACCGGTCCATGACATTAATTTTTTGTATCCGGGTGCATGTGCCATTACGTGCTCTAAAAACAGGTTTTGAATCTCCTGCCTTGCAGGGCCAAGGTTTTCTCTCTCCAGCGTAGGCCGCAGGTTGTCCGTTATTCTTAATGCAGTCTTGTCCTTCAATACTTCAATAACCCTGCTTCGCGCATCTTTATTACCGGCGTATATAACGGGTAATTTAAATGTCATGCCCACCCTTGGTCTGGGATTGGCGGCGCCAATAAACTCTGCCAATTCTACAACATGCGATACCGTCCCGCCGTCCGTTCCGCCAGACAGCAGTATCATGTCCGGACGCAGATCCCTTATTCTCTCGATTTTTTCATGCGGCAGGCGTTTGTCGTTTGATGCAATGACGTCCATAACTATTGCGCCTGCGCCGAGTGCGGCCATTTGTGCGCTTTGCGCAGACATCGTTTTCACAGCGCCTGCGACCATCATTTGAAGCCCGCCGCCTGCGCTGCTGGTTGATATATAAATGTCAACACCGGTATTACCTTCTGACGGTGTGATAATCTTCTCACCATCCAGTATCTTCCGGCCAGACAACTCTTCAAGCTCGGCAAAGGCATTAAGCACGCCTCTTGTCACATCTTCGAAGGGCGCCTCCACGGTTGTCGGCGCCTCGCCCCTGAAAGTCTGGCGGTATTCGTTACCCTTTTTCTCGATAAGTATTGCCTTTGTCGTCGTGCTGCCGCAATCAGTGGCAACAATTACATTAAGATCCTTTTTCATTTTGAGTAGGGTGGGCACCCGCCCGAACGACGCAGCCAGCCCGACAATCATTCTGGCGGGGACGGGTCGGGCAGGTTGCCCACTTTTTAAATTACGATTTACGATTTCAGAATTACGATTTTAAATCCCAAATATTATTTTATAAGCCTACATGGTTACTGTAGCGGAACGCCTTTAGGCTTCCATTTCCCTCAATTACAGAATAATATGGAAACCTGAAGGTTTCCGCTACGACTCTTCCAACTCGTTCGGGACAGGCTTAACTTCCTATACCGGCCTTTTGTTCAATCTCTCTTATAAGCAGGTCTATGACCTCCCTTTTTTCCAGGATAACAGCCAGCTTATCATATTCATCTCTGGTAAAAAAACGTGAAAGAAGCGGTTTAAAGAAGACCATCGCCTGACTGCCTACAAAGTTTAAGGGCCTGACAGATTCAAGAAATATGACTGCGGGCACGGACATATTCCTTCTGACTACAAAGTCTGCCAACTTTCTGATTAAATCAATTTCATTGTCTGCAAGCGTCTCTCCTCCCGTTGCAAATGCATGTTTAAAACCGTCAATAATCTTCTTTATTGCAACCATAATCTGATTTCCAAACTATAGAGCCTATGCTTAAACAATGTATTCAACTATTTACTGCATTTTTGGTATGGAATGGTAACAGAAAGCTATCTTTGTGTCAAAATCAAAGTAATCAACCGTAAACATGTTTTAATACTGATTTTTTTATTGTATACATAATTAGTTAATGGTAGTATTTGCTTCAATATTAGTTGAAAATTTTAAAATAAGTGTAAACAAATTTAAGCAGGAGAAGCAAATGCTACAAAATATGTTGGCACTATTTTTACACACACACACACGTTTTATAAATATATCCATATCGACATTTTACGAGCTAAGCCTTCGGCGGCATTTTACTCCGCTATGGAGTGCATTGACCGTGTCAATGTTGTCAACCACTGGTCGTGCCTGAGGCAGATCCGCCTATGGCGTGACAGATTTATTGAGGTTAACATCGTCACATTCGCCGCAGCGAATCTGCCTCGGGCACGACCAGCCCGCCAAGGCGTTCGGGCGGGGACGATGTACTCCAAAACTTATTGTCTTGACAACTTTGAATTTCCTATGCATTAAGCCTCTCTTTCGAGAGGATTCCAATTCTGGAATCCTCTCGAAAGAGAGGTCTGCCGTCAGACCAGTCCCCGCCAGAAAGACGTGTCGCCCGCCCGTGCCGGTTCGGACGGGGGCTGGCGAACGGTACAGCCTGGCGGGGAATGACGTCATGCTGAGCGCCTGCCCGACTTTGTGATTCAGGCGGGGAGTCGAAGCATTGAAATTCCTGATTACGATAATATTAACTTTCAGTGTTGTCCGGTTAGGTTTTTGCGTGTACCACTTTTGTCATACCCGAATTCCTTTATCG
>CAKKPF010000098.1 GCA_919901575.1 Candidatus Brocadiaceae bacterium
TATCTTATCTATGCAACACTAAAAATAATATCATGGTTGATGATATTGTTATTTGTGCGGTCGCTTGCTTTGTAATACTGAAATTTGGTATCAGTTAAGCTGTCTATAATCAAGGGGAGCAGGGTCACCTTGCTTCTTGATATTGGTAAATTTAAGACCACAGACATGGGGTCTGCCGATGGCTTACCTGGAAAGATGTCTAGATTTTGCATTATTACTTTGTGCTATTAGTTTCCTTCTCACCCCGTATTTATCAAATCAAGTTTGTCCTTAAATCTCTCCATAATTCTTTTGAGCAGCAAACGTTTCTTTGAATTCTTAGATTTATGACCTTCTTTGACAAGCCCGAAGGCATCTTCCCTTGCCAGCTTTAGTATGGCATAGTCATTGATTATGTCTCCTATCTTGAATTCTGGTAAGCCGTGCTGTCGTGTACCGAAGAACTCACCTTTCCATTCTACTGAATCTGATACACTTAAATTAAGCTTGTCACGGATTTTCCTTGGAATTGTAGTTTGATATTTCGAGGTGATCTTGGACTTCATAGGATTTCTCCCTGCATTTACTCCATAAGTATATTTTAACATTTCAGGATGTCTTATTCTTGCCACGTATGCGAATCCGTGTTTCTTCTACAATCCACAGATTTTGTATAAGTGGTTCACGGTCAAGTAGAGGCATAATGCGAAGAAAAACTTCAATTATGTGTTGTTTTGATTGATGACCAACTCTTAATACAATAACCCCTGGTGTTTCATATGGTGGATATGTTCTAATATCTGTAAAATCTGTATCCAATGTAACCAAAACTCGGTTTTCACCCACACATGCATTTAGTAGAACGGAGTCTCTTGCACCTTGTAAGTGTTGTTCGTTAACAGTTTTTGCGTCATGGCCGTCATTCATTAGCAACTCTACAATCTCAATCGGTAGGTTTTCATCTATTTTGAATTGCATCTTAATCTACTGAGTTAAGGATATCTGTCTTTCACCTGCCAATTCGGCAGCATATGATATTGCTGCTTTAATATCTTCTGGATTCAGCGAGGGATAACTTTTTAAAATTTCCTCTGTAGCAATTCCCCCTGCCAAGTTATCTAATATGACTGATGCCATAACACGTGTTCCTTTAATACAAGCCTTTCCATGACATACGAGTGGATCTACTGTTATCCTTT
Source organism: Candidatus Brocadiaceae bacterium (assembly GCA_919901575.1). Lineage (GTDB taxonomy): Bacteria > Planctomycetota > Brocadiia > Brocadiales > Scalinduaceae > Scalindua. Next base: position 1,179 of record CAKKPF010000098.1, read on the forward strand.
TCCTCCAATCCATGTTCTGCTCCTTTTTATATTACATAATAAAGCGCATCATCTTTTGAATCTTTATTGCTGTTTTCCACTTGAAAGTAACAGAAACAAGTATGAAAGTCAACAAATGAATAGATAGAGGAGGTCAGGCATAGTCCTGAGCGTAAGACTATAAAAGCGGAATACTCCGTACTTTCTTTTTTGCATATTATTAAGCTATTATTCTCACCCCGCACTTATCAAATCAAGCTTATCTTTATAGGTTTCCATAATCCTTTTCAGAATCATATGCTTTTTTGTGGTTTTTAACTTTCGGCCATCATTCACAAGTTCAAAGTCATATTCCAAAATTATTTTATCAGTTCGTGAGGTATGTTTGTATTGGATAGTGGATTGGAAAATGGCGTTATCAGGAACAGCGCCTATTATATTGCCATGTGACCAGGATATGCAAGAAATCATTGCATTCCGAGGATTCCGGATATTGGTACCTCCAAAGCATGAGCAAATTTTTTTGCAGATCTTAATGTAATTGGTTTTTCCCCATTAAGTAAATCCGTTACATATTGCCTTGAGATACCCAGCCTTCTTGCAAGTTCTGATTTGTTTATGCCCTGAATTTCCATTAAGGCCGATATCCTGTCATAGGGATCAATGTCTTTCCCCCATTCCGGAATATCTTTGGAAACGTAAACAAGAAAGTCGGTGTTAGTCATAATATTATCTATTATATTTGGAAATTTAGATATGTTTAATTATTTTGAATGAACGGTTTGTTTTTTTGAAGTACGACTAACATATGTGTCAATTATCTTATTGGCTTCTTCATCAAAAAACTGTTCTTTGCAAGAGTCGCATGCATCAAGCTCAAGATTTGGAACTTTTACTTTACCTTTCTTTGTATTAAATGTAAGTGTTTTTTTACACGCTTGATTTTAATACTTCCACACATTGGACATGAGTCCCATTTAGATTTCATAAGACAACCTTTCATGTTGATATTTTCGATGAATGCTATCAATATCCTATATACTTTTCAAGAAGCTTTTAAAGGTGCATTTGGGAAATGTACTATTCCATACATTTTGTTTTACAAATAAAGAATCATATTAAATATAGAAAGCTAAAGCTTTCCGCTACTTTAAGTATTTCTCTCATCCAGTATTTATCAAATCAAGTTTGTCTTTGAAGCTTTCCGTAATCCTTTTCAGAAGCATTTGTTTCTTTAAGGACTTTGATTTCCGGCTCTCGTTCACAAGTTTAAATGCATCGTCTCGTGCCATCTTTAATATGGCATAGTCATTGATTATATCACCAATCTTGAATTCGGGTAAGCCGTGCTGTCTAGTACCGAAGAATTCACCCGGCCCTCTTAGTCTCAGGTCTTCTTCTGCAATCTTAAATCCATCGTTTGTTTCCAGCATGGTCTTGATCCTCTGTCTGGATTCGAGGCTCCCGGGTGTCCCCAAAAGCAGGCAGTATGACTGGTGTGAACTACGCCCTATCCTGCCCCTGAGCTGGTGAAGCTGTGCGAGGCCAAAACGCTCTGCATGTTCGATAGCCATTACGGTGGCATTCGGCACATCAATCCCCACCTCAATTACAATAGTTGATACAAGAATGTCATATTTATGATTAATAAAATCAGTCATTATCAAGTCCTTCACGTCTGACCTTAACTGACCGTGCAATAGACCAACGTTTAATCCGGTGAATACCTCCTCCTTAAGCCTCTCCGCTTCAACAGTTGCAGCTTTGAGGTCGAGTTTTTCAGACTCATCCACCAGCGGGTATACGACAAATGCCTGCCTCCCCTTCTCTATTTCTTTACGAATAAATTCATAGGCATCCTTTTCTTTACTTGCCGTAACACGATATGTCTTTACAGGAGTTCTGCCGGG
>CAKKPF010000099.1 GCA_919901575.1 Candidatus Brocadiaceae bacterium
ATTCCAGGTAGATTCCAAATTTAATTATCATTATATTTGCTAACACCGAGATATTGGGACACATCCCATTTACCCTTGTATCCTGCCCGAACCTGCCCGAATAGGTACAGGCGGGTAGGTACAGGCGGGGAAGTATATGCTTAGTAATGTTTCTCTTGCATTAAGTAACGGAGCGGAGTTTTGAAAATAAGTGGATAGCAGAGAAATGGGATGTATCGCCTATTTGTAATGCATTCTGCTACAACTTTAGTTTGCTTTATACTCTAGTGTAGTGAGTCTAACACTTCTTTACTTTTGAGATTTTTTTATGATTCGTTCTGAAAAGGTACTTTAGATACGAATTTTTGGGTTTTAGTGATAATTTCAATACTTGCTAATTGTCTTTCTCACCAGTAAAAGACACATTTATAAGTAAAGGTATTAATAACTCACTACACTAGGCACTTTTATTTTGCCAGCGGCTATGCTATCTTAGGTTGTTGCCGCATGCGCTACTTTCTCAGATACATTGTATGGGCAGCCGTTGCAATCAACTGCAATTCCCTGATTTTTTTTCTGCTTTAACCTTAAACGCAACTTATCGATTGTTTTCTCCGAGATGGACTGATCTCTTTGCAGCCTGAATAAATCACGTCTTATTTGTCTTGTCTTCTTTATGCTCGGACATTTTGACCTTGCAACCCTTGAAGGGCAAATACTTACTATTTTCTTTTTATTTATTCGGTTTTCCATTTTATTTTCCTTTATTTAATCTATGTTTACGTCAAGATATTCTAATGTTTTTCTAGCTGCTGTTTGTTCCGCCTCTTTTTTGTTGTTTCCTAATCCAGTACAATGCTCAACATTGTTAATTAAGGTTACTACTTCAAAAGTCTTGTCGTGATCCGGGCCGCTTTGTTTGATTATTTTGTATCTGGGTATATGTCCCTGATGCCTTTGGCAAAAGTGTTGGAGAATGGATTTATAATTCTTTTCGTGTTTATTATTGCATACGATATCGATTTCATTTTTCAGACTATTGAGGGTAAAATTATAAGCTACCTTCAAGCCACCATCCATATAGATTGCAGCGATGATGGCTTCAAAAACGTTTGCTATAAGTGACTTTGGAAATGAATTGCTTACCATTAATCCCTTTCCTACAGAGATATACTTCTTCAAATTCATTTCCGTACCAATCTTAGCAAGCGTTGCACGGCTTACTACTACAGATTTTATTTTTGTCAATTTTCCTTCTGAATAATCGGGAAACTTCTTAAACAGGTATTCAGAGATTACCATTCCAAGTATGGCATCGCCGAGAAATTCCAACCTTTCATTACTGGGGTTATAAGGCGTTTTAAAGGATGTGTGCGTCAGAGCGTTCTCAAGCAGTTTTATGTTTTTGAAAGAATAAGCCAGTTTCTCCTGGCAATCTACCATTTTATCCGTCAATTCTTTTTTGTCAGTTGTGAGCGCCATTTTTAACGAATTTTTTTTCCTTAAACAACATTGATTCCTCTATTGCCGTATACTGGGTGCATGCTTCGACTAATTCCACTGCAGTGCTTTTACGAAAAGACACTACCTCAACTCGGCAGCCATGTGCCTTTAACATTTCTACCAGGGGCACAAAGTCGCCATCCCCGGAAACGAGCACTATTGTATCAAGTTTAGGCGCCATTGCAATAGTATCAATAGCTATCCCCATGTCCCAATCACCTTTGGCGGTTCCGTCAGGCCTGAGACGTAATTCTTTAGACTTTATTTCGTAACCTAATCGTTTAAGTGCATCCGAAAAGCCTGATTGGTCAACATCCGGTTTATGTACTGCATATGCCACAGCCCTTATGAGATCTCTATCTGCAACTATTTCCTGTAACAGTTTGCTGTAGTCAATCTTTGATTGGTGAAGGGCCTTTGCCGAATAGAACATATTTTGTACATCAACAAATATCCCCAATCTTTGCCTGAACATTGTAACTGCTTCTCCTGCCATATCTTATGCCTTTATAACTTATTTTACATGCTGAAAAGTAAATAATTGATAATAAGATTTTCAAAATGCCACTTCTTTGGAAAATATATATATAATTTTTGTACTACGGAAATCATAATTGGAATGTTTGATCTATCAGCAACTAAGCCAAACAAATACAGGAACAATGATTTTCGTGCTGTGAGCTAAATTCTACCAATAACTCACAACGAGCAACAATTGATGTGTGTGGAATCGGGTTATATACTTCCCCGCATTACATACCCGGGAAAGGATTTAAATTTCAACAGGTTGAAAGAATTCAGCGAAATTTAACAAGAGTTCATTTTATACAGTTTTGCAGAACAGTCAAATAAAAAAAAATTTATGTCAAGACAAAAAAATTTATAAAAATTTTAGTGAACAACATGCTTATTGAATCGTTATTTTGTTGACAGTATGCGCATGTTTTGTTATATTCCCAAAGACTAGGAAGTTCTATAACCTACTGAATTTATATACGTTTATGTATTTTTCTGGACCAATAATTCCAAATGAATCTTAAAAAATTAAGGGGAAAAATTGATGCCTTAGATTCGAAAATTATAGAACTTTTCAATGAAAGGGCAAATATTGCTAAGGAAATCGGGGCCATCAAAAAACGTACAAATGCACAAGTATATGCGCCTGATAGAGAAAAAGAGGTATACGAGAGGGTTTCTGCAAAAAACAAAGGCCCTTTAAGTGATAAATGCCTTTTTGCTATATATAGAGAGTTGATGGCAGGGTCTCTGATGCTGGAAAAGCCTGTAAAGGTGTCATTTTTAGGGCCTGTTGGAACCTTCAGTTATTTTGCTGCCAGGGGAAAATTTGGCGCATCTGTTGAATATTTGCCATTAAACGGGATTGATTCGGTTTTCAGAGAGGTTTCAAGCGAACGGGCTGACTATGGTATTGTTCCCGTAGAAAATACAACTGAGGGCGGTATCAGGGAAACCTTGAATATGTTCATTGAGTGTGATGTGAAGGTTTGTGCAGAGATTATCATGCCTGTGCATCATAATTTGATGGCTAACTGCAAAATAAGTGATATAAAGAAAATATACTCAAAACCTCAGGCATTTGCTCAATGTAGATTGTGGCTGGCTGATAATTTTGAAAAGGTTGATCTCCTGGATGTAGGAAGTACAACTGAAGCGGCAAGGATTGCAGCAAATGGTAAGAATGCGGCTGCGATTGCTCATTCGGAAGTTGCAAGGATATACGGTTTAAAAATCCTGAGACGTAACATAGAAGATTATGCTAATAATATAACAAGGTTCTTTGTCTTGAGCCGTGAATTTCCACCACGCACCGGTAATGATAAGACGGCCATTATGTGCCATACAAAAAACGAGACAGGCGCTCTTCTTAAGATATTGGAACCATTCAAGAAGCATAATATAAACCTGACGGATATAGAGCCATTGCCAACAAGAAAAAAAGCATGGGATTATTGCTTTTTTATTGATTTCGTTGGCCATGCATCTGATGAAAAGGTTGAGCGTGCGCTCAAGGATGTTAGTAAAAGATGCATTGATATGAAAATAATGGGTTCTTTTCCAGCAAATAATACAATAAGATGAAGAAGCAATTTATAGCCGGCAATTGGAAAATGAATTTGACTATGGATGATGCGAAATACCTGGCTAGGAGGCTTTGTGACGAAGCCGTTAATTCAGATGCCGTGGATGTTGGAGTCTTCCCGGCGTTTGTTTTCTTGAGGGATATATGTGAAATCCTTCACACTAGCAATGTTTATGTTGGTGCACAAAATATGTATATGGAAAAGAGTGGCGCTTTTACTGGAGAGGTTTCAGGGGCAATGCTCAGGGATGTTGGATGTACGCACGTAATAATCGGGCATTCTGAACGTAGAACAATATTCCAGGAAACAAATGCAATGATAAATTCAAAGATAAAGGCTGCGCTTTCCTGTGGCTTGAGTCCAATCCTGTGTGTTGGTGAAAGGCAGGAAGAGAGGGATGCCGGTAAAACCAGTGAGGTTGTTGGAAATCAGTTGTCAGAGGGGCTGGCAGGCTTGACATCGGAGCAGGTGAAGGGATTGACAATTGCTTATGAACCGGTCTGGGCAATAGGCACCGGCAAGACTGCAACACCAGAACAGGCCAATGAAGCGCATGCTTTCATCAGGAACACACTTGAGAGTAAGCATGGAAATGACACTGCTCAGAGTATTAGAATCCAGTACGGCGGAAGCGTAAATTCTAAGAATGCGAATGAACTTTTAGGACAACCAGAAATTGATGGCGCTCTGGTGGGCGGGGCCAGCTTAGATCCAAAATCTTTTTTGGATATAGTTTCTGAAGCAGTCGGATTATCATAGATTTTTGTTTTTGAATGACCTTATTTTATACGTAAATTTTATTTTTTATTTTAAAAAGAGGTAAATCTTTATGAATTTAAAATGGATTACGGCAATTGTTATTATTTTTGGTTTACTGGCTATGTTTTATATATTTAGCTGGTCAACAGTTTTAAAGTCTTCATTAGTATTTTCATGTATTGTCCTGATTGGATGCGTGTTATTGCAGGCAGGAAAGGGTGGTGGTTTGGCTGCTATCGGCGGCCTGGCAGACCAATCAGCCCTGGGGACGCAGACGGGTGGTGTTTTGGCTAAAGTTACTTACCTTGTTGGAGCTGTATTTATCATTTCTACCCTTTTGTTGACAAAACTAACATTATCATCAATACATGGAACTGATACTTTGCGAAGGGAAATGTCCACATCACTTCAAGAAGAACTTTCACATGATCATGGCGACCATACCGGCCATGATCATTCACAAGAAGTGACAGGGGGTGCAGAAGGAGGAGACTCTATGAGCATGAAGGCAGTTGATGTTAGCGGCGAAGAACAGAAAAGTAAAGAAAACTAATTCAACCAATAGTTGAAGAGGAAATATGATTAAAAGTATGACTGGTTTTGGAAGGGCAGAAAAAAAAGACGAAGAGAAGACAATTCTTGTTGAAATGCGTTCAGTAAATAACAAATACCTGAAGATAAATATAAGAATACCGGAATTGTTAACTGGTTATGAAGAGCGGATCGAGCGGCTCTTAAAGAAAGAATTGCTTCGCGGGACTATTAATCTGACAATAGATTACAAAGCGTGTGACCAGACGCCAA
>CAKKPF010000100.1 GCA_919901575.1 Candidatus Brocadiaceae bacterium
CAGATTGGTTTCACTTTCTGCATAGTAGTAAGCCAGCTCATTGTATCCGACCGGAGAATCAGGCGCCAGGGTTAGAACCTGTTTGTATTCGGCAATGGCTTCATCATTTTTTCCTTGTCTGGAATAGATATTTCCTATAGAGAGGCGGACTGAGGCATCCTTTGGGTCCAGCTCTGCTGTTTTCTTGTATTCTTCAAGAGCTTTATCAGTTTCATCCATTATCAGGTAAAGTTTTGCTAAATCATAATGAGGAGATAAAAAGTCAGGTTGTATTTCAACGATCTTTTTAAATTGCAAAAGGGCTTGATTAAAGTCTTTTTTATCTATAAACGATTTACCCTTTACATACAAGGTAATAGGATTATCCGGATGGATTGTTAATGCAGCATCGCACATCTTAATTGCCTTGTCATACCATCTATTCAGGTAGAAAAAGATTGCAAGATTTGTGTGGGCGAAAGACTGGTTTATTTCACTATCAGTTTTTAAATCAAGGTTATCAGGCCTGAATCCATTTATAAAACCGCTGGACGCTTTTAAACTCTCTTTTGATAATTTATACTTTTCTTGTGTCAGGTAAAGGTTTGTCAAGAATATGTTGATCATCGGGTTATTGGTTTCCGGTGTTAACCCTTGTGCCTTTTCAAGATAAACTTCTGCATTATCATAATTACCTTCAATGTGATTAATTAGTGCATTGGCTATCATCATGTTACCTTGTTTAGCATCTATCTTCCCTGCCTTTTCTAATGCATCCTTTGAAGACTTGCTGTCTCCACTTGCCATAAGGAAAACCCCTAAAAGGTAATACCCTTCAAAGGAAGATTCCTGTAAATCTATGAAATTTCTAATATTTTTAACGGCATCATCAAAATTATCGGTATAGGAATAAGATCTTGCCAGTATCAGATATATAGGCGCTATATTTGGGTCAATATTCAGGATTTCATTAGATTGTTCTATTGCATCCGTAAACCTGCCTATTTGAAGATAAAGCGCCGCCAGGTTCTGACGAGCCCTTATAAAAGTGGGCAACTTTTTAATTACAAGGTTATATTGTTCTATAGCATTTTCGTAGCCCTTTAATCCGATGAATATTGTGGCAAGACCCATTCGAGCCATGTGTTCGTCCTGATTGATTTCAAGCGCCTTTTGATAGTTTTTGAAAGATTCTCCCACGTTTCCCTGAAGCAAGTAGTTTACGCCGAGGCCGGTATAAGCCGAAGCAAGTTCCGGTTCCTTCTCAGCCGCCTTCTTTAAGAATTCTTCGGCTTTATCGAATTCTTTTTTGTCTATATATATTCTGCCGATGACATAGAGCGCAAGGGGATTGTCCTGGTTTGTGTTTATCGATTCTTGACACTCGGCAATTGCTTCATCAAATTTCTGTTGGGAATGTAAGATCATCCCTTTACATAGTTGTAAAAGCGATGAATTTTTAGCAACGTCATTTAAAGATTCCATTAATTCCTGCGCTTTGTCGTATCTTCCGATTCCGGCATATGAAACTCCCAGCAGTTCGTAGGCGAGAATACTCTTTTTGTTGATTGTCAGTAATTCTTCACATTTTTTAAAGACTTCAAGAAAGTCACCGCGCCTTAAATTAAAAAAGGCTTGATTCTGAAGTTCGATTACAGAAGGTTCAACCCTCAATATAGAGATTGCAGAGGAAGGAGTATTTTTCTGTAGTATAAGCAGGCATATTATTGAAACGAACAAAAGTTTTTTGATAAGCAAATATGAGCACTGTTTAAGTCTTGACGAATTTTTATTTTTCATAATTATTGATTTAAAATCCTAACCTTTCTTCCCTCAATTTTTAATCTTCCTTCAGCAAAGAGGTTGATTGCCTCGGTATATGCTATGCATTCTTCTTTAAATACCCTTTGTGCAAGTGTATCCGGAGAGTCACCTTCGTGCACTTGAACAACTCTCTGGATTATAATTGGTCCGCAATCGTATTCGTTATCTACAAAATGAACCGTACAGCCTGAGACTTTGACCCCACTTTCAATAACGGCTTTGTGGACATGATGTCCATAATATCCTTTACCGCAGAAAGCAGGAATTAATCCCGGATGGATGTTCATCACCTTACCGGCATATTTGTCCGGTATCTTAAAAAGGTGTAAGAAACCGGCAAGTATTATTAAATCTACAGGATATTTTCCAATTTTCTTTATTATTGTGTTACTGAAAATCTCTGAGTTATTATAATCTTTGTGTTGTACTATAGCTACGGGAATATTATATTGTTCGGCCCTCTTGACACCATAAGCATCCGGAGAGCTGCTTATTACTATTTGAATCCTGGCATTAAGAGTTTTGTCGTTTATTTTATCAATAAGATTTTGGAGTGTTGTCCCACTGCCAGAGATGAGAACTGCCAGGTTAAGTGTCTTGGATGCAGGCATATTTTGTTTATCTGATAGGCTGAAAACCAAATATATTATTTTTCTTTGTGTTGGATTACCTTGACCCAGATTGGTGTATCAGAAAAGGATGTTTCTTGAATGTGTTTAATGATTTCTGTTGTTTGTTCTACAATTTGTTCTCTTTTGCAGTTTGAAGGGAAAAAATGTAGGATTTCTGCTTCGATTTCTCTCCCTTCTTCAGCGTGGGCTTTGTCGGGAATGATATGTGTTGAGTAGTCCAGGGGAATGATTCCGCGATATTTACGGATTGCTTCATCATAGTCGTTAAAAATATTCTGTATTAGAATTCTCAAATCTTTTGTTTCGTGCTTTCCTTTTTCGAGGATTCCCTTATGTAAGTCAATCAAATATTCCCGTTCTTTACCAAAATTTGTGTATTGATTCTCATATGTACATGAACTCATTTCATGGAAAGATTCTTTTATTCTGGTCAGTTTATCAAATTTACTCTTAAACCACTCGTCAATCTCCTTTTGCAATTGATTGACATTGACTCCAACTTTTCTCACAATATCTAATAATATTTGTCTTACCATCTTATCCTTACCCCTTTGATAAATCCCTCTTAGTCCCCCTTTTTCACAGGGGGACTAAGAGGGATTGAAAATTAGTTGCCTTATTCTTTATTTTTCAGGTTTAGAAGGACTTTCCATTTACCTTCTTCTTTAACCAATGTAAAATTTCCTCTTTCCTCAACCATGGGCACATCACCTTTTTTTAAGTATTGTCTTAGCATATGTCTTGTAGCTTCCTGGGGGTTTTTCATGTCTTTTGGGCCGTGAAAAGGGCCAAAGATTTCAGCTAAAACCCTGGGCATGTCCGGGGCAGTTACAGTAATGTCGACGATTGCGTTATCTTCATTTATTCTTGTTTCATTTATTTCGTACTTGCTTAATGAATAAATTGTCTTTGCCATTTCTTGAAGAAAAGGTTCACCAAGACTGTTTTGCTCTATGAATTCATTCCTGCTTATAGTATCTTTGTCTACTTTTGAAAGGTAACCGTATGTTTTTTCCAGATTATTTGAGTAAAGAGTTTTTAAGTACTTTATCAGTACTGTATCGGGGGATTTTTCCACAAAGCCAAAACCAAAGGAGGGAATGATAATCAGAAGAATTATGACTAAAGTTGTGTGTTTTCGCATTGACTGCTATTCTCCGCCCAGGTAATGACCAAATTTCCTGTATTTTTTATATCTCTTCTCGATTAATTTATCTAAAGGTATTGCCTGGAGTTCTTCTATATACCGAACGATTGTTTCCTTTAATGTCTTAGCCATTTCTTCCGGGTTATTATGCGCTGCTCCTATCGGTTCAGGGATCACATCATCAACTATCCCCAGTTTGTATAATTCCTTTGCAGTCAATTTTAGTGCGGTCGCAGCTTCCTCTGCATTATCTTTGCTTTTCCACAGGATTGCCGCACAGCCTTCTGGTGAGATAACGGAGCAGTATGCATATTCCAGAATAGAAAACTTATCACCCACACCAATTCCCAGCGCGCCGCCGCTTCCGCCTTCGCCAATGACAATACAGATTATGGGAGTTCTTAGCTTGCTCATTTCTGCAATGTTCATGGCTATTGCGTGTGCCTGGCCCCGTTCTTCCGCCCCTATATCAGGATTTGCCCCTGGCGTATCAATCAGGGTGATTACGGGTAAATGAAATTTCTCTGCCAGTTTCATTTTCTGTAACGCCTTTCGGTATCCTTCAGGATTGGGCATGCCAAAGTTGCAGTCAATTCTTTCCTTTGTTGTTTTCCCTTTATGCTGACCGATTATCAGAGTTTTTTTGCCGCCAATGCTGCCAAAACCTGTGGTTATGGCTTTATCGTCTCCGTAATTACGGTCTCCGTGTAGCTCTATAAAATCATCAACCATCATTTTTATGTAATCGGATACAGGCGGTCTAAGGTGATGACGTGCGATTTTTACAATTTCGTAGGGTGAGAGATTGGAATACATTTCTTTCTGAAGGGATGTTTTCTGCTCTTCCAGTTCTTTTATTTGAACAGATGAATCATCTTGTTCGGCGCTATTCTGTAGTTCTTGAATACGTTGTCCTAATTCAAGAATTGTGTTTTCAAGATTTTGTGTCTCTTTTGTCATAACTCAAACCACTTTAAAAGCTACTTACCAATACTTTAGTTATTAAAATGAGCTTACTCGCAATTTTAGCAGTTTTTTTATGCAAATCAAGGGAATATAGATTTTCTATATGGAATCCTCAGACGGTTAGACGCAATATCATTCCTGCCCGAATAGGTACCCGTCCGAACGGCATTGCCGGGCGGGCATGCGGGCCTGCCCGAATAGTTCAGGCGGGGAATTAAGGTTTTTTATCAATTCGGCGGATATTAGCAAACTGTACCCCGCTTAGCGGGGTGTAGCGGAACGGCTTCCCGCCCGACACGTCTTTCTGGCGGGGACGGGCGGGCAGGCCTGAACACGCATGAAGAGATCATGAAATTAATGAAATTAATTTTCAGTTTGATTTTATAATCAGAATTTGTTAAATCATAAGCCCCTACAAC
>CAKKPF010000101.1 GCA_919901575.1 Candidatus Brocadiaceae bacterium
ATCTTTGGATACCATTTAAATTTAGATATGCCTTTTTCCATCATCTCGCCAATGGCAGTCCTGACGTCAAGATATAAAGGTTCGCCAATTGCGCCAGGCTCTTTGGTACGGTCGAGAACTGCGATGGATTTCACGCTTGATGGTAAACTCTCGGCAAATGCATCTATGTCAAACGGCCTGTAAAGTCTCACGAGAATGATTCCAAGTTTTTCTCCCTTCGCATTAAGCGTATTAACTGTATTAAGCGCCACTTCGGCGGCAGAACCCATAACTACAATAATCCGTTCTGCATCAGGGTCGCCCAGATAATCGAATAATTTATATTGCCTGCCGATTATACCGGCAAATTTGTCCATTGCCTTCTGTACAATATCAGGTGTTGCATCATAATATTTATTTACAGTTTCTCTTCCCTGAAAATACACATCCGGGTTTTGTGATGTGCCGCGAATGCTTGGACGATCAGGCGTCAGTCCTCTTTTACGGTGAGCAATAACAAGGTTGTAGTCTATCATGGAGCGCATATCGTCAAAACTGACTTCTTCAATCTTCTGGACTTCGTGGGATGTCCTGAAACCGTCAAAGAAATGCATAAACGGAATCCTGGATTCGAGGGTGGCCGCCTGGGAGATGAGGGCAAAATCCATTGCCTCCTGTACGTTTTGTGAACACAACATGGCAAAACCCGTAGAACGCGCAGCCATTACGTCTGAATGGTCTCCGAATATAGACAATCCCTGGCAAGCAAGAGAACGGGCCGTTATGTGAAACACGGTTGGCGTCAGTTCGCCTGCGATTTTGTACATGTTTGGAATTATTAATAGAAGGCCTTGAGATGCTGAGATAGTAGTAGCCAAGGCGCCAGTGGTGAGGGAGCCATGCACTGCGCCGGCAACACCTGCCTCCGATTGCATCTGGCTGACCTTTGGCACTGATCCCCATATATTCGCCTGCCCTTTTGCGGACTTTGCGTCACAGATCTCCGCAATAGGCGATGAAGGCGTTATTGGATAGATTGTGATAATTTCATTAGTAGCGTGTACCACGTGAGCGCATGCAGTACAACCATCAACTGTTACCGTTTTACGACTCATAAGTTTCTCCTTGAATTAACTTAATTTGAAAGTTGATTGCTATTTTATTTCAAATATTACTGAGATTTTTTACTATAATGTATTTACTAAGAAAGTAAACAAAATTTTGATGTACGCTGAAAGGGTATTAACCAAATCTCACACACGCATTCTTCTACAATAATTTTCTTGCCTTTTTTTCTATCTTTAATAACATGAATGAGAATTATGCTTTTATACGTACTTTTTTAAATGTCCGGCTTGCGAAAACGAATTTTTAACTCTAAATACTAAAGTCGGAACCTTTTTATTCCAGAAATTGTTATATGAGGTGATGAGTGGGAGAGTCTGCCGGAAAAGAAGACAAAACCAGGGAATTTGAATCAGCCGCTCTGGAACACATCGACTCGCTCTTTAACGTTGGTATGAGGATGACAGGAAACAGAGAAGCGGCTGAAGACCTCGTACAGGAGACATATCTAAAGGTACACAGGTTTTCACACACTTTCAAAGAAGGCTCTAACTTGAAGGCGTGGTTATTCAAGATATTGCGGAATACCTTCATTAATACGTTTAGAAAAAAAATACGAGAACCGAAAGAAATTCATTATAACGATGCTGAAGACCTTTATTTATTTAACAAAATAAAAACTGCTAAAGAAAGTGACGACCATTTAAGCGGCGGTATTACCAACGTTTATGAGTTTTTTGAAGACGAAGTAACGAATGCTATCAATAAATTACCGCTTGCTTTCAAGGAAGTCGTCTTGTATTCGGATATTGAAGAACTCAGCTATGAAGAAATATCAGAGATTATCGGATGTCCGATAGGAACTGTAAAATCAAGACTGTTCAGAGCGAGAAGATTATTACAGAAATCACTATGGAACTACGCAAATGAAAGAGGTTATTTAAAAGAAAAGTAGAGGGGAAAACACAATAAAATGATGATTTGTAAAGAAGCAATTGAACATCTCCACGAATTTTTAGATAACGAACTCGATGCGGGAAACTATTCAAAAATCAAGCAGCATATTGATATGTGCCATAAATGTTGCGAGAAGTTTGAATTTGAGCAAGCTCTAAAGAAAATAATAAAAGATAAGACTCCGCACTACAAAACACCTCAACATTTACTGCAAAGCATTGCAAGCCGGTGGGCAGAGATGGACGAAGAATATAACCGTATCGAGGCTCCCGTCTTAGAGTTAAAGAGATGGCGCATCAGAGGTATTTACGATTTCTTTACTTTAAGGCCTGCATATGTAACCATGGCGGTCTTGCTGCCTATGACCATTATCGGCCTTGCCGCTTATCTTTCCTTTTTCAGGCCGGTAGAGTTCCCTTCCATTATTAAGGTGGCAGCAGAACGTCACGATAGTTTCGTTAATGACAATATGCGCCTTGACCTTGTCAGTTCAGATAGAAATGAAATAAGAAGACATTTTGAAAATTTACAACGATCTAATCTTGCCATAGATATCCCTGAATTTAATGGACGCGAGATGAAACTCCTGGGTTGCAAGAATTCAAGCATGGCCGGGGAAAAGAGCGCTTATGTTGGATTAAGCGGTAATCATAACAAGATATCTCTGGAGATTGTAAATGGTTCAGGCATGAATATTAACAAGCTGAATCATGAACTCTTCAACGGCAGGTCATACTACTTTGGAAGACATAAAGGATATAATGTAGTTTTATGGAGACATGGCAACACACTGTATAGCCTGACTTCAACAATGAATCGGAGAGACCTTATGCGTGTCGCCAGTGAATCCATACCTTCATATAATAAATGATGCGAAGGAGGACTAGAAAATGTTTAAATTATTTAGCATAAAACGAGTAGCAGCATTCGGGTATTTATGCCTGATCATTGCCGGTTGCTCATCATATACACCTTATCGTTATAGTTTTTCACTTATTGAACCACAAAACGAAACCCGCCAGAACGACGCCCGCCCGGCCAAGCCGTTCGGACGGGTAGTCGGGCAGGCAATGAGTTTTGAGGATGAGAATGTCCAGTTCAGATTTGTTCCATCTTCAGAAAACATCCGTGTGACAATCAAGAACAAAACTGACCATGAAATAAACCTTGTCAGGAATAATGCAAAATATATTGATTCTGCCGGCGAGTCCCACAGGATGCATTATGGTTATGATTACGTGCAAGAAGTAAAGAATTTTGAATATAATGGCAAGTATGTTTCGCCAATGAGAATAGACCAGGGTTCTGAGATAACAGGATATGTATGGATCAATAACTGGCCGGACTTTCGTATAGGGGAAGGGCCAGGAAACGAGCCAATTTCATCTTATAAGATAGACAATTTAATGAAACCTTTCTTCCCAAGATACAGTTTTGAAGGAAAGGGTGAAGATTTAAAAGATTCAACATTCAATCTGATTCTGCCAATTGATTTTGGGGGGCATACACACAACTATACGTTTACTTTCATGGTAAATGATGTGACATAAGTGTTTTCGTGCGGGAGCGAAGCGAATCCGCCTTTATTTTCAACATGAGCACATGTCTTATTATATTCGCAAAGAGCCCGATTCCCGGCAAGGTCAAGACAAGACTCATCCCGCATATAACTCCCACAAAAGCTGCTGAACTATATGAGGCATTTATTGCCGACACAATAAGTAATACACTTAAACTGAAATGCGATAGGATAACTATTGCATATTCACCAAGTTGTGCTGAGAAAACATTCCAAAGATTATGCGGGCAATCAGTAGATTATTTACCACAGAAAGGAGACAGCCTTGGTGAACGCATGAAGAATGCATTTAAGCATTCTTTTGATAAAGGCTTTGAAAGAACCGTCATCATAGGCACAGACAGCCCAACCCTTCCTTTGTCATACATTCAGAAGGCATTAGATGTATTAAAAGAGATTCCTGAAAAAACTTTGCGATCTTTGAGGATTTAAATGATTATGTTTAAGGCCGCAATATCCAGACATCTTTATACAAGGATTACCTTATGCCTGCTGTTAACATTTCTCTTTCATAGCAGAAACGTATGCCCTGATACAAATAGATTTGAAGGAGAGGCGCTTAAGTACAATATTGGCTTCTGGCTTTTCAAAAATGTAGGGACTGCCACATTTAGATGCGAGAAAAACGGCGATGGCATGGTTGTAACGATTGACGCATGTACGGCAGGATTCCTCGACAAGATTATCCATAGACACAACGTCTACAGAACAACTATGATAATTGATAATGTTACCAACAGGTTTAAACCTGTCAATTCGTATGAAAAAAAGGTTAAGAGAAAGAAAGAGCGGATTATGATTACTGACTACGATTACGAAAATAATATATGTAATTATAAGACATGGAGAAACGGTTCGATTCATAAAGAAGGAAGCCTTAAGCTGGAACCAAACGTGAGTGACGATATGATATCAGTGACTTACAATTTCCGTAACGAAATATATGGAGAGGTGAAAGAAGGCGCCGGTTTCAATATTACCACTGTGTATAAAGATAGATCTCCAAACTTTAGCGCTAATGTCCGTTCTTCTGAGAATTCGGATGAACTATCCAAATGGCGAGATATTGTTCCTGATATAAAATACGTAGTGGATGTGGCATTGGACCCTGAAGTCCTTGACTCAAAAGAAGGCAAACTCGTCATATTATTTACGGAGGATTTAACACCCGTTGGATATGTGGCAAAAGACATTATCGGATTCGGTGATTTGTATGGCTTCCTGGATGAAGATGTAAATTAGAGATTTTGAAAACGTTAATCGGTATTTCCTTCATGCCTGACGATAGGCGGGTCTTAGGGAGGATTTCAGTATTGGATTCCTTACAAAGCTGAGCTTAGCTCTGCGAAAGTAAGGGCAAATTCCTCTCTTTCGAGAGGTCTGCCGTAATGCCCGTCCCCGCCAGAATGATGTCGGGCTGACGAACGGCGGAGCCGGGCGGGCTGGTAGCCGCAACCTTAAGGTTGCGTGATTGACTTGCTATCGCTTGTCAGCTTGTGCATGAGCCGTTTCGTGTGCAACATACTGTTTTGAGGACAATTATCAAAACAGAGATTAACCCGATGATACACATACCTGCAGATGGAATTGCCAGGAAGGACAGCGCTTCTTTTGCTGCTCCTGTACTACCAAGTCCCGGAGCCTTTAAAGCAGCAAACATCCAGAAAAGGGCATATCCAAAAGAACCCAGTCC
>CAKKPF010000102.1 GCA_919901575.1 Candidatus Brocadiaceae bacterium
TAAATGCCTCAATTGCACCCTTTTCTACTTCACAGTTAACCCTGATCATATCTTCCAATTTTTCAGGCACATTTACCTGATCAATCTTCATTGTAGGAGTCCCGCCCAGAGCCGTTATTCTTTCCGCAATCGCATAGGCGTGTTTCATCTCTACTATGCTTAATTTCTTGAAAATTTCTGAAACTACCGGACTATTAATACCTTTAGCCAGATAGTGATGTTGAGAATACTGCATTATTGCCGTAAGCTCCTCAACTCTAATTTTGTTTAAAATCTCGATTATTTTTTTGTTTTCCATATAATTTGCTCCTTTCTTAAATTAAGGTTTTTTACTTTCCATCGCCTGGCCGCAACACTTTAAACTTCCATCACCGCCGTTTTTCACTTCAACTTCAGCTCCACAAATTTCACAAAAATAAAGTTCCCCTTTATGTGAAGACATTGTTACACTCCTTAAATTAGTTAACTAACATTACCTTCTGTTTCAAGTTCCCTGGTATTATCCAAATCTTCATCTCTAATGCCGTAAAACCCTTCTCAACGAAATAGCCTGCAACAAGTTGACGTATTGACAAAAAAGAATAAATTACTTAGATTTCAAGCGATGTCAGAAACGTATACCATTAAATCTTGTAACTTTTATCTGCCCCCCTTTCGATTAATTAATGCCAGACTAATTATAACAAGCTTTTTCCCTTATGACAATGGTTTAGAAATTCGCAATATTCGTACCAATGATTTATTTTCGCAGACAAACTTTTGAGATAAGAAATAAGACACTTTGTAGCAAATGCTTATGTCTTCTAGTAAAAACGAAAAAGACTTCATTCTGCATCCTCATACTTGAGAAAACGTAATATTTTCGCATTGCTGCGGTCTCCAAAGACATGTTGCGTAATTCGTTCGCAATGTATATGTTTTGTAAGATCAGTTCATCGTTTCAAGCTTAAGTATTAATGTCGTAAGCCGCCTCAATTTAGAAGCTTATGTGTAGATAACATCCGCTTGTCTGTAACCATTTTATTATTGGCATTAATATTGCACTTTTATTACTTAATATTTTTGATAAAAACGGGAACAAAGAAATGTTGAATCTTATAGGCATATTCTAACAAACATGCCCTTTTATTAAAATATCTAAATTTATTATGTTTTGATATAATTAGTATTGAAGTATGGTTTCGCTAATACGAGATTATGGAAACCATATTAACTTTTCTAATTCAAAAAAAGGGGGAGAAAAATGACTGATGAAAGAGCACTATTTTGCAAGCTGAACAGCCTTGAAAACTCAGATAAGGATTCACCAATGACCAAGAAGCATATACCTGTTATCACGGTTCCTCCAGTCTTAAAGACTGGCAGGTTTTACGATGTAAAGATTACAGTTGGAGAACCGGAACATCCGAATGAAAATGAACATTTTATACAATGGATTGAATTCTATATTGGAAGTGTGTATCTGGGCAGATTTGATTTTGCACCAGTAATGACAAAACCTCAAGTAACAGTGCCTTTAAAACTGAATCATAGTGGACTCGATTCTACACTAAGGGCTGTAATTCGCTGCAATCGACACGGTCTTTGGGAAGGCACGACCCCAATAAAGACTGAATAAGAAAAAAAGATAACCTCTTCTTCATGCGACAGTACTCTATTGTCTATTGAATAGTAAGTCACAATCTTTTGCTATAAATCTAAATGAATACAGGGAAAGAACAATACCGTGCAGAGAAAGACTCATTAGGTGAAGTAAATGTTCCATTAGAAGCTTATTATGGAGCGCAGACTGTCAGAGCGCTGGAAAACTTTCCAATCAGCGGTGTAAAGCCTCATTCGGCATTTACCAGGTCTATGGTTTATGTGAAAAGGGCAGCCGCAAAGGTGAATAATGAGCTAGGATGTCTTGATAATGAGAAATGCGAAGCGATTGTAAACGCTGCTGACAGGATTGTTGGGGGAGAGTTTCAAGATCAATTTGTTGTTGATGTTTATCAAGCGGGCGCCGGTACGTCATATAATATGAACGTAAATGAGGTGATAGCCAACATTGCAATAGAATCTTTAGGCGGTGAGAAAGGGAACTACTCTATTGTCCATCCAAATGATCATGTTAACTTCGGACAATCTACAAATGATGTCTTTCCGACTGCCATGAGAATTTCTGCATTGTTTCTGCTGGCAGAATTGTTTCCTGTGCTGGATGAGCTTGTGAATGCACTCAATGAAAAAGCTGAAGAATTTGATAATGTCATAAAATCAGGAAGAACACATTTGCAGGACGCTGCACCCATAAGGTTTGGGCAGGAGTTTTCTGGCTATGCAGAAGCAGTTTCAAAATCAGAGGTAAATATTAAAAAGGCAAGTGATGCGTTAAAGGAATTAGGCATTGGTGGCACTGCGGTCGGGACAGGACTTAATACCCATCCCGATTATACGAAAAGAATCATAAAAGAATTGCAGGAAATCACAAATTTAGACGTTAGAGGCGCCTCAAATTATTTCGAAGCGATGCAAAGTAATGCACCTATTACAGAAGTATCAGGCGCTTTGAAAGTATTGGCAATAGAATTAATCAGAATTGCAAATGACTTACGTCTTTTGAGTTCGGGTCCAAAAACCGGTCTCGCTGAGATAACCTTGCCCGCAGTACAACCGGGTTCTTCAATCATGCCTGGCAAGGTCAATCCTGTTATGGCCGAAATGTTGAACATGGTTTGTTTCTCCATAATAGGAAATGACATTACTATCACAATGGCATCACAAGCAGGACAATTTGAATTAAATGTAATGATGCCCGTAATGCAGTACAAACTGCTGGATTCAGTTTCAATCTTGACAAATGCATTGAAGGTTTTCACAAATAAATGCATAAAGGGAATTACGGTAAATGTGGATAGATGCTATCAATATGCCACCAATAGTATGGCCTTAGTAACAGCCTTGAATCCCTACATAGGCTACTCAAAGGCGGCAGACATTGCAAAGGAATCATTATTGACAGGCAAGTCCATAAAGGAGATTATATTGGAAAACGGTTTAATGTCTGAAGAAAAACTCAATGAAATACTTTCACCTATGTCAATGACTAAACCCGGCTTTATTCGAACTGATAATAAAGTCAATTCTTGAAAACAGCTTGACTGTTGCAAAAGAGACGAATTATTTAGATATTTTGAATACCTTTAGAGTAAAAGAAAAGGACTTTTATAATTTAAAAAAGAGGAATGTTGCTAAATGGGAGAAAACATGAAATACATTAATATCTTCAGTATCGCTTTTCTAATAGTATTCTCATCCGGTTTTTTAAGTGCCGGACAATTATCTGACGAGTTACAGGAAACTTATTTAAAGGGTAATAGAGAAGAAAAAAAACAACAATGCAGTAAAGAGGTGGCGCCCGCATTAGGAGTAGAATGTACTTTCTGTCATAATGACGATGTGACTGATTTTACAGAAAAAGGGGAGAAGGCAAAGGTGGATATGAAGGCTGCAATGGCAATTGGTGTAAAGTGTGATTACTGCCATGCGGGGAAAGAACAATTTACAGACAAATTAGAAGTAGCTGCCAAAATGATTAAACTGGCAGAAATGATGGATGTAGAATGTAACTACTGCCACGCAGGGAAAGATGTTCTTACTAATGAGGGGAAAACGGCGAAGACCGCTATGATACTACAGAAATGGTCAGAAACCGGCAATAAGATATGCCTGGATTGTCATGATAAAAAGAAGCGATTTAAATTGAACTCTCATGGAGAGGAAATTCTAAATGCACAGAAAGGTCTTTTAGGTATGTAAAATGAAAACAAACATCCTGGCTGTTTATGTCTCATAATAAAGAAGTAATACCTAAATTGAGCGATTTTATATTACATGCCGTTGTAGCCGCTGGCTTCCTGCCC
>CAKKPF010000103.1 GCA_919901575.1 Candidatus Brocadiaceae bacterium
AACTATACCTTGAGAGAGCCTGTTGGTGTTGTAGGGCAGATAATACCATGGAATTTTCCTTTACTAATGGCTGCGTGGAAGATAGCGCCTGCTCTGGCCTGCGGCAACACCGTAGTCTTAAAGCCTGCCGAGCAGACTCCGTTAACCGCATTGAGGCTAGGCGAGATTTGTCAGGAGGCTGGATTGCCGGATGGTGTACTGAATATTGTGCCAGGTTATGGCCCTACAGCAGGAGCCGCTCTTGCTGAGCATATGGATGTTGATAAGATTGCCTTTACGGGTGAATATACGACAGGACGCATAATAATGCAGGCAGCTTCAAAGAATCTAAAGCGGGTCTCATTAGAACTAGGCGGAAAGTCTCCCAATATTGTGTTTGCAGATTCTGACATAGACAGTGCAGTAAACGGCGCTATGACGGGTATATTTTTCAATCAGGGTGAAGTCTGTTGTGCAGGTTCCAGGTTATTCCTTGAAAAGAGTATTCATGATGAATTCGTAGAAAAGTTGTCAGATAAGGCTTCCAGCCTGCGTGTTGGAAATCCGGAAGATGCCGGTACTCAGATGGGAGCACAGGTTTCTAAGGAACAATTTGATAAAATATTAGGCTATATTGATAGTGGAAAACAGGAAGGCGCAAAACTGGTAACAGGCGGTGAGAGATGTGGAAAGAGGGGATATTTCGTTAAACCTACCATTTTTGATGCAGTTGATAATAATATGAAAATAGCCAGGGAGGAGATATTCGGCCCTGTTGTGTCAGCAATTACATTTGATGATGTTGCCGACATGGTAAGACAAAGTAATTCTTCAATTTACGGCCTGGCGGCTGCTGTTTGGACCAGGGATATAAAGAAAGCTCACAGGCTTGCCAGAGATTTGAAGGCCGGTACAATCTGGGTAAATACTTACAACACCTTCGATGCGGCTTCGCCTTTTGGCGGGTTTAAGCAAAGCGGCTTTGGCAAAGAATTAGGAATACATGCCTTAGAGTTATATACACAGGTAAAAAGCGTCTGGATAAACCTTGGTAGTTAGACATTTATCCGATGTTATAACCTTTTGAGGTTGAATAGTTAAAACCTTAGATTTGTGACTATGTGATGATGCCTGTGACAGAAAATCTTTTGTAAAAATTTATATTGATTTTTTTTTCTAATTTGGTATAAGGAAAGTACTTGTAAAGTTTTCCATACACGTTTCTGTATAAAAACAGGCAAATACACCCCACACTTGAAAAGCTGCATTTAATGGCTTAGTGACAGTTTTAGACCATAATATGCAGTGCGTATCACAAACCCTATCATTCTGTCATTTTAGGCTTTCCGATTTAAAAACATCTAATAACAGTTTTCTTTCTACACTACATGGTTTCTTTTTGTGCCCGTAGAATGATTGTAAAATCATTTCACATGGTTGTGATAATTATAACTAAGTATAGTCACAGGATTTAAAGAACTTGCCATATACATTATAAATCTTGTAGAATTTGCAAATTCCAGTCAATTTTTGAAGTAACAGTAGAAAATAAGAGAATAACGGTAAAAATGAAGAAAAAATACATAGTCCCGTTAGCGGTTGTCTTTGCGTTTCTTGTGCTGCCAGGAAATATACTTTCCGGTACTGATGAGCGTAACTATTATTATGATCTCGGCGTTTCCGATTATGATAAGGGTAAGATAAGCGAGGCAATCTCAGCATGGGAAAAAGCTATAATAGTTAGTCCGAAATTTGTAGAAGCTCACTATAATTTGGGAAATGCCTATGAGGAAAAAGGGTTGTTAAAAGAAGCAATTTCGGCATGGGAAAAGGTGATAGAGATTACTCCTTTTGACTCAGATACATATTTTAATATGGGCGTTGCATATACAAAAAGGGGTATGTTTAGGGAGGCTGTAAAAACATTTCAAAAGGCAATAGAAATTAATCCTGACGATCCTGAAACACATTATTCCCTTGGGATTGTATATGTAAACACAGGTGAATTAGATAATGCAATCAAAGAATACAATTGTACTATAGAGTTAAGGCCTGATCATGCGGCAGCTTATTATAGTTTGGGGAATGCTTTTTATGATAAAAATATGTTGGATTCGGCGCTTACGTCATATGAGAGAGCCATAGAGATTAGCGGTGATTATGCTGATGCTTATAACAATATGGGTTCGGTTTTGTTCGATAAGGGCATGATTGATGAAGCTATTGATGCATGGGAAATGGCGATTGAGATTAATCCCAACCTTGCAGATGCTTATTATAACCTTGGAAATGTATATGATGAAAAAATGATGTTTTGCAAAGCCGTTTCTGAATGGAGAAAGGCGCTTGAAGTAGATCCAGATACCAAAGAGAAAAGGTTGTTTTACAAGGCTGTTTCTTCGTGGGAAAGGGCGCTTGAAATAAATCCGGATATGACAGATGCCCGTTACAACCTTGCAGTTGCTTACACCAAAAACAAAATGTATAAGGAAGCTATTGACGAGTACAAACAAATCTTGATTAAACGACCGAATGATCCTGATGCGCTTTTCAGTCTGGGAGTTGCTTATAGAGGCAAAGGATTGATATATAAAGCTATTGCCCAATTTAAAAGGGTTCTTGCCGTTCAACCTGAAAATACTTCAGCCCTTGATAATATGGGCCTTATTCATTTCGATACAGGACATTATGACGATGCTGTTTCTGTATATAAAAAATCATTGCAGATTGAGCCTGATAACATAGACACATTATATAATCTTGGACTGGCACATTATTATAAAGGCGACCTTGATGAAGCAATTATTATATGGGAAAAAGTAGCAAGTATTAATCCTTTTTATAAAGATGTACAAAAAAATCTTTCATTAGAAATTAGCACACAAAGAAAACAGGATATTGATAAGG
>CAKKPF010000104.1 GCA_919901575.1 Candidatus Brocadiaceae bacterium
AATGCACAGATTCTGGAATTAAAAAACAGCGTTTCTGCATTGGATAAGGAAAAGGAGCAGGCCTTGCAATTAATCTTGACTGCTAAAGCTGAGACCGAAAAGGCATTGCAATCGGTCAATATTGAAAAGGAGAAGGCAGTGCAGACTGAAATTGCATTGTCAAAGACTATTAGCAAAAATGAGGAGTTAGATAAGCTAATACAAAAGTCTCAGGAGAATGAACAGAACGCTTTGAAAATTGCGAAAGAGACGCAAGCGGAATCTGAAAAGGCCAGAGAGAATGAGCAGAATACCCTGAAAACTGTTGAGGAGTTGCGGTTAAAAGCAGAAGAAGCGAAAAAAAATGAGGAGGAGATGAGAAGAATTGCAGAGGATGCCCGGCTGAAAGCAGAAGAGGCGGTAAGAAACGAAGAGGTTGCTCGCAGAATTGCCGAGGAGGAGAGGTTAAAAGCTGAAAAAGCCAGGGAAAATGAAACTGTCGCACTCAAAATGGCAGAAAATGCCGAAAACCTGAAAGAGATTGCCTTAAAGAATGAAGCAAAGGCCAGAAAGGCAGAGGCAAATGCATTAAAGGTTGCAAGTGTTGCTCAAAGCGAAACAGCAAAGGTAGAATCAAAAATAAAAAGCATTACACAAACTTCTGATAAGGCTTATAACGAAAACATTTTGGATAAATTAACACAGTTTACTATAACAATTGACTATAAGGATCACTTAAAGCATGATGGCGGGAAAGTGATTACCATGCAGGCTCTTCCAGTCAAGATGGGTGATGACCATCTAATCTTTGTGCCGTTAGACCGGATTGGATTAGGTTCGTCATTAACGCCTGATCACTATATTTCATATAATATAACTGCCAATGGCAAACCTGTCAGAAAGCTTTACATAAAGCCGGGAGAAGCAGAGGTCGCTGCGTTGGTGATTAGCGCTGACGTCAAGTACTGTTTACCTGTTGGGAAAACAAATGATTTTTCGTCGTACATGCCTGTATTGTTTGCCATACGCAGTCAAAAGCTATTGGGAGTTATGGACAGGATACGCGGTATCAGCAGTGATTTCTATATTTTTAAGAGAGACCATCTACTGATGATAACAGGGGATGAGTTCTATTTTGATAATGAAGGATTTCGCGGCACCGGCAATTATGCCGAATATATCGTAAATGGTGATCAGATTGTTGATCTTGAGGGCAACTTTATTGGATTCGCATATAAAAAGAATAAAATTTTACGTATTGACAACCTGAAAGGATGGCAGGAATTTTCAATAAATGACATCTCCATACAAAAACTGTCCAAACATATTCGAGACGAATAAAATAGTAAAAACTTTAAAATTATGTAGAACCGGAAGAATGTCAAATGTTGAAGTTAAACAGATGCCGGGTGAAAAATGAAAGAGGAAGAATCTGAAAAGAAAAAAACGGCTGAAATAGCAAAACTGGTCAAAGCCATTAGAAAGGTCACGGAGTCCATGGCTAATTTGTTCAAAACACTTGAAAGGCCGTCTGTAAAACTGTCCATTGAAATCGATAATTTCTATAGGGAAGCGTGTGAAAAACAGCTTATTAATACCGTGACAGATTACACCCGCAACTCTTACATGAGGTAGCATAGTAGTCCTATATAATTAACTTAGAAATACCAATCTTCCATACACCTTTCTCTAAAAACGCCTCAATGGTTTGACGGTGTGCTTTATTAATTAAGTTAGAGTGAGACTTTCTTTCTCTTTTTGCATACTCTGCAAGTGTTACTATTTCCATTCCTTCAAGATATGCCAATCTTTTGTGATAACTATTAGTAATTGCTTTTCCAACGATCCCTTCCATAATTGACGGTTTTCTTTTGTCATCAAATTCCTTAAATGCATTATAGTATAATTTTCGATCGATGAATTTGATGTTTATTGGCACAAAACCTTCTCTTATAAGAAGATAATTGTTTATCACTCTTCCGATACGGCCATTTCCATCTACAAATGGATGAATATGTTCAAAAGTAAGATGCTGAAGGGCAATTCTTTTTATAATATTTTCATTGGGTGTTGAATAATATTGCACAAGCATTTCTTCAAGTCTTTCAACCACTTGATTTGGGTCTAAAGCAATGTGATTTGCAACGCGCACCCATTCATCGTTGTTTCGAAATCTACCGGCGGCATCATCACGAATATTGGAAAGGAGCATTTTGTGTAAAAACAAAATCATCTCAAGGTTTAATTCCTGTTCTTTTGCTTTTGTATAATACTCCCCATAAACTGGACACAAAATAAGGCATTTTTAAGATGTACATGT
>CAKKPF010000105.1 GCA_919901575.1 Candidatus Brocadiaceae bacterium
GCACCTATTGGAAGATTTGCAAGCCAACCTCCGCCCCACACCCAGTGGCCATAAATAGGATACAGGATACCACAGAGCAGAACGCTGTATAACAGGTGTGCATGGAGTTTAAAGCGTTCAGCAACGGCGCCGGCAACAATTGTACATGTAGCACACGCAAACATCACTTGATACAGCCATATTGCTAACGTATAAAAGTCATGTGCATTTCCCATAAGGAAAAATCCGCTAAAGCCTATAAATGAATTTCCCTTATCAAGACCTGATGCGAGAAATGATCCTCCAAACATTAGTGCAAAACCAAATGCCCAATAGATAAAGCTGCCAACACAAAAATCCATATAAGTCATTGTTAGATAATTTAATGTATTTTTCCTCTGAAGGAATCCAGCTCCTAAAAATGAAAAACCAGCCTGCATATTAAAGACAAGGAATGCGCATAACAATATCCATGCCAGATTAAGAGAACTCTTTATCCCTTTTGAATCTTCTGTATTAGTTGTGATGCCGGTAGGATCGCCAGCTTCTGCTGATTTCAGAATAACAAACAACAGCAAAGTTGCAAAAATTGGGAACAAGACACTCTTTACAATGTTACACTTTCGCAATTTTTTTATCATAATTGACCCTGAGGATTGAGATAATTCTTTTTATTTCACTAATCAAATGCACCATCCTTAAGCCTTACATCCATCCTGAACCAGTCAGAAAAGCTAAAAAAGTTCAATTATTATCAGGCCTTATTAAGTTATTACAATAACATTGTGTTGCAATAACCATATAAAATGTTTATTAAAAATAATACAAACATTATAACCACTTTTAGATGCTCAAAAGATTTTATCTCCTTTTTCGCCAGTTCGAATCCTGTGAGCATCCGCCACATCAAAGACAAATACTCTTCCATCTCCAACTGTCCCGGTTTTGGCTTCGTCAACAATTGTTTGTATTACTTTCTCACAATCTTTATCGGGAACAACTAACTCAATCTTTATCTTTGGTAATATATCTACTCGATATCTCTTTCCCCTCCATACTTCACTTACACCTTTATAATTACCATGGCCCTTTACTTCTGACACCGACATTCCATCATAACCTAAATCAGACAACGCATCTTTTATGATCTCAAATCTTTCAGGACGAACAATTGCTTCTATTTTCTTCACAGGTTTTCCCTCCTTTGCTAAAAAGGTTCTTATATAATATTAGTATTATTTTATTTAAAATGTGTGTTCCTGCTATGGATATTTTCTCCATTTATTTTATTCTGGCTCCGGGCCAAATGCCGGGCCAGCAGCTTCAAACCGATAACATGGAGTACCATGAAGATTTACATCCAGACCTGTTAATTCTACTCTTCTTGACACCCTTATTCCTATAGTAATTTTAAGCACAAAGTACATTAGACAACCTAGACCGCCAGCCCATGCAATAGCGGTAATGCATGCAATGAATTGTGATAATAACTGTCCACCGTTTCCCGTAATTAAACCAGAAACTCCTCCATACGTGCCATCAGCAAAGACGCCTATAGAAAGCAAACCCCAGAGACCATTTGCGCCATGAACTGATACTGCGCCAAGGGGATCATCAACTTTAAGTTTGCGTTCCACAAACCACACTGATGTTACATATACTACTCCTCCTAAAAACCCTATTGAAACTGCAGCCCACGGCGCAACATAAGCGCATGATGCTGAAATGGCAACAAGGCCGGCCAGAAAGCCGTTACATGCCTCACCTATATCCGCAGCGCCGGTTTTCAGGTATGAATAATAAAGTACTGTAACCGCTCCCATTGCCCCGGCGATAAATGTATTCGCGGCTACTACGGAAGCTCGCAAATCTCCTGCAGCCAGTGTACTGCCAGCATCATAACCCAACCATCCAAATGCCAGGAGTACTGTTCCAAGAATCATATAACCTACATTATGACCTGGTATAAATCCTGGAGTGCCATCCTCTTTATATTTACCAATCCTTGGCCCCAGGAAATAAGCGCCAACAAAGGCTATAGAGCCTCCAATCGCGTGAACCACACCTGAACCAGCAAAATCCCTTACACCAACGCCGAATGGGAGATTGAACAACCATCCTTCTCCCCATATCCAATGGCCATATAAGGGATAGATAACTGTATATATAAAGAAAAATGAAATGACATAAGCGCTAAGCTTCATTCTCTCGGCAACAGCGCCAGCTATTATGCTGCCTATAAATGTTGCTACAACAGCCTGAAATAGGAACAACATTACTGTTCTTACGTCATAAGCTTCACCCAATAATAAAAAGCCGCTCCAGCCGATGAATGAATTGCCTCCACCCAAATGTCTGCCTAAGAATTCAAATCCTCCAAACATAAATGCGAACCCTGCGGCTAAGTATATGAGGGCACCAAGAGTGGTAGCAAGAAAACAATGGGTCATGTAACTCAATACATTCTTTGCCTGCAGGAACCCGCCTAAAAATATGAATCCTACCTGCATGAACAGTATCGTGAAACCAGTCAATAAAACCCAACTAAAACTTTCTGACATATCTACGCCTCTAAAGTCCAGGGCAAATGTATGTTCACCTGTTGGGTCACTGGCCCATGAAGTCTTCGCTCCAAAACAGATGAGAAACATCACGAATATAACCACTGACAAAATATGCTTCCTTTTCAATATATTATATAAATAACCCACCATTCCCCTCCTTTTCTATAAATAATAGGTATAAAAATAACTATATATGATTTAGCAAACCTTAATGTGAATGATTATACGCATTGGAAAGATGCTTTTACTATCAAAATTATGAACTTATTTTCTAAAAAGCCATTTGCTATAATAATAAAAACCAAATTTTTACATAAATTGAGTGACTCATTCCTGAAGCAATTAGTAAATTACACTACTTACTTTAAGGTTACGGCTGCCTAAATTTTCTAATTTAGGTTATATCTATCCGGATTTTGTATGGATGTAGTTTGGTTTATTTGTTATAAAAAAAGTGTTTAATTCATATTTTCTCAGTATCGTCTATATTACTAAGTTACCTTAGTGCTTGGATTTGTTACAGTCTTGCTACTCTATAAGTTATGTAATAGATCATTTTCATAATATTTTAGACTTAAATAACAAATGGTACAACTAAAATCAAGCACAAATTGGACACAAATTGAGTGACAGAATTGGCTTATTGACCTGAATTATTTGTAATTTTTGTCACGTCATTTAATTCGATTCTATTTTATGCAACGGCTGTTATCCATTTCAATTCTATTTAACACAAAAAAAGCTTTCAAAAAGGATTGAAATTACTTTATAATGCTATCGATCTTTAAAAACATGTAACGTGTTGTTCCCAAAATTATGTACAAAATAAGGGATTATAGATTCAATAAATTTAGTGTAAGTCCCCATCTGCACAAGTCAAATTACGCTGTATTAGGTGGCAAACCAATGCTCGGCATAAAATATCATCCACACTTTGATTTTGAGCATGAATTTTCCATATTACGTGAGTTAAATCATGAGAGCATTCCTAAGGCTTACGATTTTGGGCGAGATACCCTATTCGAAAATGAAAGATTCATAATTAATCACTACTTTATTGTGCTCGACCATATGAGTGGTATCGACTTAGTTGATTATTTTAAAGGGAAAATGGCCTATAATTTCCTTAATCAATTAGATAATATAATTAAATCTTTTTCGAGTCTTTGTAAACCGCTGGATTATTTGCATTCAAAAGATTATATACACTGTGATATTAAACCAGGCCACTTGATGTTAGATCCAGAGACTAACACAGGTTATTTGATTGATTACGAGTTTACAATAAAGAAAACAGGGATCATACAAGGGCAAAGCAAAGGCTACGTTTCGCCAGAGCATGAAGC
>CAKKPF010000106.1 GCA_919901575.1 Candidatus Brocadiaceae bacterium
ATATATCCTTGAGAGTTCTTCTCCTGTTATGTTCATTGTCTTTTTTGTCTTCTCTGTCCAATACGTCAAACTTTGTTCCCGTAATTTCAGACCGAAGAACTTTTTTAGAATCAAGCTCATAGTTGTCTATGCCCAGTTTCTTGAGTTCTTTATTGAGTTCTTCATAGTTGAATCCAGCATCTATCAGTGCCCCCAGTATCATATCGCCACTGGCGCCGGAGAAACAATCAAAATACGCGATCTTCATAAGAATATTTTATTTCAAACATATTACAAGTTCTTTTGTTATATAAAGTTATTGAAACATCCAATTAAAAATAGTAGCACACGTATTTTATAGAGTCAAATAAAAACCAGTTTCCTTTCCAGTGACGTAATTTGTAAGTAGCATATAGTTAATACGGAATGTTTTATGGCTTGACACACTTGTTCAAGTCCATACGAAGCTGGAAGACACGGCAGTTACTAATTATTTATGTAGGCGGAAGAAACTCCAGAGTAGGTTTTGATAGTACTGACGGGTGTTCAAAGGATGTGCAGTTCGCTGACTTTGCGAAAATGGTGGCCATAAATTGCAAGAGTAACGGCCAGTGGAAATAATTCGCGGCGATGAAAAGTTGTCCATAACATGAGATTCCAGAATTTAAAGCGTTCCTTACCTAAAATACCGAGACGGTAGCTGGAACTAAGCACCGCTAGAATGTGTTCAAATTTAATTTTACCCCTAATTTTTGGAGACTTATATTCTTTGAAGAGCGTCATAATACGCTTATAATAATTTTCAGGGGAGTATATGTGCCGCAATATTCTTTTATACCCCTCTCGAAATATGTCAGGGTCCATGTTGTTGTTGGGAATAATATTTGTTGAACCGTCTGCATTGTCACCAGTCATTCGTCCGAGCAGTCGTCCCTCTTTTTTCAGGCGTTCGTACAGCCTTGTTCCGGTCGGAGCCTGAAGCAGACCTACCATTGCCGTTACAATTCCGGTTTTCTGGATAAAATCAATTTGTCTCTGGAAAATGGATGGCGTATCATTGTCAAAGCCTACAATGAATCCTGCCTGTACTTGTAATCCGGCTCTCTGAATAATCCGCACATCTTCGGCCAAGTCACGGTCCTTGTTCTGTTTCTTGCCGCATTCGGCCAGGCTGGCTGTATCAGGTGTCTCGATTCCGACAAATACAGTGTGAAATCCCGCTTCGAACATCATCTGCATTAATGCCTCGTCTTTGGCCAGGTTTATGGATACTTCGGTGTTAAACGTGACTCCGGTGTGATTACCTTGCCACTTTATTAATGCCGGCAGCAGTTCCTTCTTCAGGCTTTTTTTGTTTCCGATAAGATTGTCGTCAACGAAGAAGACGTTCCCACGCCACCCCAGACTATAGAAAGTATCCAGTTCGGCAATGATTTGTTCGGTTATTTTTGTTCGTGTGCGGCGCCCGAATAATGCAGTTACGTCACAAAACTCGCATTGGTACGGGCAACCCCTTGTGTACTGTATGCTCATGGAGGCATACCTTTTCAAATCTGCTAATTCCCATAAAGGGGCAGGAGTTTCTCGAATGTCAGCAAACTCAGGCGTCGTGTATATTGGCTTGGCACAACCGTTTTTCAGGTCTTCCAGAAAAGGGGGTAAGGTTATCTCTGCTTCATTGAGCACAAAATGGTCAACATCTTTAAACTGTTCATGCTCACTTGTAAATAATGGGCCTCCGGCAACAATCTTGACGCCTGCTTCTTTGCACTGCCCGATGAGTTGATGAGCAGATTTTCGCTGAACGACCATGCTGCTGAAAAATGCGTAATCCGCCCATTTCAGATCTTTATCCGTAAGCTTTGTTGCATTGACGTCTACTAAACGTTTTGACCACTCTGCTGGCAGCATTGCGGCAACAGTCAGTAGACCAAGTGGCGGGAAGGATGCTTTTTTGCGTATGAACTTGAGTGCGTGTTTGAAACTCCAAAATGTATCTGGGAATTCAGGATATATTAATAATACATTCATAACGTTAGCGTTTCGCTAATATTTTATGCTATTAAGGACGGTATGAAAAAGTGATTATCCGTACTTAATAATTAAGATGCTTAATTCTATAACATTAAAACGTAATGTCAAAGGTAAATATCTTTAAATTATGGATATTCTTTACTTTTAATGGTTACCCGGGGAGGACTCGAACCTCCAATGAGAGAATCAAAATCTCTAGTGTTGCCATTACACTACCGGGTAATTTTGTAAAGGGGTTTTAAAGCAGGTTTTTGTGACTGAATGTTTCATTTTGCCTGCTAATCCTGGAGCACAGCACCTTTATCTGCTGATGTTACACATTTGGCATACCTGGCAAGGTATCCACTGGTTACTACTAATGGAGGTGGGGACCATTTTGCACGGCGGCTTTCAAGTACAGAGTCTGACAATACAGCATATAATTTGCGTTTTGGAATGTCAATGACTATCTCATCATTATCTTCTATTAAGGCTAATGGCCCGCCTACCATTGCTTCCGGAGAGACATGCCCGATGCAGGGACCCCTTGTACCGCCTGAAAAACGTCCATCTGTTATTAAGGCGACAGAATTATCCATGCCCATTCCGACAAGCGCCGCAGTGGGTGACAACATCTCTCTCATCCCGGGACCTCCACGGGGGCCTTCATATCTGATAATCATCACTGACCCCTTAGGAATTTTTTTATCCATGATTGCCCGCATCGCTTCTTCTTCACTCTCAAAGACCCTTGCAGGTCCTTTAAAAACCCTCATGTCGTCAGATAGTGCGCTTTGCTTGATTACGGCGCCATCCGGCGCTATATTTCCGTGAAGTACTGCAATGCCGCCTTCCTTCTTATAGGCGTTCTCTTTTGTTCTTATAATATCATCGTCATATACAATTGCCTGTTTTGCTATTTCTTTTGTACTGAAACCGCTGACGGTTGCGCAATCATTAATGATGTCCTCAAGCCTCTTCATTACAGCCGGAATACCGCCCGCATAGAAAAGATCTTCCATGAAGTGCTCACCACCTGGCCTAAGGTTTGTAATCTGGGGCACTTTTCTGCTGATTTCATCGAATCGGTCTAATTCTATTTCGATACCGGCTTCATTGGCTATTGCGGGAATATGCAGGCACGTATTAGTCGAGCCTCCAAGCGTCATATCGATTAAGATTGCGTTGTCAAAGGCCTCTTGTGTCATAATTTTCCTGCAGCTTATGTCGTTTTTAACTAACTCAACTATTCTTTCTCCGCTTTTATAGGCGATCCTGTCTTTTTCTGCAGAGATTGCCAGGGATGCGGCGCATCCCGGCAGTGACATTCCCAGCGCTTCCGTTACACAGGCCATTGTATTTGCCGTATATAACCCCTGGCATGAGCCGGGGCCGGGACATGCTTCCTTTTCAAGGGATTCTAATTCCTCTTCACTGATTTCACCTTTTTGTTTTCTGCCGACGGCTTCAAAAGTATCACGAACCAGAGAGAGTCTCTTCATATTGAGGCGCCCTGAAATCATAGGTCCTCCTGTTACTACAATGGCGGGGACGTCTATTCTCGCCGCACCCATAAGCATACCGGGCGTAATCTTGTCGCAATTAGTTAACAATATCAATCCGTCCAGACAATGTGCATTCGTGACACACTCTATTAAATCAGCGATTAATTCTCTCGAAGCGAGGGAGTAACTCATCCCCTTATGCCCCATGGCAATGCCGTCACAAATACCTGGCACACCAAATATAAAGCTGACGCCGCCTGCCGCATGTATGCCTTTTTCTATATCCCTTTCCAGACGTCTCATGTGGGTATGTCCCGGAATCAAGTCCGTAAAACTGCTGGCAATGCCTATAAACGGCTTACTCATGTTTTCCTTAGTCAGTCCGGTTGCATAAAGCAGTGCCCTTGCAGGTGATCTCTCTATCCCACACGTAATAGTATCGCTGCGCAAGTTAATGTCCTTTCTATTTCAATAGAATGAATATAATAGTTTTCTTTCATTAAGAATTAGAGTGAAATTATATCCAGTGGTCTAATGTTGTCAACGCTAAATTAATATACTCTATGCATTTAGAAGCAACTAAAGGTTTTTGTATGATAAATATTTTGTCATAATATTTGCCTTGATTTAGCTATTGAGGCATGTAGAATATCACCTAATATTATGAAAACTAACGCAATCAGAAGAAAATATTTAAGTTTTTTTGAGAAAAAGGGGCATTCAATATTTCCAGGCGATTCGCTTGTCCCGGGAGATGATCCAACTCTGTTATTTACTGGAGCGGGGATGAACCAGTTTAAAGATATGTTTCTGGGAAAGGGAAAGTTGGATGTAAAGAGGGCTACGACATGCCAGAAATGCATCAGGACGGGTGACATAGATAATGTTGGCAGAACTCCCATGCATCACACCTTCTTTGAGATGCTGGGTAATTTTTCCTTTGGAGATTATTTCAAATTAGAGGCGATAGAGATGGCATGGGAATTTATGCTTAATGAGATGAAGCTTCCGGAAGAAAGGTTGTCAGTTAGCGTTTACCTGGATGATGAAGAATCCTACGACATCTGGCTGAAGAAGATTGGTATTCCGAAAGATAAGATATACAGGTTTGGAGAAAAGGAGAATTTCTGGCCTGCAAATGCTCCATCGGATGGCCCAAATGGTCCTTGCGGTCCATGCTCAGAAATCTTTTACGATCGAGGAGAGGGCGTTGGATGCGGAAGAAAAGAGTGTGCTCCTGATTGTGATTGCGAGCGTTTTGTTGAGGTATGGAATCTTGTTTTTACACAGTTTGACAGAAGAGACGGAGGGGTGCTTGAGCCTCTACCAAACAAGAACGTGGATACCGGAATGGGTCTGGAGAGAATGGCCAGTGTTATGCAGGATGTCGGCACAAACTTTGAGATAGATATATTTAAGCCCATAATTCAAAATATTTCTGAGATTACTGAGGTTAAATACGATAGCCAGACAGAGAGCGGCAAGTTGATGAATAGAATAGCAGACCACATAAGGGCAATAATCTTCTGCATCTCGGATGGCGTTCTGCCGGGTAATGAAGGGCGGGGTTATGTCGAAAGAAGGCTTTTAAGAAGGGCGGTTCGTGATGGGTTAAAATTGGGAAAAGAGGATTGTTTTCTTTATAAGCTTGTTCCCATCATTGCCGACGTAATGCATGGGCCATATCCTGAGATAAAGCAACGCAGGGAAAACATAGCAAGAATTATAAAGAATGAAGAGGAAAGATTTCACGAAACCTTATTTATGGGAAACAAGAGGCTGGATGAACTTATGGAAGGCCTTCGCAAATGTGGGCAAAAGACTTTGTCCGGTCAGGAGGCTTTTCAGCTATATGATACCTTTGGTTTTCCATTCGAGAT
This sequence comes from Candidatus Brocadiaceae bacterium, assembly GCA_919901575.1. Lineage (GTDB taxonomy): Bacteria > Planctomycetota > Brocadiia > Brocadiales > Scalinduaceae > Scalindua. The sequence continues at coordinate 5,378 of CAKKPF010000106.1, forward strand.
GACAAAATCGATCATGGAAGATAGCGGCCTGACTGTTGATGAAAATGGGTTTGAGGAGGAGATGCATATGCAGCGTGAACGGGCAAGATCTTCAACTCAGATGACTGGAAATATATTTGACGAGGGTCCGATAAGTACAATAAAAGAGACAACGAAAGAAACGGTTTTTCTGGGTTATGAAAGTTGTGAGACTGAAAGTAAAATAATTGGTTTGATTGTAAATGAACAATTGGTTGATTCTGCCGAAGCAGGACAGGACATTCATATAGTGCTGGATCAGACCCCTTTTTATGCAGAGGCCGGAGGCCAGGTCGGTGACGTTGGTATAATTCAAACAAAGAACGGAAGGGTTGAAATTAGCAATGCAAAGAAATCCAATGACATTATAGTACATATTGGCAAGGTGGTAAAAGGCAGGGTCAAGAAAAATGAAAACGTTACTTGTGTTATTGATAAAGGACGAAGAGCATCCATAAAACGTAATCATTCAGCTACACACCTGCTTCATTATATCTTACGGCGTGTAGTAGGGCAACATGCTGAACAATCCGGTTCCCTTGTGGCTGCGAAAAGGCTTCGTTTTGACTTTCATCATTTTGAGGGTATTAAAAAAGAGGAAATTGCAAGGATAGAGGAGCTTATGAATGAGAGGATTATGGAAAATGCTCCCGTTATTACTGAGGAAATGACATTAGACAAAGCCAGGAATGCAGGCGCTACGGCATTGTTTGGGGAGAAATATGGTGAGAATGTCAGGGTGGTAAATATCGGAGATTATAGTCGGGAACTTTGCGCCGGTACGCATGTAAGCAGCACCGGTGAAATAGGATTATTTAAGATTATAAGCGAATCATCAATCGCAGCAGGAATACGCAGGATAGAAGCTGTTACAGGGAATGAAGCCCTCGCAAGGATAACGCAAAAAGAGAAAACATTGGATAGGTTATGTGCCGTTCTAGATGTTCAGGAAAACATGGCAATTCAACGTGCCGAAGAGCTGATACAACAGACAAAAGATTTAAGAAAAGATGTGCAGAAGTCAAAGAAAGAAGGTGTTCAGAAGTATTCTTCTGATCTTATTGCTAATGCCAGGGAAATATCAGGTGTGAAGATTGTAACAGATGTTTTAGAAGGAGTGGATGTTGGTGATTTACGGAAGACTGTAGACTCGTTAAAGAAAAGCCTGAGTTCTGTGGCAATTATTTTGGGAACAATAGAGAACGGCAGGGTAACATTGATAGCCTCGTTGAGTAACGATTTAGTAAAGAAAGGACTTCATGCTGGTAATATAGCCAAAGATATTGCAAAAGTTGTTGGCGGAGGCGGAGGCGGACGTGCAGATATGGCTCAAGCCGGTGGCCAGCTTCCGGATAAGATTAATGAAGCCATAGATTTAGCATTTAAAATAGTACAGGAGAAAATAGAAAATTGTACGTAACCTTCTATAATGGTTTTTACTGATGTTTTTACTTGACAAAGATAAGGTACAACTATAAAATACAAAACTTGTTAGTTTGTGTGACTCCTTACACATAAGTTTTTAAGTTTTAAGGGGATAGGTAAAATAAGGGAAGGACAAGAAAGTAACGGGAGACTTGGTAATAAAGATAAGCCTTATACTTTCCCTTTCTTTCTTCTTCTTCCCTTATTTATTTTAGATTTTAAGTTAAAGGTGACATAATGGCACTTCCAAAAAGAAGGCATTCCAGTTCAAGATCAGGTAAGAGGCGTTCGCATGATGCGCTGAACCCTCCAAATATTCCACGTTCTGAATTTGCCAAAAGTACATCAGGCAAGAGGTCAAAGAAGTTCATTTGCCCTCATTGTAAACAAATAAAAAGACCACATACAGTTTGTCATAATTGTGGCTATTATCGTGGCAGACAAGTAATTGCTGTAGAGAGAGCATAGATTATGCGTATTGCGGTTGATGCAATGGGTGGAGATGAGGCTCCTTTTGAGATAGTAAAAGGGGCAGTGGATGCTGCACGCGTCTATAGTGGTCACGAGATAATATTAGTAGGTGATCAAGAGCGAATTCGAAACGAATTAGCTGCGTATAGCGCTACTTTTGGGAATATATCTGTTGTACATGCTTCTCAAGTTGTAGATATGAATGAATCTGCAACGGTTGCCGTACGAAAGAAAGTTGATTCATCAATTACCAAAAGTGTCAAATTGGTTTCAGAAAAAGCGGCTGATGCCGTAGTAAGCGCAGGGAATACAGGCGCGACAGTAGCAGCAGCATCCTTATTTCTTCGTACGTTGAAAAATGTTAAACGTCCGGGTATTGCTGTGTCCATACCGACATTTCATGGCGCATGCATGGTTATTGATGCTGGGGCTAATATACAATGTAAGCCTGCACATTTAATGCAATATGGAATGATGGCCTCGGTTTTTTGTAAATACGTATTAAATATTGAAAAACCAAGAGTTGGGCTTTTAAATATTGGCGAGGAAGATGCGAAGGGTAATGAATTAGTAAAAGAGACTTTTGCACTTCTTTCGAGTTCTCAGTTAAATTTTGTAGGAAATGCCGAAGGGCGTGATGTTTTTGATGGCAAGTTTGATATAGTTGTTTGTGAAGGTTTTGTTGGCAATGTATTGCTGAAATTTGCTGAAGGACTTTCGATAAGCCTTTTAACTGCTTTTGCCTTGGAAGCAAAGAATAATACCTTGACAAAATTAGGGGCGTGGTTTTGCAAATCCGTTCTCAAACAGCTGCGTAGTAAAATGGATTATACTGAATATGGTGGGGTGCCGCTCCTTGGGATTGATGGAATATGCATAATTGCGCATGGCAGATCGGATTCCAAGGCGATTCAGAATGCAATAAGAGAAGCAATACAGTTCGGGAAATATGAAGTAAATAAACATATTAGTTCTGAACTCGAGAGAACTAATTCGTCTTTCGTAACCGCTACATAAAGAGCCAATTTTCCTAATTTAAATTAGGATAATTAATGGAAAAAGGATATACGGCATCAATTACAGGGATAGGGTCTTTTTTGCCCAAGAAAGTGCTTACCAATGATGATTTGACAAAGATGCTTGATACAACTGATGAATGGATTACCAAGCGGACGGGGATAAAAGAAAGACGTATTGTAGAAAATGGAGTTACTGCTTCGGACTTGGCGATTGAAGCATCATTACGTGCGCTGGATGATGCAAATGTATTACCATCTGAAGTAGATCTCATTGTCGCTGCCACAATAACACCCGATTGTTTAGTTCCCTCTACCGCCTGTTTTTTACAAGATAAGATAGGTGCAAGTAATGCAGGCGCCTTTGACATATTAGCAGCATGTGCCGGATTTGTTTATGCGCTATCCATAGCCAAGAGTTTTGTTGCTTCTGGAGCCATGAAAACTGTTTTAGTTGTTGGTACTGAATGTTTGTCAAAGATTACCGACTATACGGACAGGTCTACCTGTATTCTTTTTGGTGACGGGGCCGGCGCCGTAGTCGTTCAACGAGGTAATGGTAGGCGAGAGATAATTACAACCCATTTGGGTTCGGATGGCAGTCAGGCAGAGTTGTTGATGCTGCCGGCAGGCGGTTCTAAATTACCTACATCACATGAGACAATAGAGTCTCGTTCACATTATATTCG
>CAKKPF010000107.1 GCA_919901575.1 Candidatus Brocadiaceae bacterium
CCGTGGGCGATTATGGCGCTTTTAAAATCCGGTTTGCCTAATAACCATCCGGCATTGGTTAAGGCAGGGGAATGGATGCTGGCAAAGGAGGTAAAAAGCTTTGGAGACTGGAGTGTGAAAAATCCCGTCAAGGAGCCAAGCGGATGGTATTTTCAGCATGCAAACGAGTTCTATCCGGATAATGATGATGCGGCGGTAGTGATGATGTCCTTACAGCTTTTAGATTTGCCTGACAAGGAGCGGAAAAGGCAGGCAATTCTCAGGGGTTTCAAATGGCTTATGGGGATGCAGTGTGATGATGGAGGGTGGGGTTCTTTTGACAAAAATAATAATAAGACAATTCTGAATAATATTCCTTTTGCTGATTGGAATGCGCTTCTTGATCCAAGTACTAGTGACCTCGCTGCGCGTGTTTTGGATTTGATGGGCAGACTGGGTTATGACTCAAGCTTTCCTCCTGCAAAGAGAGCAATTGAATTTCTGAAAAAAGAGCAGGAGAAGAATGGCTCCTGGTTTGGACGCTGGGGCACTAATTACGTTTACGGGACATGGTCTGTATTGACTGGCCTGCACTCAATTAAAGAAGATATGGCTGATGATTACATAAGGAAAGCGGTATCGTGGTTAAAAGACTTTCAGAATGAAGATGGTGGTTGGGGAGAAACATGCAAGTCATATTGGGATACAACTCTAAGCGCTAAGGGGAAGAGTACGCCCTCTCAAACGTCGTGGGCGGTATTGGGGCTTTTGTGTACGGAAGAAAGAGACTCTGATTCTGTAAGAAACGGCATAGAATATTTAATAAGAACTCAAAAGGAAGATGGGACATGGGATGAGGATGAATTCACAGGTACAGGATTTCCAAAGGTCTTTTATCTCAGGTACCATATGTACAGAAGCTACTTTCCACTCCTTGCTTTGAGTAAATATAGAAATATGGCCGAGTGATTGTTGATTGTAGGAGAGATTAAATTGAAGCCCTGGTTTTGGGTGTGAGGACAGGTATTTTTGTTTAAAGACCAGGAAGAATATTTATGCAGCGCCTCTAAACTCTGAATATCAACAGCAAGAAATCAATTCCTGTTTGGTTTCGGAGTAGTTGAAGTTGATGGCGGCAGGGTTGGGAAAACAATTGAGGGCTGATCTCCGGTCAAGGTTCGCAGGAATGCAACAATTTTGCCGGTTTCGCCTTCAGTAAGTTTTAGTCCCAGTTGATATTCGGCCATGATGTTAACAGCCTCACTCAAATCCCATGTGCTTGCATCGTGGAGATATGGAGCTGTAAGCTCAATATTCCTCAGCAGCGGAACCTTGAATACGTATTTGTCTTTCTCATCTTTTGTCACGTTGTATCTGCCGAGAGTATGGGTATCTTTGTCATACGGCTTTGCCATTCCAAATTTCTGATAAGAGTTTCCCCCTACGCCGACACCGTTATGGCAGGCGATACAGCCTTTGCCCTTAAAAAGATCATAACCTTCCTTTTCCGATTTGGAAATTGTTTCAGCATAGCCATTCAGCCAATGGTCGAATCTTGAGTTTGGTGTGGTTAAAGTCTCTTCAAATGCCGCAATAGCATCTGTGACCTTATCGATATCAATCTTTTCATCTCCATATACTTCCTTAAACCATTTCACATACTCAGGTATTGATTGTAATACGTTCACTGCTAACTCGTGGTTTGAACCCATTTCGATAGGGTTGGCTATGGGGCCGCCAGCCTGTTCTTTCAAGTCCTTTGCGCGTCCATCCCAGAATTGCGCCAGATTGAATTTTGCATTCAGGACGGTAGGTGAGTTTA
>CAKKPF010000108.1 GCA_919901575.1 Candidatus Brocadiaceae bacterium
GATAAGTCCATCTAAAAAAGTTAATATTTTTGTCTAGACAACGGGGAGGGGTTCAACATACCCCTTTCAATTAGAAAAAATCCTTAACGAAAAAGGATATCGTGTGGAAGTAATTAATGGAGCGGTTTCCGGTTACACAACTATGCATAGTTTAATTAATTACATGTTGAACCTGGTTTACTTGGAACCTGATATTATATATATTTATCACGGAATTAATGATGTGGTAATAGGCGATAATCCAGAAACATTTAAGACCGATTACTCACATGTAATGCATGCTCTTGGCTCAGAATGGTACGAACACTCGATTATATATACTATTCTTCAAAATCGGTTTATGTTCTTTACAAAATTAAAATATAGATATTCATCTCTTAAAGATAGTTTAAGCAGACTATTTAAATTCTCTCCAAAATCAGAAGGTTCATTAAGACATTCACTTGAAGCTTATGATCCTGTTAATAATATTTTGATGAAAACTATTATATCTAATATCAGGCACATAACAGTTGTAGCAAAAGAGCATAATACAAAATTAGTTTACTCTACTTTTGCAACTATGTACGAAGCCTCAGAAAAAGAAAAAAAGAAATTAGCGGCACAAATGAAAAAACAATTTGGACGAAATCCTAATTGGTTTAATGAAGAAAGAGAAAACCTAATAGCCCTTAAATTGGATTTTCTTAATAATGAAATTGTTAAATTAGGTAATGAATTAAATGTTCCAGTAGTAGATATTGCAGCTATCGGCAAAAAAGCAGAAAATTTTATTGACGAAATTCATCAATCTCCTAAAGGAAATAAACTACAAGCTGAAAAAATATCTCAAATACTCGTTGCAAACAAAATGATTTACAAGGAATCAAAGTCACTCGAGATAAAAGAATAGCAAAAATGTATTTCTTTATATCTTCCCTACTTCGGCTTCAGGTATCCAGCCTATTTTAAACTCGACTTTTTTCTTGTCTTCTACGTCACGAAGGTCTTCAACGTCTACGTAGACATATACCTTATACCATTTATCTTTTTTCTCTTCTATCCTGACCTCCGCACCTTCATGTACTTCAAATTTTGGTTCATACTCTTCACCCGGGCCGTATCTTATCTTGCATTTATCTGCAATTACCACGCCTCTTTCTATCCCATGTTGGCTGTAAGCCTTTATGCCCAGAGATATAACCAGCACAAGAAGACACGATGCAAAAATAATGATAAGTTTTTTAAGCCACTGAAGCCTTATAAAAATGACTGAGAGTATGGATGCCATGAGCGCAAGATACATATATACGGTAATGGCCGTAATCTCATTCAGATTAAGGAAGAAATACCAGAAACACACGACTCTGAGAATCTCCGGCATCTGACAAACGGACGCTT
>CAKKPF010000109.1 GCA_919901575.1 Candidatus Brocadiaceae bacterium
AAAGCGGTACGCGAGCTGGGTTTAGACCGTCGTGAGACAGGTCGGTCCCTATCTTCCGTGGGCGTACGATATTTGAGAAAATCTGCCTCTAGTACGAGAGGATCGAGGTGGACGAACCTATGGTGAATCAGTTGTTGTGCTAACAGCATGGCTGAGTAGCTAAGTTCGGAAAGGATAAACGCTGAAAGCATATAAGCGTGAAACCTGCTTTAAGATTAGATATCGTTCTCTAAGCAATTAGAGTGAAGACATCTTAAAGACTATGAGATTGATAGGCCAGGTGTGTAAGTCCGGTAACGGATTCAGCTAACTGGTACTAATTTGTCGAAAAGCTTGATCACCCTTATTATATTTGTTGTTACACTGTTTAATTGCTAAAAATTCCCCAGTGACCATAGTAGAAGTAAAAAACCCGTTCCCATTCCGAACACGGTAGTTAAGGTTTCTGCGCCGATGGTACTGTCTAACGATGGGAGAGTAGGTATTGCTGGGGGCTATATATAACCCGTCCCAGGAAGTTCTGGGATGGGTTTTTTTTAATTGATTTTAATCAGGCTTACTTCTGTCAGTAAGGTATTTATAAGATATAGATACGGTAGGCATAAAGAGGACTTTGAGGCTGTAAATATAAAATACCGTATGCTTATGTGGGAAAACAATATTTTCATAAATATTTTAAATTTACCTATGTCAGTTTTCTTTTTTATCATTTTATAATATAAGTGATAAGAAAGAAAAGAGTGGACTGAAACATTTGTCGCAAATTAATTTTCTTTTACATAAACTGTGATTAAGGTTATTTAAGTGTTTAATCTGTAACCTTTCTCTTGTATTATAAGCCATTACTTCACATCGATTCAAACTATATATATACTTCTAGATTAAAATTCTTTTTCATATGAATGAAAACGAGAAGGTATTTATGGATTATATTCAATCAAAGGGGTTGAAGTTTACACCCGAAAGGAAGGCTATATTAAATCATGTCTTTGAAAGCCATGGACACTTTGAAGCTGAAGAATTGTTGATTGATATGAGAAAAAACAATAAGAGGGTTTCAAAGGCAACAATATATAGAACCCTTGCATTGTTGGTAAAGTGTGGTTTGCTTAGAGAGGTAATTTTTGGAGAAAAACATGCGCATTATGAACATGTTTATGGCCATGAACATCATGAACATCTCGTTTGTATTAAATGCGGCAAGATTATAGAGTTTAGTGACGAAAGAATTGAGAAATATCAGAATGAAATATGTTTGGAAAATAAGTTTAAGGCGGAATCACATCGATTTCAAATCATGGGTTATTGTGAAAAATGTGAAGAGGAATAATTAACCTTTATAAAGAGGAAATTTGTAATGGCACGTATCTGTGAAATTTGCGGAAAAAAAACGGCTGTAGGATATAAATATGAACGTAGAGGTTTGCCGAAAAGAAAGGGTGGAGTTGGGCTCAAGATAACTGGTAAGACAAAAAGGAAATTTAAGGCAAATATACAAACTATAAGGGCCAATATAAACGGAAGTATCAAAAAAATCAAAATATGTACAAGATGCATAAATGCCGGTAAAGTGGTTAAGGTTGTATAATTGACGGTAATCAGTGTATTTTAGTTTTTTGTCAGAACAAAAATGGATATTGGCATAAAAGAGATTGAACATATTGCTAACCTTTCGAGGATTACACTTACAGTAGATGAAAAAAATACTTTTGCAAAACAGTTAACCAATATCCTGGGTTATATTGAAAAATTGAATGAATTAGATACAGATGAAGTTCAGCCAATGGCATACGCAACATCCCTTAAAAACGTTTTTCGAGAAGATAAGTTAAAATCTTCTTTTTCACGCCAAGAAATATTAGAACTTTCCCCTTCAAGCACCAATGGTTTCTTTAAGGTGCCGAAGGTCATAGAATAAAGTTTCTGACCTATTGCTCGTACTCATTTTCTTCCTGCAAAAGACTTCTTGATAAGTATTTCATTTTTGAACAATCATAAATAATTGGATAAGTAATATTTCGGAGTATGTATTTTGTTATCTTGCGAATTAAGTGCAAATAAAATTAAAGAAAAGATAATCAAAAGGGAAATTACTGCGCAAGAGGTGGTTGAAGAGCTTTTTGAGTGGATAGATATCAAGGAACCTTTAATTAAGGCTTATCTCTGTTTAGACAAAGATGGCGCTGTGTTAAAGGCAAAAGAGATTGACAAAAAGCTGAGTAATGGTGACAAAGTTGGTTTGTTAGCAGGCGTTCCTGTTGCTTTAAAAGATAATATATGTACAGCAGGAATGAAAACAACTTGCGCATCAAAGATCCTGGAAAACTTTATTCCACCTTATGATGCTTTTGTAGTTAAGAGAATTAAAGAGGAAGATGCAATAATAATTGGCAAGACCAATCTGGATGAGTTCGCAATGGGTTCTTCAAATGAAAACTCTGCATTTCATATTACACGAAATCCATGGAATACTGATTGTATTCCTGGAGGCTCCGGTGGCGGCTCTGCTGCGGCAGTAACGGCAGATATGGCTTTTATGGCTTTAGGGTCGGATACAGGCGGTTCTGTCAGGCAACCATCAGCGTTTTGCGGGAATGTTGGCTGTAAGCCTACATATGGAAGGGTGTCTCGTTATGGGTTGGTTGCTTTTGCATCTTCGTTAGACCAGATTGGTTCAGTGACGAAAGATGTTTCTGATGCGGCATTACTGTTGCAAGTTGTTTCTGGTCATGATGGTTTTGACTCAACAAGCGCTACTATAGATGTTCCTAATTACATATCAGATATTGATAGCGTAGATGATAATCTGAGAATAGGTGTTCCAAAGGAGTTTTTTGGTAAAGGTCTTAATTCAGAGGTTGGAAGCGCCGTAATGAATGCATTGGAGATTTATAAAAGAAATGGCGCAGAGTTGGTTGATTTATCTCTTCCTCATTGTGGATATGCAGTAGCCACTTACTATATTATAGCAACTGCAGAGGCCAGTTCAAACCTGGCAAGGTATGATGGTGTCCGGTACGGGCATAGAAGTCAATTGAGAGAAGACAATATAATTGATATGTATAGCAGGGCGCGTGCGGAAGGTTTTGGAAGTGAAGTGAAAAGGCGGATTTTGTTTGGTAATTACGTGTTAAGCGCCGGTTTCTATGAGGCATATTATTTAAAGGCGTCAAAGGTGCGAAATCTAATAAGAAGTGATTTTGAAGAAGCCTTTAAAAAAGTAGATTGTATTATTTGCCCTACTTGTCCTACTCAGGCTTTTAAGATAGGGGAAAAGATTACTGATCCACTTCAGATGTATTTATCAGATATTTATACAATTCCCGCTAATCTTGTTGGGATACCGGGTATTTCAGTTCCTTGTGGTTTTACAAATGCAGGTTTACCCATTGGTTTGCAGATTTTGGGAAAGCATTTTGACGAGGGGAAAATATTGAAGGTAGCAAAATTATTTGAAAACGAAACCGATTTTCACTTAAAGAAACCGGAACTAAATTGACAGGATTAGTTGATGAAATATGAAGTTGTAATGGGATTGGAGACCCACGCAGAATTAGATACCGAGTCAAAGCTTTTTTGCGGGTGCAGCACTAAATTTGGCTCTGAACCTAATACACAGACATGTCCTGTTTGCTTAGGTTTGCCTGGAGTTTTGCCTGTGATGAATAAAAAGGCGTTTGAACATTCATTAAAAGCTGCTCTAGCATTGAATTGTGAGATTAGTAACTTTACCAATTTTGACAGAAAAAGCTATTATTATCCTGATCTGCCTAAAAACTATCAAGTTTCACAAAACTACTTTAATATCGGCAATAATGGTTACGTGGATATAGTCGTAAAGGGAAAAGAGAAAAGAATCGGCATACACAACGTACATTTAGAAGAGGAGGCTGGTAAACTTGTCCATCCTGAAACATCTGACGCAAATTACAGTTTAGTTGACTTTAACAGGGCGGGTGTGCCGCTCTTAGAGATAGTGACTCAACCGGATATGAGAAGTGTTGAAGAAGTGGAAAGTTATATGCAGACACTCAGGAATATATTGCTTTACATAGGTGTTTCAGACTGTAAGATGCAGGAAGGTTCTTTAAGATTCGAGGCGAGTATATCTTTACGTGAAAAGGGCGCAAATTTTCTTGGCAAAAGGGTAGAAATTAAGAACCTTAATTCTATGAAGGCTGTTTTAAAGGTGATTGCATACGAAATATCCAGACAAACAGCTTTACTCGATAAGGGTGAGGACGTGTTAATGGAAACTAGATTATGGGATGATATTGATTCTGTAAGCAGGCGGATGCGTTCAAAAGAAGAGGCACATGACTACAGGTATTTTCCCGAACCTGACTTAGTTCCTGTCTGGATTGATCAGGAATGGATCGATGAAACCAGGACAACAATCCCGGAACTTCCTGTCGGCAAGCGTCAAAGATTTGTGAATGAATATACTATTTCTGACTACGATGCAGGTATTCTGACGGAAGATAAGCCTCTTGCAGACTATTTTGAGGAATGTGTAAAAATGGCTCAGGATTCTCCAAAAGAGCTAAGTAACTGGATTATTAATGATGTGCTTCGAGAACTAAATGAGCGAAAAACAAGTGTGCAGGATTTTGCTATTTCACCAAAGATGCTGGTTGAATTAATCAAAATCAAGCCAACAATTGGAAGTTCAATCGCTAAAGACGTCTTTGTTGAAATGATAAATACAGGAAAAAACGCCGCATCTATAGTTAAAGAGAAGAATTTAACTCAGATGGACGATGTAAGTGAACTTAATGACATTGTAGCAAAAGTTATCGAAGAGAACCCTAAAGCGGCAGAAGATTACAGTCAGGGCAAAAAAAGCGCTTTAACCTTTTTGATTGGTCAAACTATGAAGATTACCAAAGGCAAAGCAAATCCTAAAATTTTAACAGAGATTTTTGAGGAAAGATTATCTGCCGGTTCAAAGTAAACCTTGTATACTATGCATCTTTAGCTTGAACGGTTTTTCTGTTATTTCTTTGTGCTCTATTTATTGCTTTATCAATTACACCATAAACCGTATTGCTTAACTCACCAATGAATTCTCCGGATGTATTACACTTTTTACTTTTTACGTATTCTCTTACCTTGCTAGCAACGACAAGTACATCTCTATCCTTTTTCTTTGCTGCTTTCTTTGCCATTTTTCTCTCCTTAAAATTATATAGGTTTAAAATACTTCGGGATAATACCAAAAAAGCCAAAGAAGTCAAGCGCTTTTCTTACAAAGAATTTGAAATAAAAATTTGTTAAAAGTTATGAATATTCGAGAAGAAATATTATCCGGCGTCAATAAGATTGTAATCAAGATTGGAACGCGTGTGCTCACAAATGAGGATGGCTTCCTGGATAAGAATCAAATTATGGCATTGTCAAAGCAGATTATTAAACTTCGTTCCGGAGGATATAGTGTGGTTGTTGTAAGTTCCGGTTCGATTGGGGCCGGTATCAGTGCGTTAGGCCTTCAGAAAAGGCCAAATAACCTTCCTGAACTTCAAGCTGCCGCCGCAATCGGGCAGGGGAAATTAATAGAGATTTATAACGAATGTTTTACAAAGCACGGATATCATGCCGCACAACTGCTCCTTACAAGACAGGATTTCGAAGACCGCCAGAGATATTTAAATACATGTAATACATTGCACTCGTTGTTGAATTTTAAGACCATTCCGATTATTAACGAGAATGATACTATATCAGTGGAAGAAATAACATTTGGGGACAACGATATTCTGTCCGCACTGGTTACAAATCTGTTACGTGCTGATTTGCTGATACTCTTGTCTTCTGTAGATGGATTATATACCACTCCTCCAACCTCCGGTAAAAGTTGCAGTGTTTTGTCAGTTGTAGATTCGATTTCGGATGATATAAAAAAACTTGCGTTCAAGCAAAAGACCAAAGAAGGTATTGGTGGCATGAAGAGCAAACTTGAGGCTGCCGGTATTGCTGCCGGTTCAGGAGAAGCAGTGATAATTGCTAATGGAAGGCAGCCGGATATTTTGTCAAAAATAATGAACTATGACAATGTAGGCACATTATTTCTTCCGTATAAGAAAAAGATTGCAAGCCGTAAACGATGGATCGGTTTTATTGCCAGGCCAAAAGGGGAAGTTTATATTGATGAAGGGGCATTGGACGCCTTACAAAAGAAAGGTAAAAGTTTGCTTCCATCAGGTGTGATAAAGATTGATGGTAATTTTGTTAAGGGCGATGTGGTTTCAATAGTGAACGTCAATGAAAACAGAGAAATAGCCAGGGGCCTTATGAATTATTCGGCAGAAGAGGCACAGAAAATAAAAGGGCTTCGTTCTTCGTTGATAAAGAAAACTCTTGGCTATAAACCATACGATGAGATAATACACCGCGACAACATGGTTTTGCTATAAGGACATTTCCAGGAATATTGCTTTTAGTACGTTATATTGAGATTAGTACTCACTTCCCTTCTTTCTCAGTGATCTCTCTGTTCTCCCCTACTCCGAACTTCCTGTCCGACTGATGGCAGGCGGGCGAACCTTTCCACTCCGAACTATTAAAGCAGGCTTTTCCCTGCGAATTTTATTGCAAAACAACCCCGCTCTTTTATAATATTTAAGTCAGTAAAGCAGTTAGAAATCACTATTAACTTATACCTAAATTGAGCGATTTTGTAGCCGCAACCTTGAGGTTGCGCAACTTACGCGGATCCATCAAATGATGAGAAAGGACAATAAAGGGGACAGATTTATTTTGAAGGAATTATTGACATAAGGTGCAGCTTTAGTAAAATGACAGCGTACGATAGGATAAAGAAAATAAATCTGTCCCCTTTATTGTCTTTATTTTCTTTTTGAATGTAAAATTAATTTTGGGCCGGGATACAGGGTCTATTTCGGTAAAGATGGCGTAAAGCTAATAATCCTGTTGTCCGGAGGCACAAAGAAACGACAGCAAAATGACATAAAACAGGCCAAGGAGTTATGGCAGGAATATAAGAAACGAATAAAGGAAGGTTAATATGGCACTTACAAAGAGTTTTAAAGATACTATTAAAGCAAGGGCGTTACGTGAGCCGGAGTTTCGGGTGGGACTTTTAAGAGAAAGTATTGAGTGCCTGCTGTCCGGTGATACTGCTACGGGAAAAATTATGTTGCGTGATTACATTAACGCAACAATCGGATTTGAAGAATTGGCAGAACTTACTGGAAAATCGTCCAAAAGTCTTATGCGTATGTTTGGGCCTGATGGTAATACCAGGGCAAACAATCTGTTTGGTATAATCGGACTACTCCAGGAAAAAGAAGGCATACACCTTGAAGTCCATACAACGAGATAGAATTTGTTCAGCCAGTCAAAGATTACTACAAATTCCATCCAAGACATGGAGATTATGAAAACGCTCATTTGTACAGTTACTTCTTTAGAGCTTATGTGAATGATTTCTCGGCACATATGGGAGATAAGGGAGAAGTTGCTGTAGGGCGGTTACCGCAGTTGATTGCACCGGAGTTTGGTGATATGAAGACGTTGTTTGCTTACTAGAAGGCTGATCACTATTACCTCCCTTTCGGCCCGCCCGCCCCAGCCGTTCGGGCGGGGAGGAGGCTAGTACTGGAATCCCGCCAGGGAGGACGTGGAGTCCTACCAAAAAGGGAGATTTGTCATGTCGAATATTTATTGTAGAAGAGTACATCATCGAGTCCTCTTTTGGGTACGTGAAGAATGCCTGTTTCATCTTTCCAGTATTTAACAGAATCTCTCATCTCCTCTATTTGTGGAGATTCGTTACTGTATCCAAGTGCGAGGACAGAGTCTATCTTGATATGTTCGGGAAGTTCAAGGATGTTTGTCAGCTTATTAACAATTTACCTGGTTTTGCCGGTAAGGTTACTGACAATATCATATTGTTCTTTTGCTTTATCCCGCAAGCCTGCATTTATATATGCCTGACCGAGATTATTGTGTGCGCTTATGTAACCCGGATTCTGTTCTACGGCCTTCTTAAACTCATTAATTGCAAAGCTGTATTTACCTTGTTTGAAATAAACATAGCCAAGGTTATTGTACGCCTCCGCAAAATCCGGCTTAAGTTTAATAGCCATTTCATATTCCTTAATGGCCTCATCAAATTTTTCCATCTTGAAATAGAGATTTCCCAGGTTTGTGTGAGATTCCGGGATACCCGGATTAAGCCCTAACGCCTTTCGATACTCTTCCATAGCGTCATTAAACATATCATTTGCTTCGTATGCAGCGCCCAGATTTGTGTGAGCCTCTATCCAATCCGGTTTGATTTCCAATGCTTTCTTGAAAGACTCTATAGCAAGACCTAAGTTCCTTTTCTGGGTATATACACAACCCAGATTGAAGTGTGCTTTTTCGAAATTAGGGAAAATGCTTGTTGCCTTATTATATTCTTCGATAGCATCATCAATCCTTCCCTGTTTCCAATGAATGGTGCCTATATCATAATGCTCTTCCGCATCTCTCAGTTTACCGCTGCAGCCGGAGTTCAGCGTAAATAATACAAGCGGTAAAACCAAAATACCGAGAAGTGCAAAAGAATTTATTTTCATTATTTCTAGTCCCATAATTGTGTGCTGAAGTATCTATTGCCGGTATCAGGGAATATAGTGACAATCATACCTTCATTAATTTCCCCTGCCAATTCTAATGCGCCTTTCATAAACGCACCGGAGGACTGTCCGACAAAGAGGCCCATTTCCAGCGCCAGGGAATTACATGCGTCCTTTGCATCTTCAGAGGTTATAAAGAATGTGTGATCTTCTATAAAGTCTTCCCTGTAAATTTTCGGTTTTATATACCCTGCGCCCATAGGCTTCAGTCCCTCAATTCCCGGGAAGTCTTCCGGCTTAATAACATAAATCTTTATGCCCGGATTGTGTTCCTTCAGCCTTCTTCCAACACCCATTACAGTTCCGCCTGTACCAACGCCGCAAATAAAATGTGTAACTTTACCCTCAGTTTGTTCCAGAATTTCCTTGCCTGTTGTTTCATAATGGGCTATTGGGTTATATTTGTTTGCATATTGATCCGGCATATAATATTTATCCGGATTTTCTTCTAACATCTCGTGTGCCTTTCTTATCGCCTCATCATATCCCTTTATGGGATCAGTCGTGATAATCTTTGCCCCGTAAGCCCTGATGCTCCGTTTCCTTTCTTCGCTTGCATTACCGGGTATAACCAGATCCACCTCATATCCCAGCGCAGCGCCTATCATTGAGTACGCTATTCCCGCATTTCCGGAGGTAGAATCCAGAATAGCCTTGTCATGAGTCAGGTCTCCGGACTTTATTGCCTCTTTTATCATTCGCAATATCGGGCGGTCTTTTATAGAGCCTCCCGGATTAAAATACTCGAGTTTCGCGTATATTTCCACTTTATCTGATATACCTTGAGGAGTTTTGACCTTTATTAAGGGTGTATTACCTACGTATCGCAAAACGGTATTATCAATAATTTCGTTAATATCCAGACTTTTGATCTCTCCGCTCATTATTTACGTTCTCTTTATTTTGACCTAAATTGAGCGATTCTATACTACATGCCGTTGTAGCCGCTGGCTTTAGCCTGCGTTTTTCATCACTTGATGGAGCTACGTAAGTTACGCAACCTCAAGGTTGCGGCTACAAAATCGCTCAATTTAGGTTTGATTAAATATTTTGAACAATATGAGGTTTTTCTCTTAGTGTTTATTACCGCCGGTCTTAAAACACCTGAAACAACCTCGGAACCTGCAAGCCCATATTATAGTATTGATTACGAATATGTCAATTAAAGTTACCACTTTTGATGTGTAAGATGTTAGAATGCTTAGCTTTCGGAAATAAATTTTGAAAAGGATTGGTTTTCGTGAAATTCTTAAAACCCTTTATTCCATTATTTGTTATCATAATTTCTCTGGCGCTGCTTGTCCCCGGAGTCACGCAACCCATGCTTACGCTGACAGGGACGATAGACAAAGCCCAAGTAACCGAGACAGGGATAGACCTTATTATCGATTCCGTAGTTGGCGAGTCACTAAATAGGGATAAAGAGAAGTCTGAAAAAGACGAAAGAAATAAAATTAGAAGAATGATAGATACGGTTTTAGGGATGTTCGGGCTTAAGAATATCACGGGAAAGATTGAGGCCTATAAGGAAACGAGAAGTATAGTAGGGACAGTCGAAGAACTTTTTCGTTCCGGCAACGGCTTTGTTGCCTTTCTTGTGATGCTTTTTAGTATAGTTATTCCGGTAACAAAGATACTGCTGCTGTTGCTGGGTACATATTTTCAGGAATTGAAGATCAGCAAAAAAGCGATCTTGATAAATGGTTTGATAAGCAAGTGGTCAATGGCAGATGTATTTCTAGTCGCCATTATTGTTGCTTTCATGGCAGCCAATGCATCCACTATGGGGGAGTTATTGAATTTGAGAGCTCAATTTGAAGTGGGGTTTTATTTTTTTCTCGGGTACTGCATTTTTTCAATTATTTCTACACAACTAATCACAAGAATTCATACAATTTCTAATAATTAAGGGGGGAACAATTAGCAAATGAATCGATTGTAAATTAAATCGAATGATGATGGAGTGAATTATTCAGCGCCGGCCTTTTTCTTCAAATCTATCATAAATGCCGGGTCGGTGATGTATCCCAGTTCTTCAGATTGTGTTGCATGCTTTAATGCCATGTCATATTGTTTGGTTTGATAATAAGACTCCGCTAACCGGTACTGTGTTTCCGGGTCCATGGGGTTTATGGAAATGGCGTTGTTATACGCTGCTATGGCTTCTTCGTATTGCTTATTCCGGGCGTATGCTTCTCCAAGATGGAAACATAAAAATGAATCATTTGGGTTTGCACTTATGGATTGTTTACATAGGGAAATTGCCTCATCAATCAGGTCCATATCTAAATACAGCGTACTCAGACTTAAATAAGCATTTATAAATGCAGGATTTTTCTCTATTGCCTTTTTATATGTTGATATGGCCTCATCAAACATTCCTTTGTCTGCGTATGCATTACCAAGATGATAATAAGTTTTTACATCATCCGGATCAAGCTCAAGCACTTCTTTAAATTCTTCAATTGCCTTATTAATCATTCCCTGGTCGTAATATGAGATTCCCCTTTCTGTGAGTTCTTCTATTGAGAGATCCTGCTCTGTCTCATCTGGTGCTGTTAGCCCTGGCATTTTGTCAAACGTTTTTTCGCTTGTAAATGTATCAATTTT
>CAKKPF010000110.1 GCA_919901575.1 Candidatus Brocadiaceae bacterium
TCATTAAAGCTATCTGCTAATTCACCTATTTCACCTTTGGATTTTATTTCAATATTATGATCGAGTTGTCCTTCTGCGACACGTTTAGCTGCTTTTGACAGCATGGAGATCGGTCCAGTTATGCTTCGCGTAATAAGGAAGCACAATATAAACATTGCCACTGTTGACCCGCCAGTCATCCCGGTGTAAATTATGACTGAAACCATTTTCTCGGCGGATAATTTAGTTGCATTCTTAAGAATCTCCTGGAGTTGAGCATCTTCAACCTTTTTCAGATCGTCTATTCGTCTTGTTGTGACGGCAAAGACGTACTCCGGTTTCAGCCCAAACTCTCCTTTCTCAAGGTTTTTACTGATTTGCATACGTATATCTGTTACATCCTTAATGTTGGCTTCGCTTAATTTTGTGTGAAACTCTTTTAGTATATCCTCGGTCATTTGGTACTTAAACGTTGCGAGTAATGCATCCTGTCCTTTTGATACCTGCATCCATCTGTGCATATCTATTTGGGTGACGGGTTTATCTTCGGCTGCAAAACCCATCATTATTGCTCTTTCTACAGCAACCATTTCTTTGGCCATGATGAAATTGACGAAGGCAGTAAATGGGAATGAAAGTTTAGAATTTTTAACAATTATACTTGCTTCCTGAAATGTTCCTATGATATCTTCTATCATCTCGAAGTAGAGTTCATTAGATTCATCCTTCTCAATTGACAATAATTTAACCTTTTCCCTGATAGAAGGCAGTTTCCAAAGATTTCTTGAGGAAGTATTGAGTTGCCTGGCAAACTTGTAGCCTAATTTTCCCATATCCAATGATTTTATGTTCTTTTCCAAAACAGTATAATATTTGTCTGTAAGATGCCTTTGTTTCTCCATTATGTCGGTCATACTATTTCCATTACTGGCGATGTATCCGGCTGATGCACCATGCTCTTTTTGCAATTGGTGAACAACCTGGTTGGCTGCCACCATATAATCAGCTATGCTCCTGATCTGATCAGCCTGCTTCTTCGAATCCAGTTCATGAAACAGAAGAATTGACATGAATCCACCCACTATCAGGGCAGGGATTAATGCCAGTATTATCAACTGTTTCACCAGTCCTAAAGATCGTTTATGATCTTTCTGTTTTGTTTGTAAGCCTTCTGTCTTCATTTTAAATAATTTTATCGGTCAGGTCTTTAACAACTATTTATTGTGGATATTTGAAAATTATGATTTGTGGATTTTCAATTAAATGCGGGCCATTTGAAGAGATAATTCTGCTGGTATCCGGTCCATAAGTACATAAATCTCGGGAAATCATCATCTGTTGCCGAGGCGTGTATGCCAATCGTGACTGTACGATTACCAAATAAATTATCCATTGAGCCTGCAAAGATTTCCGCCAGATTAAGCGTTCTTTTGTATTTTATAATTTTTGCATCCTTTAAACCTGCCATCTCCCTGGCTAAAGTGATCGCATCATCTATATAACCCAGTTGATCCACCAGACCATTTTCAAGTGCCTGTTTACCGGTATAGATTCTACCATCAGCCAGTTTTCTAACATCTTCTATTTTCATGTTTCTGCCATCTGCAATAACATTCAAAAATCTTGTATACATTTCGTAAACTATGTCATGTAAAACCTTTTTCTCCTCGTCAGACATCTTTTTTAGCGGCGAACCTATACTCTTCATATTTCCTGATTCTATTGAAGTATCTTCAATACCATATTTTTCTACCAGATTAGCTATATTAATAAGAGGCATGATTACACCTATACTTCCGGTAACTGTCGTTGGATGAGAGATGATTTTGTCAGCGGCAGCCGAAATATAATAAGCACCTGATGCCGCAACGTCCTGCATACTGACTATTATTCTTTTATTTGTCTTTTCTTTGAATTCCAGGATTTCTTTATAAATTATATCACTTGCTGTTATTCCGCCGCCAGGACTGTTAATTTCCAATATCACAGCTTTTACACCATTATCATCACGTGCCTGCTCAAGTTGCTGTTTCACGCTATCAACGATACTTGGTGTTTCCTGGAAAAGTTTTCTGGATGATTGCGCTGTAATAATGCCATTTATGGGGATTATAAGTATTTTGTCGGCGCCTGTTCCTTCTATTAAGGTTTCATCCAGTTTTTCTATCTTTCCTTCTTTCTCATGTGGTGAAAGAGCGCTCTTTATTATGAGAAGCCCCATCAACGAAGATAGTAACACTACACAACAAAGAAAAAAGAATATTGCCAGTGAAGTTGCAATCCAGAAACCTACCCTGCTTTTTTTATTATTGTCATCCATATTGAATTTAAATTTTATGGTAATTATTTACATATTGCGGGCTTATGTAATCATCAATTCTGAACTCAGGTAATCCCATTCGCCATAGCCTTTTTTCGTATATGGCAGATATTCTATGCCAATATGGTCGAGAATCTTTCCTACTATGAAGTCTATCTGGTCATCTATAGTTGTCGGATTGAGGTAGTATCCTGGCATGGCAGGAAGAATACAAGCTTGTGCCTTTGACAATTTCAACATACCTTCCAGATGAATTGGCGTTAATGGGGTTTCACGGGGTACTACGATCAATTTTCTTCCCTCTTTCAAAGTTACACTGGCGGCGCGCTGAATAAGATTTGATGCAATCCCATTTGCTATTGCACAGAGGGTGTTCATACTGCATGGCGCTATAATCATTGCCCTGGTTTTCAATTTACCGCTTGAGATGGATGCTGCAATATCTGATATGTGGTGATAAGTTACACGGTGGTCTTTTCTATCTATAAATTTGCTGATGTCGAACTTATTCAGGTTTAAGGAGAGATTTAATTCACTTTCTATCACTTTTACAGCAGCTTCTGATACAATTAAGTGAACAGAATACGGTTTATCGCTCAAAGCCTGCAAAAGGCGCTGCCCATAAACTACGCCGCTGGCTCCCGTAATGCCTACTATTATGTTTTCCATTTAAATG
>CAKKPF010000111.1 GCA_919901575.1 Candidatus Brocadiaceae bacterium
AAGTCATTCAAGGAAAACCTCATACTGCTCTTTTTGGAGTCTGTTTGCTTCCAGAATATGTCGTTCAGGAATATATCCAGGGTTTTTTCCTCTGCCCACTTTCTAAGTGTATCTTCCAGTGTTTGTTCTTTGACCCTACCCGCTTCGAGTTCGTCCATAACGCGAAATTGGGGGTCTATGCCCGCTTCTATTGCATTTTCTCTGAGTAATCGGGCACAAAAACTATGGATGGTGGAAAGGTACGCAAACTCTATCTCCTGGCGTCCCTTCTCCATTCCTTTCTGTTCGAACAACCTGGCGGTTCTTATCTTCATCTCGTTTGCCGCTTTCTCTGTAAATGTAAGAGTGAGGATCTCATTGATTGATACGTTGTGTTCGGTTACAAGGTTCGCAAATCGTTCCACAAGTACATGTGTCTTCCCCGAGCCCGGTCCCGCTACAACACAGATATCTCTGTCCGTAGTCTCCACACCTTTTATTTGAGAATCAGTAAGTTTGTTAATCATAATCCTTGCATCTACCTCAATTTCCATTTATCAATCCGGCAGACGTTTGCGAAATCGCAGTTTCCCTCACCGCAACGATCAATATTTGCCGGAGCAAGTTCAATTCTTCCATTACGAATTTCTCTTGAGAATTGCAGAATATGGTTCTCTGCATCTTCCAGCCGTTTGTTAAATTCTTTACTATCAACGGAAAGAGATTTCTTAGCTGGTTTTATATTGAGCTTAAGTTTGTCAATTAATTCCCGGTTGTAAATTCCAGTCTTTTCAGAGGTTTTCAGTGCGTAGAATTCAGCGGCGATGGGAACAATCTTAAACACATCTCTCAAGGCAAGTATGTAGATGGGCAGTTGTAAATCAAGGCCTTCTTCAAGTTCCGTTAACTTAAATTCTGTTTGTCCGTATTTATAGTCAATAATTATGCCGACTTTTTCTTCATTAACTTCTGAAATGTCAACCCTGTCAATCTTGCCGGAGATTTCGATGTTACCATTCTTACCATCACTTATTTCCAGGTGTTTTTGGTTTTCGCCTCCAAATTTCGCTTCAAATATGGAAGGTTTGAATGTTGATGAATCAGACTCGCTTTCCATAGATTCAAATGTCAAAAGAGTCTTAAGCATCTCATTTTTAATCTTCCATTCTTCAAAACCTATAATCATTCCCCTTGTTTTTTGATCAAAATCGTCATTAAATATTTCTGTGATGTCTTTTTTTTGCGCATGTTTAAAATATTCCTCAAGAACCTTATGGATGATGGTTCCCTGCATTAGTAAATCCAGGGATTTAGGAATGGCCTGCCTGAGTTTTAGTGTGGAACTGCCAAAATATTTATAAGGACACTGAGCATAGTCCTTCAATCTTGTGGGTGAAAACCTTGTACTTATTTCATTAATCTTCTTTACTATCTTTTTATCAAAAAGTTTAAGCTTCAGGTTGTTGTAGGAATCTATCAGTTTAGTTAATGAGCAAAGCTCTTTCCTGAGTGAAGCGTCATTTTCTGTATTGTTGTATAGCCAGAGTGCGATATCCTTTTTGGTTTGTTCCTTTTCAGATACATAAGGCGTATTAAGGTGGTAATAGACAAAGCTTTTTGAATCGGTACAAGTAATGATGTCCTCCGGTTCGGGAATCATCCTGGAAAGGTTTCTCTGGATTGTGATTCCTTGAAGTATTTTTTCCGGGAATAACTTTTGTATGTCAGAAAGGAAAAAGGACGGCAGCGTTGGATTGCCGATGCTGTTCGCTGACGGATATGATAAATAAAGCCTCTCCTTTGCGCGCGTAACTGCTATGTAGAACAGGTATCTCTCTTCGTCCATCTGCCCGGATGCCTCTCTCAGGGCTATCTTTCCCGTAGCATTCAGTTTTTTTCTGTAAAAATCCTTCAGGAACAGGTCTTCCCGTACCTGTCTGGGAAATTCTTTCTCGAGCAGGCCTCCGACAAAGACGACGGGTATTTCCCACTGTCTGGCTTCCAGGACATTGATAACATTAACCACCTCTTTCCTTCTGTCTACTTTCCTGTATGATGTTAAAGCCACCTGTGAATCAAGGATGTGATTGAATTCTTCAAATGTAATGGTTTCCGTATCCCTGGAAAGTTCATCCAGGGTGTTATTATTAAGAATTGCCATGAATTCCTTCAGGGCGCCTGCATCTGATTTGATTAAATCTGAGATTTCCTGATGATGATTTCCTTCAGAGGTGTTAATGTTGGCTTCATCAATAGATTCCCTGAATGGGGCGAATGCCGGTTTGTAAAACAGGTTTGCGATGTCAATATAGTATTTGCAATAATAGCTGAATGGATGTCTGCCTTCCAGGTTGGTGAAAATTTTCTTGAGTTGTTTCAGGAAATTGTTAACAGGCTTTAATTCAGGGATCGAGGTAAGTCCCAGCCATTTATTGTAATCGTTTATGTTGCCTCTTTTTAAGTATTCCTGTTCCAGTTTATTTATAAGGTTTCTGTCTATGCCTGTGTTAGATTTCAGTACCTTCCAGACCGCTTCGTCTTGCCATTTGTTTGTAAAAATACTTGTGGTATTTATTATGGCCTTGATCAGTGGATTGTCTTTTAAGGATTTCTTGCCATAAATTCTTACCGGAATGCTGAACCTTGTGAACGTGTCTTCTACGATATCCTGATACTTCTCGATATTTCTGAATATTACGGCTATTTGACTGAAAGTGTATCCATCTCTACCTGCCCGAATAGGTTCAGGCGGGTAAGTCAGTTTCCTTATCACGCGGGCGATTTGTTCCACCTCATCCTGCACGTTTGCAGCGGCCGTAATCTGTAATGACGTGTCCGAATGCTCAGGTTCAGGTGAGAACGATCTCTTGTAAGGGGAGAATATATTTGCTTCAATGTGCCTTAACATCTGGCAGGGTGTTCTCCTGTTCTCCTCAAGCCGCAATTCCTGGAGGCCTAATTCTGCCTGTCTGCGTGTTCCGCACAGGCAGGCAAGTCTGGAATATGTCTTGTGAGAAGCCTGGAATGCGGGTGATGCAGGATCAGAAGTTTGATAAGGTAGAGTGACGTAAACGTTCGGTATAAGAGAGGTTAATTTCTTTATGAATTTTAGTTCAAGTTGTGTGTAATCGTGGAAGCCGTCTATTAATAATAGCTCAACTTCAGAGAAAATATCCTTGTTCAAGCGTGACAGGGCTTGCGCCAGGAAATCTTCCTTGTCCATCAAACCCTTCTTGTTCAGAGCTTGTTGATAGCGCTCATAAAGTTTTACCAGTTCGTTGCATTTCAGGTTTAGGGGTGAATGGCCCTTGCCGGTTTGTATTGTTTTGAGTACTTCCTTAAAGGACAGTGGATCAAGTGAATTTTCTTTGATCTCTCTTACAAAATTCAGAAAGGTGCTTTTAAATCCTGCATAACCTGAAACTTCAGAGAAGTAGCCTTTATCGGTGTCTTTAAGTATGTCTGAAAGGATGAGGTCCTTCTCACTTTCATTAAGCGGTTTTTGCAGAGTCGTGTTATAAACACTATCAAGTATTTTATTTGCCAGTCCGGAGAAGGTGACAAGCCCTGTGTCAAGATAACCATTAAATTTTGATGTTCTTAAGATATGGTCTCTGAGATGTTCAACCTGACTGTGGGTTGGCAGGATAAAGATTACGTTATCTTCTTCGTGTTTCTTAACATAATGAAGAAATTTTTGAAGGATAAGATGCGTCTTGCCGCTGCCTGCTTTTCCTAAGACCAAGAATCTTTCTTGCATAGTGGGATGTAAAACGTATAAGTTTCAGAATTTACATTTGGACACAGATGAACACAGATTATGAGGATTTACGATATGGTTTTACAGTTGTTCCTATTGTGTAAATTTCTATACCATCTTTTAATATCTGATCTACAAATAAATTATCTCTGGTAAAATCTTCTGTCGTAAAAGGATGTGGTTCTATTCTGGAATCTATTTTTATTAAACATCGATTAAGCTTTTTTCTGTCATAAAATCTAACACCTGTGAAGTCCTTTGAGACCAAAGCGACGTCAATATCACTCCATTTGCCAGCTTTCCCTTTTGCATAGGAGCCGAATATTATAGCCCTTTCGATATGAAGTCCGCTATTAGAAACCATGTTGAGGAATTTTTTTACTTTTTCCATTATTTCATCTGAGACAAGAGCCATTTATACATCTCCTTTATCTTTGAAAACTGTCCTTCGGTAAATTCCCTGGTACAGGTCTGATAAAAACTGAATTTAGCGTCAGGATATCTAGCCTCAATACTAAAATCATTTACATCAGCCAAGAAGGCAAATTGGTCTTCTGTCAAGGAAAGTTTTGTATTTTCGGCAAGTTTTACCAGATTATGAATCTTTGGTGGCATTTCTTGTTTATCTCTTACATAAAATGCCTTGAGGACTTTCTCAATAACCAGATGCCCTATAAATAAACACCAGTCGTACTTCCGATTTTGAAACAGAGTTTCTGCCACTTCCATATCATGGGACGCTGATTTGAGCCAATAATCAATATTTTGTTTTATGTTCATAAATTACTTTAAGCCTTTCTTTTCGGCAATCCTTCAAGAGAAGATTTTAATTCCTGCTGGCATTGATACAACGTTTTCCCAAAAGTAATTACACCCGGACACTGAGGAATTTTACCGGGAAAACTACCATCTTCTAACTTATCATAAACCACTTTACTCATTGCTTTGCCAATGTATTGTGTAAGTATGCTAAACCCCCTGGTGGACACGTAATAGAGTAATGGTATTATACAAATAAGAGTATATTCTTCTATACATTTTTCTTTTAACCCCAATTCCTGATTTTCATGCTTTCCTTTTGGAATTATTTGATTCATTATTTTCACACTTTAATCTTTCATCTATTCTTATACGTCAACATGAAAAATGATTTATTAAAGCTTCAACCATCTCTGCAGGCACAAAAGAG
>CAKKPF010000112.1 GCA_919901575.1 Candidatus Brocadiaceae bacterium
TGCGCCAAGCATTACGGTACTCGCCCCTAATGATAATGCCTTAACTATGTAACCTATGTTTGCTATCCCTCCGTCCGCAATTACGGGTATTCCCGCATACTCTCTTGCAAACTTCGCACAGTGGTAAACCGCAGAGCCTTGGGCCCTTCCTACCGCCATGGCATCCTGTGTAATACAGATAGAACCTGAACCCATCCCTATACGAAGCGCATCCACTCCCTTATCAATAAGAGATTTACATTGTTTAGCCGTTACAACGTTTCCGCCTATGACTTCTATGTTCGGGTAATTCTTCTTTAAATACTCTATCATTTTGTGCTGATAAATTGAGTCTCCCTGAGAAGCATCAATCACTACTATATCTACTCCCGCATCTACCAGTTCTTTAAGCCTCTCCCTGTCTTCATCCCGTGTTGAAACTGTGGCTCCGACCAGTAACTGTTTTTCTTTATTCTTTGAGGCAAAAGGAAAATCTTCATTCTTCAATAAATCCGTCCTGCTCATTAAGGATACAAGACGTCCATTTTTATCTACCAAAGGCAGCTTGCCTTTCTTAGACTCCTTTAGTATTTTATTCCCTTCTGCGAGGGGAATGCCGGCGTTTGCCGTAACGAGACTGGTAACCATAACTTCACGTAATTTTTTTGTTCTATCTATTTCAAAATCAATATCTCTCCTTGTAACTATGCCTGTTAATTTAGTTTTTAATGTCCCATCTTCAGTTATCGGTATACCGGAGAAACCGTATGTCTTTTTAATTTTGTCTACATCTGAAATGGTATTTTCAGGACTGAGTGTTACAGGGTCAGTAATAAATCCGTTTTCAAACCTTTTTACCAACCTGACTTCCCTGGCCTGTTCTTCAATAGTATTATTATAATGTATAATTCCTATTCCACCAAGTAGAGCCAGATAGATAGCCATTTTTGACTCCGTTACGGTATCCATAGGAGAGCTGACAAGAGGTCTTTTGATCCTGAGATTTCTTGTGAGGTTTGTTTCCAGATCAACCTCATTTGTAGGGAAGCCTATATGGCCAGGCAACAGGATAAAATCACTATATGTCAGCCCGCCGCCATCTCCAAAAAATTTTTCAGCACTAAATCCATTTTCCGGCATTTTAACACCTCATAACAACATATACGGATCCACATCAATCATAATCTGGACCCTTTTTGAATGTCTGTTTTCATTCTCAATACTTTTTAAAATCGCACGCAGTTTTTCAGAATTATCCGCCTTAGCAATTAAGTGCCACCTGTATTTGTCTTTAACCCTGGCAATCGGCGCAGGCGCAGGCCCCAAAATTCCCACTTTATTTTTGTACCTTTCTGACTGAGCCATTCCGGTAGTCAATCGTATTGCTTCTTTCAATTTTTCTGCAATATCCGCGGCTCTCTCTTTAACGTCCTGGTCCTTCTTTCCACGTAATACAATTCTGGCCAATCGTCCATATGGAGGATAATAAAGTTGCTTTCTATATTCAAGTTCTTTTTTGGCAAACCCATCATAATCATGTAAAGCAGCATACTTAATACTGTAATGCTCCGGATTATAAGTTTGAACTATAACCCGTCCTCCTTTATGGCCTCTTCCGGTTCTTCCCGCTACCTGACAAAGCAGTTGGAAAGTCCTCTCACCTGCCCGGAAATCAGGCATATTGACAATCGTATCAGCGGAAAGAACTCCAACCAATGTAACATTCGGAAAGTCAAGGCCTTTTGCGATCATTTGAGTGCCCAGAAGTATATCTATATCGCCGCGCCCGAAGGCGCTTAATGCCTTCTCATGAGAATCCCTTCCCCTCATGGTATCGCTATCCATCCTCAAAAGTTTGTACTGGGGGAACATGGCCCTGACGTCTTCCTCCATCCTTTCTGTCCCAACACCCAGAAAACTTATGCCGGGAGAACAGCATTCAGGACATTTTACCGGAACAGGTTCATCCGAAAAACAATAATGACATATTACGGCATCCTTCTGCTTATGATAAGTCATAGATATATCGCACCTTTTACATTTTAGTACAAATCCACATCTTCTACAACTTATAAAAGGCGAGAATCCGCGCCTGTTCAAAAACAACAGCACCTGCTCCTTTTTAGAAAGACTCTGTTTCATACAAAGTTCCAGTTAATCAGATATATATTTCTGGTTTTTACCCCTGTACTTTTCAAGCCGCATATCAATTACTTCCACCCTGGGAAGTGGTTTATGCCCAACCCGATTTTTCAGGGTGACACATTCATACTTACCAATAACGGCATTATAGAAACTCTCAAGAGACGGCGTAGCGGAACCAAGCACAACCAGGGCATTCTCATATTCTGCCCTGATCATGCTAACGTCACGGGCATTATAACGCGGGGAGGTGTCCTGCTTGAACGTATTCTCATGCTCTTCGTCAATTACGATCAATCCCACATTTTCTAAAGGGGCAAATACTGCTGAACGTGCGCCAATAACAACGTCCGCATTACCATTCTTAATATCCCACCATTGATCGCTTCTCTGCCTGTCAGTCAAGCTGCTATGCAGGACAGCCACTCTATCAAAACGGGATTTGAACCTTTCAATCGTCTGTGGCGTGAGAGATATCTCAGGAACCAGAACTATTGCCTTCCGTCCCATAGTAATCACTTCTGAGATTGCCTGCAGATGAACTTCTGTTTTGCCGCTTCCTGTAACCCCTTTCAACAAAATAGCGCCAATCTGTCTTTCCCTTAATTTTCTCTTGATGAGGTTAACAGCTATTTCCTGTTCTCCGGTTAACTGCAAATGGCATGTTTTCTTGAAGTGTTTTCCGGCAAAGAGGGAATCGTTAACTTTTCTTTTATCAAGAGTAATTAAACCTCTATCTCGAAGCCTGTAAAGACTGTCAGTATTGCACTTGCTTATACTTGCTAATTCCGGAACCGTTATTTCGCCTACTTCAGTAAGTACCTCCAGCACTCTTGCCTGTTTTGGCGCTCTCTTTTTGATTGTGGAAATCATCTCTTTTACAGAGGCGCCATCTTTACATAATCTGACAACACTTATTGTCCTGGTTTTAATGCCCCTCTTCACAACAGAGGGAAGAAAGGTCTCTAAAGCTTCACCCCAGCCGCAAAAATAGAAATTGGCCATCCATTCCGCAACTCCTAACATCTTAGAATTTAAGATAGGTTCTTTATCGATTACGTGTATTATGTCCTTTGTTGTTTTAACGTCCGATATATCGGTGAATCCAACACAATACCCTACGGCTGTCCTTCCCCCGAAAGGGACTTTAACCCTTTTACCAATTTCTAACTGATTTGTAGAGGATGGCGGGACCTTGTAGTGAAATTTCTTATTCAGAGGTATGTCCAATACAATTTCAGCAAATCTTTCATAAATCATTACAATATAACCCCTTACATATAGCACAAATATTGATATTCTTGCTGAATCCTATCACAATAATGATAAAGTGTCAAGTTAAGCATTGATTTACAGGCATATTAATCTTGATTTATGTTCTAAAATTTCTATAGAATGGTGTCAATAGGTTTTTTTTGATGTCCTTACTACCCGAGAGGGAAAAATATTGGACATTGGTGACCATTCCTGCCTTTTATGGAGTACATCGTCCCCCCCGCCCGAACGCTTGGCGCCAGCCCGACAACGTCATTCTGGCGGGGGCAGGCGTGACGATGTAGGTCGTGCGTCCGGAGCAACGTTTATGGTTTCGCCCTTGTTCAAGCAATGCCATTGAATTAAGCGTAGCGGAGACCAGATTCCATTTCTATGATTGCTACATTATGATGAAAGGCTACCCGCCTGATCAGCCTTTCTGGGCCAGCCCGACAAACAGCCTGAAAGCCGTTCTGGCGGGGGCAGGAAGCCTTCCGCTACAGTCTGCTATACTCAACAGGGCTATAAACCGTGATTTTTCGATTTCTTTAACATGTAAGGAAATAAAAGGCTAAAACCTTAACTCCTGGTATGTTAGCTAATTGGAGTTAATCCTTTAGGATTTTATAAAATGCGTTTTTCTGCCCCACTTAAGTATAGTAACTGTTCAATATAATAAATCAACATAATGAAGATAGTTGAACGGCACGTTATAATATTTTCAATTGCTATGTATGTTACTGCAATAGGGCTTTTCATTTACTTGCAGTTTATTGGGAAAGAAAGACAATTCGCTATAGATATTGAAAAATTATGTAAGGTAGACGTAAACGAAAACGAATGGAAATACATTGTACTACATCACAGCGCTACTGACAAAGGAAATGCAAAGCGCTTTGGCAGATATCACAGAGAAGAAAGAAAGTGGCCGCACGGCCTGGCCTATCATTTCGTTATTGGCAACGGCAACGGCTCAGGCAATGGCGAGATTGAAGTGGGTGAAAGATGGACAAAACAGATTCATGGCGCACATACCGCCGATATGAACCTTAATCGAATCGCTATCGGCATCTGTCTTGTTGGAAATTTTGAAGAGGATAATAAGCCCACAAAAAATCAATTCAGATCTCTTGTGAGCCTGGTTGACTACGTTTCAAAAAGATATAAAATACCCGAATCAAACGTCATCATGCATAATCAGGTAGTCCAAAAAGGCACAGCATGTCCCGGCAAGAATTTCCCTTACAAAAAACTTATTAGTAAAATCGTAAAGTCACAAACCGAAAAAACACTATAAGGCAACACAATTCACCCCTGAAAATACACCTTCTTTATCGGCTAAACAACTTT
>CAKKPF010000113.1 GCA_919901575.1 Candidatus Brocadiaceae bacterium
TTCAACTCTTTTG
This sequence comes from Candidatus Brocadiaceae bacterium, assembly GCA_919901575.1. Taxonomy (GTDB): domain Bacteria; phylum Planctomycetota; class Brocadiia; order Brocadiales; family Scalinduaceae; genus Scalindua. The sequence continues at coordinate 14 of CAKKPF010000113.1, forward strand.
CAATCCTGTCAATATTGGCCAGTTCTGATGGGGACTCGACATTGAACATGAAGATATCATTTTCCAGCGCATATTTTATCTCCTCAGAGGTCTTGCCGACTCCTGCAAAAACAATCTTGTCAGGGCTTACACCCAGCTCCAGTACCCTGAACAGTTCTCCGCCCGAAACAACGTCAAACCCGGCGCCGGCATCAGCCAGTACCTTGCAGATTGACAAATTCGAGTTGGACTTAACGGAAAAGCATATCAGGGGTTCTACTTCTGAAAAGGCATCCCTGATTTCATTAAAATGCGTCAGGATAGAATTCTTGCTGTAAACATACGCCGGAGTCCCAACTTTCTCTACTATTTCTTTTACTCTTACATCTTCACAGAACAATTCATTCTTCCGGTATTCAAAGAAATCAAAACTAGTCATTTCTTTCTCCAAGTATTAAAAGTTCTCTTAAAAAAGTATTGAAATAAAAGGCTAAAGCCTAAATTCCTATGGAGTTAAGGCTTTAGCCTTTTATAAAATTAACAACTGTATTTTAATATAAATTTGTCTGAAACTATACGTTTTGAAATTCAGCTATCCGTCTTTTCAGTTTCTTCTCCCATGTACTAATCTGTTTCTGTACTGACTTAGGGGAAGTTGAACCGTGGCTTTTAAATTGTTTAATATAATTTTTCACTCCCAGGATTTTGTAAACATCTTTATCAATCAAAGGAGAGTATAGTTTAAAATCTTTTATGCTTACATCACTCAATTCTTTACCGCTTTTTCCGCACAACCCAACTATCTTTCCTACAATCTCGTGAGCTTCCCGGAAAGGAACTCCCTTCTCAACCATATACTCTGCCAGAACCGTAGCATCCAGAAACCCCTTTCTGCAGCTATTTTCCATATTGTCAAGCTTCAGAGCAGTATTGTTTATCAGTTCTTTAAGGATGGACAAACAATTCTTCACCGTATCTGATGAATCGAATATCGCCTCTTTATCCTCCTGCATATCTCTGTTGTAGGAGAGCGGCAAGCCTTTCATCATCGTCAACAGAGAAACCAGGTTGCCATATACACGGCCGCATTTCCCTCTGATAAGCTCAAGCACGTCCGGGTTTTTCTTCTGCGGCATAATGCTCGAACCTGTACAGTAAGAATCATCAATATCCAGAAAATCAAATTCCTGACTTGACCAGATAATCCACTCTTCACTGAACCGTGAAAGATGCATTGAAATAATGGACAATGCAGCAGCATATTCCAGGCAAAAGTCTCTGTCACTAACAGCATCAAGACTGTTATCAAAAACGGAATCAAAACCCAGGAGCTTACTGGTAATCTCAGGTTTTGTATTGAGAGTCGTACCACCCAGAGCACACGCACCAAGCGGAGATTTATTCAGACGCTTCAGACAATCGCATAGTCTCGTGCGGTCCCGCTCCAGCATCTCTACGTAAGCCAGGAAATAGTGACCAACCAAAATAGGCTGAGCATGTTGAAGGTGAGTAAAGCCCGGTAATATTCCTCGCCATACAGGTTTGGCTTTTGTAATAATTTCCAGTTGCAAATTAAGAATTACATTTATTATTTCCCGGATCTGGTCACGGGCCCAGAGTTTCAAATCCAAAGCCACCTGGTCATTTCTACTTCTGGCCGTATGGAGTTTCTTTGCTACCTTACCGATACGTTTCACCAGAGCAGATTCAATATTCATGTGAATGTCTTCATGTTCTGTCTTAAACTTCAGCTTGCCGGCTTCAATATCGTTCAGGATACCCCTTAACCCTTTGATAATCGCATCTTTTTCCATGTTCGTTATCAGGTTACATTTCGCAAGCATCGTGGTATGCGCTATGCTCCCTTCAATATCGTACTTATACAAACGACTATCAAAGGATATAGATTCTGTAAATGACTCAACTGAAGAAGCCGTCTTCTTTTTGAATCTTCCTCCCCATGCTTTCTTAATCGCCATAGCTCATTAATTTTAAATGTTTTAGAACAATTTCGAGGTAATATATCCCAAAGGCGTTATGTGTGTCAAGTTCTATCTACACAATGACATATAACCCAATAGCACAAACATTATCCCTTGAATAAAAAGATCGTTAAATATATACTCATTCGATATGAAGGTAGTAGGAATTGAAACATCAGGGTCTATCGGAAGCGTTGCGGTTTGTGACGGCAATACAGTAGTTGGCAGGCAAACGTTTGGAAAAGCCTCAAACCATGTCAAAGAGATTGTTTCTTCACTGGAAAATGTCTTTAACAAAATCAAATGGAAACCGGAAGATATAGACCTTATCGCTGTCAGTATCGGGCCCGGCTCCTATACGGGCCTAAGGATTGGTGTAACATGTGCAAAAACCCTTGCATACGGCTTGGGAAAACCTGTTATTGATGTCCCAACCCTGGACGTCCTGGCAGAAAACGTTAAAGATGATGTTAAAAATATTTGTCCTGTTTTAGATGCAAAGAGAAAGAAAGTCTATGCGTGCGTTTATGACAGAAATAATAGCAGAAACAAAAGGATTACAGATTATTTAATTATTACTCCGGACAAACTTATTGATATTTTGCCTGAGTCTGCCTTAATCTTCGGCGATGGCGTACCGCCCTATAAAGATATCTTCGCACAAAAAGAGCTCACAATATCAGAGGATAAAAACTTGGGCATTGCTGATGCGGCTGATGTTGCCAGGCTGGGATTGGAAAGATATGAACAGGGCGAGCGTTGCGAAATTAATTCATTAGTCCCTTTGTATTTGAGGAAATCAGAAGCCGAGGAAAAACTGGAGGAGCGTTGCTGATTCGTATATTCCCTTACTATAGTGTTTTAAGCTTCCTTTATGCTAACTCTGAAGAAGAACAGGATTCAGAAGAACTAAATGAATACTTAAGATTTAAATATAGATAGTAGAGTCAATGACAGGTCGATTTGTCTCTTGCTTGAACAAAAACAAAGTTCTAAAATATAAAATCAATCATATTTTATCAAATGTCAGGATGCGTACCATTTAATGATGTTTCTATAATTTAATTCAATGCCAAATATAATTCTTGTAAATCAAAAGACTTTTTAGTAGTTTTAACAATTCGAAAATACGATTTTATATTATTAGGATATTTAAATCTTTCTAAAGAAAGGAGAGACGACATGAAAAAATTACTAACACTTGTTTTTGTTGCCACCATTATGACTCTATGCGTCATGAATTGGAAGGTTCAGGGAGGCGAACATCCCGGATCAGAACATCCAAGGGCTGAAGCGCCTAAGGCGGATGTTTCTAAAGAAGAGCATCCTAAGTCAGAAGAATCTGAGGAAGAAGAATCCGGGGAAGAGGAATCTGGGGAAGAGGAATCTGGGGAAGAGCACCCAAAATCAGAACATCCAAAGGCTGAGCATCCTAAGTAAAAGTCTAATTATGTAAATACCGCGAATGAGTAAATAACACGGATAAGAAAGCAAATGATAATATGCCGTATTTCTTTTATTGTATTACTGACGCTGGGAACCTTCAGTATAACTCAAACCACTGGTTTTACCGGAATCTCTACTGTTCCTAATGTGGTCACTGCGGATATTCAAACCAGCATAGAACTCTATATTGAAGAGCAAACCCGCTTAGGGGATGGTTTTTTTAAACTTCCATTCAATAAGAAAGAACTCAGACTTAAATTGGTTCGTGTTCACACCGAATACCTTGCAAATTTGGGCCCGCGTTACCACTTTGCCTGTGTAGATGTCGCAGACATTGAAGGCGATTTATATGATGTCGATTTTTTTCTTGCAGGTGATCCCGGTTCAATGGCGGTTACTGAAACAACGGTCCACAAGATCAATGGTCAGCCTTTTTACGCATGGGAACAAAAAGAAGACAAGACCTGGCACCGGGTTTCAGTTGAAAAAGCATCCCAAAACCTTTTAGAGGTGCTCATCGGTCATGACGAATTTGATTTTCTATACATGGTCACATTGCCTGAAATAACGGAACCCGCCCGTATGTGGCTCCCCCTGCCGACTTCGGATGCTTTCCAAACGGTCGAGGTAAGTTCCATGGAGATTCCCGGAAAAAGGCAAATCTTAAAAGATCAGAAATACGGCAACCAAATTCTTTTAGTTAACCTTGACCAGGAAGACAGCAAAAAAAATGTCGAGCTTCTTTTTCACGTCCGAAGAATTGAAAAGGACGCTTATGCCGAACCTCTGCCGGCTCCGGAGAAATATTTAAGTCCGGATCGTTTGGTACCTCTCAATGAAGATTTCAAAAGCATTACTGAGAAAGTTGTTGAAGGGAAGGATGGAGATCTCGTGCGTGCCCGAGCCATATACGACCACGTCATCGACAGTATGCGCTATATCAGAAACGGCAAGGGCTGGGGGCAGGGTGATGCCGTTTACGCCTGTAATGTGAAAACAGGAAACTGTACTGATTTTCACTCTTACTTCATCGCTCTCTCGAGAAGTATCTCCATCCCGGCACGTTTTGCCATCGGAGCGGCAATCCCTTCTTCCCGGGATGAAGGAGGAATCCACAGTTATCATTGCTGGGCAGAGTTTTATGCGGAGGGGAAATGGTGGCCTGTTGACATCAGCGAAGCTGACAAGTACTCTAATCTGGCCAGTTATTATTTTGGTCGTCATCCGGCAAACCGCATTGAATTAAGCCGGGGACGGGATCTTGTCGTTGACCCGGGCCCGGTAACAGGACCGATCAACTTTCTTGCATACCCGGTGCTTGAGATCGGCGGAAAACCCGCAGAGGTCAAAGTTCAGTTTTCATTTAATCGAAAGGTTGTCTGCAAATGATTATGAAGCGTCTCCTATGACCGTTTTAGAAAAAAGTTAAGAAAGGATGGCCAGGGTCTTGTTTCTTGATATTTCAGATTCTTTACTTATCAATCTGCTTATAGTTGAGTAGTGCATTCCAAGATGATCAACAACCTCTTTCTGACTATATCCCGTTCCATTTCTGATAAAAACATAAAAACTATACCACATATTTAGATGTGGATAAGTTATCTTAAATGCAGATGTCTACACGAGTGTAGAAACATGAACGCTTCTTGCTGTATATAGTTGTTCTCAAAACAGAATATATTTCCTTAAAAAAATCTAGAGGAACTGATTGTGTCAAGTGGCGAAATATGACGCCCGATTTTTATTAATTTATTCATGGCAGAGATTGGAGTATTAAATAATTTAAGGGTCGTAAAAGAAGTTGATTTCGGAGTTTATCTTGACGGAGGAGAGTATGGTGAAATCCTGCTGCCGCGCAGGTATGTTCCCGCAAATTGCAAAGTTGATGATAACACCAGGGTTTTTATCTATCTCGATTCCGAAGATCGTCTTATTGCCACTACTGAAAAACCCTATGCCATGGCAGGTGACTTTGCGTTGCTGAAGGTTGTCGCGGTTAATTCTGCCGGAGCATTCCTCGACTGGGGTTTACCCAAAGATCTGCTGGTACCTTTCAGTGAACAACGTCCTCTTATGGAAAAAGATAAATCGTACATAGTCAGGATTTATGTCGATAAGCAAAGTAATCGCATTACTGCCACTACGAGGCTGGACAGGTACCTTGACAACGCCCCGGGCAACTTTCATGCAGGTCAGGAAGTAAAATTGCTGATATGCAATCAGACCGATATAGGCTACAAAGCAATTATAAATGGCACGCATTGGGGAGTACTCTATTCTAACGAAGTGTTTCAGCCATTAAAGAGAGGACAGAAAACAGAAGGATACATCAAAAAAATAAGGGACGATAACAAAATAGATCTTTCCCTGCATAAACCCGGCTATAAAAAAGTCGGTGATGTAACAGAGACAATTCTTAATGTCTTAAAGAAGAAAGGCGGTTTTTTACCAGTAACAGATAAAAGCTCTCCGGAAATTATTTATAAACTGTTCGGCGTAAGTAAGAAGACGTACAAAAAAGCGATAGGCGCCATTTACAGGAAAAGGCTTATTACTATTGAGAATAATGGTATTAAGCTGATCAGTAAATAAGATATGAAATAAATGTTATCCTGGTTTATTACAAGACCATTGTGTTTCAAACTCTCTCTTTTCCCTTGACTTCAATAATTTATGCTTTATTATTATCCAATTCAATTCAAACAGCATAAAAACTATACCACGACTTTTGTGTGGATAAGTTACCTTAAATAAATGTTTATGCTTACAAGGATGTTGAGCCCTGCGGGCGAAATCCCTGCCCGACGTACAAGAGTTTGGCAGGCGCGGCGCCGAAGAAAGGACAGGGTCAGGTCTTTAATCTTGATATTGTCCAATCGTTGAAATGCACTAGCTATAAGTAAATGATAAACAGAGTCCAAATATTCTAAAATTAAAACAAATATAAATAAATTATTCAATAATGTCTAGTTGTGAAATTGGAATATCAATCGTAAATATTTCTAAGAAATACCATTCTACTATTGCTTGTGACAAAATTAATTTGTCTGTGCTAAAGAATGAGTTATTTTTCATTCTTGGGCCGAGCGGTTGCGGCAAGACGACATTGCTTCGCATTATTGCCGGATTATTGGAGACTGATTGCGGTTCTGTCTTCTTAAATAATATATGCTTAGACAATCTCCCTCCCTATGAACGAGACATTAATACTGTCTTCCAAAATTATGCACTATTTCCCCACCTCAATGTTTATAATAATGTGGCATTTGGTTTAAAAATGAGGAATCTTTCGAATACTGATATCCGGAATAAGGTTACAAAGATATTATCAATTGTAGATCTTGAAGGATTTGAAAAGCGCAAGCCATATCAGCTTAGTGGTGGACAACAGCAAAGAGTTGCTTTGGCAAGAGCATTGGTAAATGAACCGTCGGTACTCTTATTGGACGAACCTTTAGGAGCATTAGACGTTAAACTTCGCAAACAAATGCAGCTGGAATTAAAACATTTACAGAAAAAACTTGAAATGACATTTGTGTATGTAACTCATGATCAGGAAGAGGCATTAACAATGGCTGATCGTATTGCCGTAATGAATGCAGGACACATTGAGCAAATTGGAACACCTGATGAGGTCTATAATAAGCCGAATACAAGATTTGTCGCTGAATTTGTTGGTGAGAGTAATTTATTTGAAAGTAATAATCTAAGGTTTAATAATGATTCTGTAACCTTGACTTTGGATAACAATTTAGTAATTCACAGTAAAATAACCCGGGAGTTAAACCAAGACCAGAAATTAATACTAGCGGTACGCCCCGAAAAAATACGTCTTTATAAAGAACCTCAACCAATCAAAAAAGCGTATAATCAAATCGAAGGGAGAATTGAAGAAATTCTATATAAAGGAATAATGCTTTATTATGTGGTTAAAATAAATTCAGGACAAACAGTAAAAATATTGGAGCAGAGTTACAACCAATCTGCTCCACATCAGGAAGGCGGCACTGTTTATTTAGAATGGGAAAAAGAAAACACTTTTATAATTGAGGAATAGCACATTTGAGACAATTATCACAAAAATTTACTTTTTTATTTCCTGCCGTTTTCTGGTTAATGTTCTTTTTTGTGATACCGTTAACAATAATTTTTGTCTATAGCTTTTTTGAGAGAGGTATATATGGCGGAATTGAGTATGTCTTCTCTTTTAATAATTATTATAGGGTAATTGACCCTTTATATTTAAAAGCAGTTTTACGTACTGTTTATATTGCCTCTTTAAATACTCTTATTTGCCTAATAATTGGTTATCCTCTGGCTTATTTCATATCAAATCAATCTCAAAGGAAGAAAAATATCTTATTGTTTTTAGTAACCCTCCCTTTCTGGACTAATTTTCTGGTTAGGATTTATGCATGGATGATAATTCTTAGAACTGAAGGCTTTTTAAACAATGTTTTACTATGGATGAATTTAATTAATAAACCTTTTGAGATTTTGTTTACGGACAAGGCAGTATTGATTGGTATGGTGTATGGTTACTTACCTTTTATGATATTACCACTATACGCCTCAATTGAAAAACTTGACCGGAATTATTTGGATGCAGCAAGGGACCTTGGAGCAACACCAATTAAAACATTTTGGAGAGTTATTATTCCTTTGACAAAACCAGGAATTATCGCGGGTTCGATCTTAGTGTTTGTTCCTTCATTGGGAGCGTTCATCATACCCGATTTATTGGGCGGTGCAAAAAGTATGATGATAGGAAATCTAATAAAAGATCAATTTTTGTCCGCAAGAGATTGGCCTTTCGGATCGGCATTATCCTTTATTGTTATGGCTGTTGTCTTAATATTACTTATGATATATTTGCGGTTTGGGCAAACTGTAAGTGAAAAACTATATTCTAATAAATAATGAGTGTGAGAGTTTGGAAAATATATTTTAATATTCATGCAGGATTGATTTATTCTTTCCTTTATTTCCCCATTATTATTTTGATGGTCTTTTCATTTAACCAGGAAAGAATCAATGCAGTCTGGACAGGATTTACTTTTAATTGGTATGAAACCCTGTTCAAAGATGCAGAATTACTTAATGCAGTTGGAAATAGTCTATTAGTTGGTTTTTTCTCTACAATTCTATCTACAATTATTGGAACTCTTACGGCACTTGGAATGGTTAGATTTAGATTTCCTGGCAAGAAGATTTTAGATGCTGTATTGCATTTGCCAATAATTATTCCAGATATTGTTATGGCAATTGCCATGTTATCATTCTATGTATTTATCAATTTAATTTTAGGTCTATTTTCAATTATTATTGCACATGTTTCATTTAATATTGCATTTGTTGCGGTAGTTGTAAGAACCCGTTTAGCTGGATTCGATATGGATTTAGAGAAAGCAGCAATGGATTTAGGAGCTACACCATTTAAGACTTTGCGCTATATAACTCTTCCTTTAATAATGCCTGGGGTAATTGCAGGGGCACTTTTGGCATTCACAATTTCTTGGGATGATTTTATGATTGCTTTTTTCACTTCTGGCGTTGGGTCAACAACATTACCTTTAAAAGTATATTCGATGATTAAATTCGGTGTGACACCAGAAATAAATGCCATCTCTACAATTACTCTATTATTCACGATGACTCTATTTTTCATTGCAATGCGTTTGTTAAGAACTAAATAAAAGGGAATATTTAGAAATGGCAAGTCTTAAGATTAATATAAGTAAACTTATAGCAAAGAAAACTATTTATTTAGGTATTTCTTTCCTGTTGCTTCTATTCATAGCTATCACTGGCTGTTCAAAAAAAGAAGAAAGAAAATTATCAAGAGAATTGAATGTATATAATTGGTCATACTATATAGGTGAGACCACTATTAAAGATTTTGAAAAAGAGTTCGATTTAAAAGTTAATTATGATAATTACTCAAGTAATGAAGAATTATTTGCTAAACTCCAAACAGGAATTGCCGGTTATGATGTTATTTTCCCTAGTGATTATATGGTAAAGATAATGATTGATCAGAAATTATTAGCTGATATTAATATAGAGAATATTCCAAATTATAGAAATATTGATAGAAAATTCATAAACTTGCCGTTCGATCCAGGAAACAAGTATTCTATTCCTTACCAGTGGGGAACAACAGGGATTGGTATCAATATTTCTGAAATCTCAGAAAATGTTACTAATTGGGACATTTTATGGAACGAAAAATATAAGGGCAGGATTACAATGCTGAACGATATGCGTTTTGGTTTAGTACCCGCACTTAAAAAATTAGGTTATTCAGTCAATACTATTAATTCAACTCAGTTAGAAGAAGCGAAGCAGCTTATGACAAAACAAAAAGTATTAGTAAAAGCCTATTCAAGCGATACATATATAGATATGCTAAAGTCAGGGGATGCCTGGATTTCTTATGGTTACAGTGGTGATATTTATCAGGTAGCAAATAATAATCAAGATGTAATTTACGTAATTCCCCAAGAGGGTACAAATGTCTGGATCGACAATGTGTGCATTCCTATAAATGCGCCTCATAAATACACTGCAGAAGTATTTATCAATTATATTTTAGAGCCGAAAGTCAGTGCAGGCATTTCAAATTTTACATCTTATTCTAGCCCAAACAGAGAAGCAAGAAAATATATTAAACCTGAAATACTTAATGATCCAGGGATTTATCCCTCTGAGGAAGTCTTGGAAAAATGCGAATTTTTGCAAGATGTCGGTGAGGCAACTAAATTGTATGATAGAATATGGGCTGAAATTAAATCTAAATAGAAAAATAAAGGGGTGTCTCATCTGTTGGGAGAAGCTAGAACTAAATCAAATCTGAGAACACCATACCTATTATTTTAAAAATGATTTGCCTCAAAAACAGGTAGAACTAGAAAGCAGGGTCAAACCTTCATAATTCAATTACATTACAATAGTAGTCTTTCGTTAGTTTACTTTTTCTTTTTGCATATGCCGATTGAAAAATGAAGGTTTGACCCTGCTCACTGCTTTTAATCTTTCTCAAGAGGGCGCACAAACTCACCCGCCGAAGAGTGAAGTTCCTGTTTTGGAGTTTGCTTAAATAACTCAAGCACATCTTTTGTTGGCGGGAGCTTGCCAAGTAAAATGAAAGATAACATCAATGAATAAATCGTCAGTGATTCGATAAACGCCAGACCAATAAGCATGGCAAGCTGTATCTTTCCTGCCATCGCAGGCTGTCTGGCCATAGCTTCAACTGCGCTGCCAGCTACCCTACCCTGCCCTAAACCGCAGCCAAAAGCCGCTAAAGCCAATATTGACACTGCTAGTGCTAATAAACCAAAATAAATCATGGCTACTTTCTCCTTTCAAAATTTAAAAAAATCATCTTATCAAAGCAAATTTTCATTTATTTTTAACGATGATCCTCTTCTTCCTCATACACCCCTATAGCGCCTGCGATATAAAAGCTTGCCAGCAGAGAAAATATCATAGCCTGAATGGTGCTTCCAAGCAATGCGAGGAAGACCATGGGCAGGTGTATCGGAATAGGAATAAGCCCAAACAAAAACGGGGAGA
>CAKKPF010000114.1 GCA_919901575.1 Candidatus Brocadiaceae bacterium
GGGGCTATGATATAGGCTATGGAGGAGTTGATCATGTACTGGCATCAGGAGAAAACATAAAGCTGTTGATTATGGATACAGAAGTATATTCAAATACCGGCGGCCAGATGTCCAAGGCAACACCTCTGGGGGCAGTTGCCCAGTTTGCGGCTGGTGGAAAACGAACCCCCAAGAAGAATATCGGCATGATAATGTCAACTTACGGTAATGTTTATATTGCCCAGGTGAATTTTGGCGCTAATCCGGCCCAGACACTCAAGGCATTTCAGGAGGCCGATGCATACAAGGGCCCTGCGCTGATAATTGCCTATTCGGTTTGCATTGCACACGGCATGGATATGAGTAAGGGAATAGAAGCCATGAAGAAAGCGGTGGCATGTGGTTATTGGCCACTCTATCGATACAATCCTGAACTCGAGGCAGAGGGCAAGAATCCCCTTGTTATCAACAGTAAAGATCCTTCAATCCCGTTCGAGGAATATGCATATCGTGAAAATCGTTACAAGACATTAAGGGAGAGCAACCCAGAGGCCGCAAAAGCGCTTATGAAACAGGCAGAAGCAGACATAATGAGGAAATGGAAATTACTCAAACACATGGCTGCCTGGGATCCTGAGGCATAAGGTTTATTATGCCAGGCAGTCGCTTAACCGGGCTTTAACTCAATCGCCTTATCATAAGATTTAAGAGTCTATTGGCTTAATCATGCAGTTTCCGCTTCATTCCTTAATCGCTTCCATAAGGATTCGACACTTAGTTTTTTTACCCAATTCTCTATATAATCCAAATCTAATTTTCTATACTGTACTTCATAAACCCGCATGGCATCAATAAATTGTTTTTCACTGCCTCCGGATAATTTTGACCATCTCAATTTAGCCAATATAGTATCTTCAGGGCTGGAAACCTCCATTTCCAGTCCCATAAATTCTTCTTTACATTTACGTGAAAAACGTGATTTGTCAAATGTCTCATTGGTCAACAACCAGAAATCAACTTTATCTCCTTCTTTCAGGTCAATCAAATTAAACATACCCTGACTCTCAATTGCATCCCGGATACTATCTTCATCTAAATAAAAATCCGGGGAGGAAAATTTTCTGGCTAACTCGCTAGCTTTCAGTTTATCAATAGCAATAACTACATCAATATCATGTGTAGATCTAGGTTCGCCTTGCAAGCTCGAAACAATAGAACCTGTTAACATGTATTGTATTCCGGCTTGATTGAGCACGCTTAAAACACTTTTTAATAATTTCTGTTGTGACATTTATCAAGACGTTTTAAAAGCAATTTTCTGAACTCTTTATCTAAAAGATGTGGAAACCTCTTGCGTAGTCCATGGACAAAGAGTTGTTTGGCAAATTCAGACAACTCAAATGCCTTACAGAGTCTTTCTTCTGGCGACATATTTCGAAGCACCTGTAAATATATCTTGTGATTTGGTTTTTTCTTTAAGTCCATATATCCTTTCTACCTTCCTTTACGGCATCTCCAGGTCTTCTACTTTGGGAAGGTCTTTAATTGATTTTAAACCGAAATGGTCCAGGAACTTTGTGGTTGTGCCGTACAGGAGCGGGCGTCCCAGAACCTCATCACGTCCCGTAATCTTTACAAGGCCCTTTTCTATTAATGTTCTAATCATCTGGCCGGATTGAACACCGCGGATTGCCTCTATTTCTGCACGGATAATAGGTTGTTTATATGCAATAATTGACAGGGTCTCCAGGGCCGGTTGTGAAAGTTTACTTTCACCGCTCTTTTTACGTATCTTTGATATCCATTCGTGATATTCAGGACGTGAGAGCAATTGAAACCCATTTGCAATTTCTTCGATCTGAAACACCCTGTCATGAGAGTCATATTCATCCCGCAATTGTTGGATTACTTCCCGTATCTCTTTTGCTTCGGTACCTTCAATGATTTCACTTATCTTGCGTACTGAAATAGGCTCTTGAACGGCAAATAAAATGGCCTCTACTATTCTCTTAACTTCATCAGGAGATTTATTTTCCAATGGCGCCATTGATTATGATTGTAAATGTATTGTGTAAATGATGTACTATTTTTGCTACTGCAGGGCGGGCACCCGCCCGAATGAATCCGTTCGGACGGGTCGGGCAGGTTGCCCACCCTACGCTAATATAAAAGAAGTCTGGCAAAGGACTAACTCAAATTACACATCTTTCTTTTGTTTCAGAACAATAAATTTGGATGTCTTGTCCTGACGCTTGATGAATATCAATATATCCTCTTCATTTTCAATCTTCAAGATTGCCTGATAAAGTTCGTCAATATCTGTAACAGGCTCGTGTTGAATTTCTATTATAAGATCTCCTTCTTTTAATCCCGCCTTAGATGCAGGACTTCCCTGCTGGACGTCAGTTACTATTACGCCTTTTTCGTCTTCGTATCCCAGTTTGAATGCCTGTTTACCGGTAAGATTTTGCACAACCAGTCCTAAATCCTTAAATCTGTCTTTTTTACTTCCGGCATCAGTTTTTGACGACTCGAATATAGTAGTATTAAGTGTAAGTTCTTTGCCGTCTCTTATTACGGCCATCTCCACTTCTTCGTTGATAACGGTTCTGGCAACGAGGCTTCTAAGATGGAGAAGATCTTTTATTTTCTCACCATTATACTTTATTATCACATCACCACTTTTAATACCGGCATTTGCCGCCGGAGAGCCTGGTTCTATACCGCTTACTAGTCCGCCGAAATTATTCTTAAGTCCGAGAGCCTCCTTTAATTGCGCAGTCACAGGTTGAGCAGTAACACCTAACCAGCCCCTGGTGACCCTTCCATATTTAATCAGGTCTTCAGTTGTCTTTCTCACCACATTTACAGGAATCGCCAGGCTTATACCATAATAACCATCTGCCTGTGTCGTTGGCATAGTGCTGATACCAACTACTTCTCCGTTCATATTAACGAGCGGGCCGCCATAGCAATCAGGATTAATGATGGCATCTGTTTGCACAAAATCTTCAAATCCAGTAATCTGTACGTTCGATGTTCCTTTAGCGCTAATTATACCGCTTGTAATCGTCTGCCCTAAACCGAGAGGGCTGCCTATTGCTAAAACAATTTCTCCTAATTCCAGAGAGTCGGAATTACCAAATCCAGCCGGTGTTAAATTTTCAGCATTTATCTTTAACACTGCTATGTCCGACCTTTCATCTGTACCAACTAATTCCGCTTTAAATTCCCGGCCATCGTACAAACTGACGATAATCTCACCAGCATCTTTTATCACATGTTTATTTGTTATAATGTGACCCACATTGTTATAGATGACGCCTGAACCCTGGCCTTTAATCCGGAATCCACTGTTTGGTGTATTTTTCTCCAATACCCTGGTTGTACGGATGTTAACAACAGGCGCTTTAGTCTTCTTTGCTATAGAAACAAAAGTCTCCGAGAGAGCTTTATTTGCAAAGCCCTCACTGGAATAGGAGTCTGTGATCAGAAATATATTTATTATAGCTACATAATGCAGACAGTATCTTAGTGATGACCAAATACTAGTTGACTTTCGTTGCATCAGTTTTTTCCTCTATTTCATCATTCAGTACCTTCTTTAACTCTTCACCCTCTATTACCTCTTTTTCCATCAACATCTTTGACAGTTTAATAAGCTTTGGTTTCTGCTTCTCTAATATCTCCCTGGTTTTCACGTAGACATCATCAATAATCTTCTTAACCTCTATGTCTATTTCCCTTGCAGTCTCTTCACTATATTCTTTATTGGAACCCATACCAAAGCCCAGGAAAGCAGGTTTGCTTTCAGGCTCAAAAGTAACAATTCCCAGCTTTTCGCTCATACCGTAATATTTTACCATTCTTCTTGCTATGTCCGATGCCTTCTCAAGATCGTTTTGCGCCCCTGTAGATACCTCGTTAAAGATTATTTCCTCTGCAATTCTACCACCAAGTAAGACCGAGATACGGTCTGTCAGTTCCCCTCTGGTCATCATATATCTGTCTTCAGTGGGTAGCTGAAGTGTGTAGCCCAATGCCGCAACACCTCTTGGTATTATCGAGATTTTTTTAACCTTATCTGTTGTTTTTAAAGATGACGCTACCAGTGCATGCCCGCATTCATGGTGGGCTACTATTTCTTTTTCCTTCTTGCTTATCAATCTTTTTTTCTTTTCCAGTCCGGCCATAACTCTTTCTATGGCTTCTTCTATTTCACTCATGCCAACGTTATCTTTGCTGCGTCTGGCGGCGAGTAATGCAGCCTCGTTTATTATGTTTGCTAAATCGGCTCCGACAAAGCCGGGTGTCATTGCAGCAATGGATTTAAGGTTTACGTTTTTATCAAGTTTTACACCCTTTGAATGAATGACTAATATTGCTTCCCTGCCATTTAAATCCGGCCTGTCAACAACTATCTGTCTGTCAAATCTTCCCGGCCTGAGAAGGGCCGGATCAAGAATTTCCGGACGGTTTGTGGCGCTCATGATTATTACGCCCGTATTAGCATCAAAGCCGTCCATCTCCACTAACAGTTGGTTCAGTGTCTGTTCCCTTTCGTCATGACCTCCAATAGGGTTTGAACCTCTCGTCTTACCCAGGGCATCAAGTTCATCAATGAAGACTATACATGGCGCCTTTTGGACTGCCTGGCCGAACATGTCTCTTACTCTGGCGGCTCCGACACCCACAAACATCTCAACAAATTCAGAACCACTGATGCTGAAAAATGGAACTCCTGCCTCTCCTGCAACAGCCTTTGCCAGAAGTGTCTTACCTGTCCCCGGGGCGCCGACCAGGAGCACGCCTTTGGGAATCCTTCCGCCTAAATTTGTAAATTTGTGAGGCGTACGCAGAAATTCGACTACTTCCTGCAGTTCCTCCTTTGCTTCGTCTATGCCTGCTACATCATCAAAGGAAAATTTTAAATCTTCCTGGGCATATATTCTTCCCTTGCTCTTTCCAAATGACATTATACTGCCTGTGGGACCCATTTTTTTGAAGACAAAACGCCATATGAGAAAGAAAATACCAATAGGTATTATCCATGTGAACAGAAACTGCTGCAGCCATGTATTTTCATAGTTCCCGGAATATTTTATGCTCTGAGCTTCAAGTTCTTTGACGAGTTCCGGATCATCAACTCTTGCCGCAACGAATGTCTTCCGTTTCTCCGATCCCATCTCTTCTCCCTTCAGAGTTCCCTTTATGAGGCTGGAAGTAATTTGGCATGACTCAATCCTGCCGTCTCTAACCAATTTCTTAAACTCACTATAAGATATGTTTCCAACTACAGGGTTAAAGAGGTATGAAAAAAGACTCATAAGGATAAAAGCTGCAATGAGAATATACCAGATGGGAAAGTTAAGCTGTTTCTTCAAGGGTTCTTTTTTTTGCTGTTTCATATCTTTGACTTATTCCTTTTGACTGCAAAAGACATTAATTTTACCATTATCTCTGTCAGGAACTTATTATACACTATCCACATATTAGTACACATTAAATTATGACAATTTACGTGTCTGACTCTGTGTTTCCTTTTTCGTCTTCTTGTTTCGTACCTTCTTCCTTGTCTTCTTTTGTCTTAGACAGCACATCAAAAATACTTTTTATAGGATGAGTAAATGGTTTCAATCCGATCATGGTACTTTTTGGATCTGAGAGTGTTCCTGTTATTTGTACCTTTGTGAGAGTTTTTCTCACACCTCCAACCACAAAATCCATTAACCCGCCAATGAATGGTATCTGAGAAAATGTTTCTTTGTTAAAACCCGCCACTACAGTTAGATCAATTGCGCCGTCAAAACCTGCCGTTCCAATACAACCCAATTCTACAGAATCACTAAATACCTCTAATTCTTCTACATGTATGACTTTATCTTTTATCGAATACTTTATGTTTGCAGTATGAAATGTCTCTTTTTTGGGTATGGACAGATTCAAGAGTTTTAGAATGCTTAATAATACCGGAACCTCAGAAAGATAACCCTCTCTTAATTTAGCGCGCCCTTTGGCAGTTAAATTCTTCAAGCCTTTACCTTCACCCTGAAACTCGACATTTCCTTCGCACTCCCCTGTCCATTTTTGCTTATCTTTTACAAAGTTCTCCATCAATTTTTGTAAAGATACTTTCTCAAAATTGAGATTTCCTGCATATGCTCCATTTGGTGTTGTCCTGTCAAGTTTGATCAAACCATTGACATTGCCTCCATTGAATATTCCAATAAAATTCCTGCTTGTAAGCTGCCCGTCTTCAATGTTTATTCTGCCATCTATATCTGTTATTCTTACAGGCCCGCCTGAACCTATTCGGGCAGGTAAGTTGTTAAGTCCTACTTCGCATCCCATAGCGTCAATGGTAATTGTATGTTTATCCTTACCATTTACACTATTGATTTCATCCTCCAGCGCTACGTTTACCCGTCCAACCGGTTCGATTTTAAGCCATTCGTTCTTGAGTTGTTTGGAGAAT
The DNA here is from genome assembly GCA_919901575.1 of Candidatus Brocadiaceae bacterium. Lineage (GTDB taxonomy): Bacteria > Planctomycetota > Brocadiia > Brocadiales > Scalinduaceae > Scalindua. The sequence goes on from CAKKPF010000114.1 coordinate 6,455, forward strand.
TTATCCAACAAGCCGTCAGTTACCCTTAAATCAAAAATATTAAATAATGTTTTCTTTTCTTTATTTCTCAATTTATATACACCGTTGCAGACGGCACGCGCAAGTTGGTCGTCATTAACAATGTACCCTTGTATATTCTTTAACTGAACATCATCTTTGTCAACTATAACCCTCCCTATAACATCTGATAACTTAATTGATAAATCCGCATATTCAAGCTCATTGCCCTTGCCGTCTACAGTTATTATATATTCGTCCTTACTACTATCTTCAAATCCCTTGTAATCGGCCGTAAAATCAACTTGTCCCGCAGGTTTATATGTGTGCCATATATCTTCACCTTTTTTCGGGATATTTTTGACTATGTCTTCCGTCAGATCCAGATTCGGAATCGAAACCGTAAATCGCTTTTCTTTGCTTTCCAGATCAATCACGCCATCAAACATGGTACGGTTGGTTTTGGTCCCGCTTAAGAGATATCCGCTCATATTTTTTAAATATATGTTTTTTCCATCATTTCTAATGAGTCCCACGATATTGGATAGATCGTAAGGGATGTTTGGGTGCCTTGCCTTAATTCCTTTACAAATCGCTTCAGCCGAATAATCGATTACTGATGCGTCTTCATTACTTTCATATTTTATTGTCAGGTCTATATTCCCTTCCGGCCTATAATCTTTCCATACCTTTTCCCCTACATCAGGAATCATTTTCAAAAGTGTTTCTGTAATATTAAAGTTTGGAACGTTCAGGTTTACAATTTTTTTTGCATTGCCAAGACCAAAGAAGGCATCTATTTCCCCATACGACTGTTTCCCCTCATTCTGAATGTCTCCCTTCATGCTTTTTAAGAATGTGCCCTTTTTAGAGAATTCTAATTTACCATTAACATTTTTTATTAGAAACGGCCACTTTATGTATGTCATTTCACCGTCAACAACATCAAGTTCCAGTAAATAGTCCATCTTTCTTTCGTAGTTTTTGTTGTTAAAATCAAGAGTGCAGCCGAAGTTAAACTTTCCTACGGGTGAGTATGTATTCCAGAACTTTTCTCCTATTACCGGCAATTCTAACATAAGTTCTTCTGTCATAGTCTTGTCTCTGACTCGGGCGATTAGCTTTAGTTCCGGCGTGGCAAGATTTGTATCAACATTAAGCTCTAATCCCTTCCAGAACCCATCATTTATAATACCCTTAATAATTATATCTCTTAGCGAACCTCCTAATTGCTGGCCAAACAAATCCAGGTTTTCTATATCTAAAACACCGTTTCTGAATACTTTATCAAACACATGTATATTAGCGGCCTTGACAATAACCCCCCTTCTCAGTTGATCTGTTGGATATTTTAATCCTGAATGATCCAACAGGGCCTTAACACCGTTTAGAAATTTCCATATTGCGTCTTCTTCCTTGGCCACAAATAATTCAGGAGATATAATCATAATACTATTAATTAAAATCTCTCCCCTTAATAACGCCGATGGTTCATATCTGACAAGAATCCTTTCTACCTCGATGCGTAAATCTTCAGGATTCTTTCCTTCAAACCTAACCTTATCTAAACTCAGTCCCTTAAACAGATCAAAATAAGCATGCCCGATGTTTAACTTACCGCCGGTAAAGCCTTCCAATGTCTTTGTAATCCTTGACTGAATTGCCTTATCTGATGTAAATATTTTAAGAGTGACATATCCGCCTGCAAGGACACACAAGAGAACAGAAAATATTATGATTAATATCAGTGAAACTTTAGATTTTATCAATAATTGCTCCTCCCTGCCCGAATAGGTACAGGCGGGTATAATGATATGTTAAATTCTGGTAATATAGAAAGATACAGCCATTTTATACCTATTTCAAGTATAAATTAACTGTTGATTAGTCATTATGGATTTACCTGCCTGGTAAAACTTGTCAGGTTGGAAGCTGTTATTACCTAAATTATGTATAAGAAAGCGTGCCATGTCACACATTTGCGCTGCACACATTTGCGCCATGACACAATGTCACACCACAACATGCAATATTTTTCATATTTCTTAAAGGCTCTGGGAGAGAGCGGAACGTTTTTTCTAGTTTGACCACTCACAAACCAGGCAAATTCCATAACTCTTTTTTATGTTAGCAGTTACTACTAAATAATCAAATTCTTGTTCCGGCAGAAAAAGAAAATTTTATAGAGCTAACCCGCCTGAACCTATTCGGGCAGGACAGATTTCATAAATAATTTAGCCTAACCTGCCCGACTAGGTACAGGCGGGGAATACAATTCCCTCATTTCTGGCATACACCTTGCTCATATTACATAGCTACTTGAATTTTCAGAGTAAATATATTAAATTAGGCCTTCGGCGACTTGATGATATACATGACTCAAACGTAGCGGAAACCTTCAGGTTTCCATTATAGCGCATAAGTGGAAGGCTAAAGCC
>CAKKPF010000115.1 GCA_919901575.1 Candidatus Brocadiaceae bacterium
ATTTCCAGATTTATTCCGCTGAGTACACGGAGAGATGTTATACCTATTTTATATTCCTTGTGAATTTCATTCGCACACAGGTAACCGTTGTCAGTCATGTATTAATTTTTCCAGAATAAGTAATATAGAAAGCTAATTTGTTAAGATTGTTCCCGCAATAATGGGAATAAGATTACATCCCGGATAGAAGTACTGTTTGTCAATATCATAACCAGTCTGTCAATCCCTATCCCTAAACCACCTGCAGGCGGCATTCCATATTTGAGTGACTTTAGGAAATCTTCATCTATCTTTCCCTCTTTATCATCACTAGTTATTTGTTCATGAAACCGCTTGCTTTGTTCAAGAGGTTCATTTAGTTCTGAATAGGAATTGGCAAGCTCCATTGTAGCAATATACAATTCAAACCTCTGTGCCAGGCTGGGATCATTATCACAGGATTTTGTCAATGGGCAAATGGTAACGGGGTAGTCAATTACGAACGTTGGATTCCACAATTCCTTCTCAACAAGTTCTCCAAAAATATGTTCAGCAATAACATCCTTGTGAACGCCTTCAACCTCAATCCCTATTTCCTTGCCCTTTTCTTTCAATCCGCCTTCATCGTCTAAATCAACTGAAGCATACTTCGACAGGAGTTCGGAAAACGTACTCCTCTGCCAGGGAGGAGACAAGTCTAATTGCCGCTCACCGTAAGGAATATCAAAATTGTTGTATAGTTCGCTCGCCAGGCCGGTAACCAAACTTTCAGTAAGTTCCATCATACCGTTATAATCGCTGTATGCCTGATAGAGTTCCATCATCGTAAACTCCGGATTATGCCGCGTAGAGATACCTTCATTACGGAAGTTTCGGTTAATTTCATAGACCCTTTCCATACCTCCAACAAGCAGCCTCTTAAGATACAACTCGGGTGCTATACGTAAATATAAGTCCATGTCCAATACGTTATGATGGGTAATAAAGGGCTTTGCCACCGCTCCTCCGGGAATGGGCTGCATCATAGGGGTTTCAACTTCAACAAAGTTTCTGCCATCCAGGAAGGTTCTGATTGATTTGATAATGCTGGATCTTTTTAAAAAAAGCGCCATTACATCATCGTTTGACGAGAGATCGAGGTAACGCTGCCTGTATCTGATTTCAACGTCTTTCAGGCCGTGCCATTTCTCAGGTTGTGGAAGCAACGCCTTGGAAAGCACAGTAAGATCATCTGCAAAAACAGTTATTTCACCTGTTCTGGTCTTAAATACTCCACCTTCTACGCCAATTATATCTCCCAGATCCAGCAGTCGAAAAATATCATATTTTTCTTCACCTACATTATTCAGCTTTATATAAACCTGTAGTTTGCCTGTCCAATCCTTTATATGAAAAAACGCAGCTTTGCCATGGGGCCTCATAGTCATGATCCGGCCGGCACACCGCACCTTCTTACCTTCTTCTTCCTCCGAATAGTTGTCTAATACTTCTTTCAATGGTGTGGCATGGTTGTAACTGGCGCCATAAGGCTCGACTCCCTTATCCTTGAGTTTGTTTAACTTTTCAATTCTGGTCTTTTCAAGAGTTTCCAATAGATTCCTTTAACCATTAAAATAGTAGTACTTTACATTCAAGGCTATTTTATTGTTTACGATGAGTTTTCACTTGATCCCCATTTAGCAAATGGGGATCAAAGGGGATTTGACGAGTAAATTAGAGAGTTAAAATTAATCGGATTATTTTATCAGCAAAGAATATGCTGTCAAGTTAAAATGCAAAATGATGTTGATGGTAAGGAGAGGTTTTGTTTCTCCTTGAATATATGATTTAAAAACATTAATATTGGAAAAATGGATCAACGTTTTACCAGGAAAGAACGTCTGCTGAAGAGAAAAGAGTTTCAGAGGGTTTTTGACCAAGGAAAGGTCTACGGCAACGACCAGGTTAAGATATATGCGCTATTAAATGATGATCCTGTCTCCCGGCTTGGTCTAGTCGTGGGAAGGAAGTTTGGTAATGCGCCCAGGCGCAACAGGTTTAAACGAATCTTTAGAGAGGCATACAGATTAAACAAAAGTTTGTTGGGCGTGGGTGTGGATATAATAATAATTCCAAGACCGGGGTTGACGGATCTTTCACTAAGGGCAGTAGAAGATGAATTTAAGAAGATCCTGTCACAAATAAACGAGCAACTGAGAAAATGAAATATTTATTAATTAAATTCGTACAGGTTTATCAGGCAATTCTGTCTCCTTTCTTACATCCCTCATGTCGCTTCTACCCAACATGTTCACAATACGTAGTCGAATCAATTGAAAAAAGAGGTATTATAGTAGGGATTTTAAAGGGTATCTGGAGAATCCTGAGATGCCACCCTTTTGGCGGATCGGGATATGATCCTGTTAAGTAAAATAGTAGGGGTGTACCCGCCTGCCCGCCCGGCAATGCCGTTCGGACGGGTACCTATTCGGGCAGGTAGCAATACGCCCCTGCATATCAAAATATAATGATCAATACAGATAAAAAAATCATCGAATGCGTACCAAACTTCAGTGAAGGTCGAAATTTAGATATTATAGATAAGATTGCATCATCGGTAAAATCAACCCAAAATGTCAAGCTCTTGAATGTAGAACCTGACAGGGATTACAACAGGACCGTAATAACCTTTGCCGGAGAACCTTCCTGTGTAAAAGAAGCAGCGTTTAAAGCGATTTCAACTGCATCAGAACTTATAGACATGTCACGGCAAAAGGGAGAACATCCGAGAATAGGCGCTACTGACGTCTGCCCGATAATACCTGTCACCAATGCAACAATGGAAGAGTGTGTAAAATTAGCAAACGAACTGGGAAGAGACGTAGGGGAAAAGCTGGGCATCCCTGTATATCTTTACGAAGATGCTGCAAGATCAGAGGAAAGAAGAAACCTTGAGAATATCAGAAGGGGAGAATATGAAGGCCTGGAGCAAAAGCTGAGAGATTGGGTACCGGATTACGGGCCAGCAGAATACAATGATAAAGTAAGGAAATCCGGCGCCACAGTGATTGGGGCCAGGTTTTTCCTGATTGCCTATAACGTGAACCTGAGTTTTGATGATATTCGTGTTGCTAACGCTATAGCAAAGAGTGTGAGAGAATCCAGTTTTGTGATAAAGGATGAAACAGGTGAGAAGAAAAGAGTTCCAGGAATGCTGAAATATGTAAAGGCAATAGGTGTAGAATTAAGGGAATACAATATATCACAGGTTTCCATGAACCTGACTAACTACAAGGAAACTCCCATTCATACGGCATTTGAGACCGTAAAGACTCAGGCCAGAGAGTACGGCATGGAGGTAACAGGGAGTGAGATAATCGGCCTCGTTCCAAAAGATGCCCTGATAGAGGCCGGCGCCTTTTATGCGGGTAATAAATCTGAGGAAGCACTTATAGAAGCGGCAATTAAAAACCTCGGACTAAGCCAATTAAACAAATTCGAACCCGGGAAGAAGATAATAGAGAATCTATTATAAATTAAACATTTTCTGGATACATTATGGCTAATTGCTGGAAATGCGGACGATACTTAGGTGTTAAGGATGAATGGAAAAAGATGAATACTGAAAAGGGAGATATATGCTACGTATGTTACCACGAAGCAAAAGAATCAGCAGAAGAACAAATCCAGAAAGATATGGATAAAATAATGAAAAAGAAAATAAAATAGTAAATATTCAGCTTAGGTTACAATTCTTTAATTATGGGGAACAATTTATTAAAATTTGGAGCTGTTGCAGGCATTGTTACTATTGTAATTTCTTTAATTGGATGCGCTCAAACCAGGAAATTGAGTAAACTTGAAATATTAATATTGAAGGAAAATGGATATGATGATAGCAAATCAAAGGTAATTAGTTATATTGAAGAGATAGATTATGAGGAAAACCATGAAATCATTGTAAATACAATATTTGACAGTGGAAACCTTCAATTAATTGACCAACTTGTTGAATACTTTCCAGATGATTTCAGAAATTATATAATTAGCGGAGACGCTTATTTAAAGAATGCGATGATGCAACAAACAATAGGGATTTTTATGAAATCTTCTGCGGCAGTTTCATTTAATAAAGCCAAAGGGAATTACATTCGTGCCCTGGAATTAAATAATAAAGATATTTATGTCCATGGCATACTTGGTTTTATCTATGGAGATAATAAAGAATATGATAAAGCTGAAAAACTATTTTATAAAGGGCTTGAGATTTCGCCAAATAATCCTTTACTTTACCTGGCGTTAGGCCAAATGTTTGACAGGAAGAAAGAATACAATACAGCTATTGATTATTATGAAAGAATCTTAGAATTTACTGAGGATGAAGTAGAAAGGGATTTTGAACATATGAATCAATATTATCATAAGTTTATGGAATTTTATCCTGATTCTCTTGCGAAAGCAAAAGAAGAAGCTGAAAAATGTCTTAAAAAAGATTATAAGAAAACCAGAAGAGAAGCAATATTATGATTATGACATATAAGCGTCAAGCACCAGGTTGAACTTGCTGCATAATATCATAGAAGGTACGCCGGATTACTCGTTTCCACGCTCTGCGTCACCACTCCATACAAACTTTCAATAAACCTTCTTGCTCTGCATAAATAGTAGGGTGTGCCCGTCCGTATCGGCTGGCCGGGCGGGAAGAGGGACTTCCAAACTCCCCATTTGCTAAAGGGGGAAACAGGGGGATTTATTAAGTTGTTATTTCTATATTAGTTGCATATTGTCATTTTATCATCGAATGGATACGTTTGACATCAGTCAGGGCCTTGTCTGTGGGGACGAGCGGGATTATTTCTATGTCTGTGAAGAATGGGAATAGCGGCAGGTTTGTCACGATCTGGTCAAGTTCTTCATTAGAGTCTGCTTCAATAATGGCGGCGGCTCCTCTGCTGCCGGCCAGCTTTCCGCCGGCAAGTATCCTGCCCCTTTTGCTCATCCTTATAAAATATTCCCATTCCTTGACAACAAATCCCAGGAAATCCTTCACCGGTATATCAGGTAATTTCTTTATTTCAACTTTTAATAAGAAGAGCATTTTAAATAAGCTCCTTTCTGTCTTATGAACCGAAGAGCGCAGAGATATAAAACAGGTTTAGTTACGAGTTTCGTGTTACGAGCTACGTGGTTAAATAGACTCAATTTTCAAATTAAAGTTATTTCTGAAACCCGCAACGCGCAACTCGTAACATGCAACAATTATCCGTCCTTGTCCTATTAATTTATAACGCCAACCCTCCATCGACTGATATTACCTGTCCCGTAATATACTTTGCATCGTCTGAGAGTAGAAACATAGCTACCTTCGCCACGTCTTTAGTCGTGCCGAATCGTTTCAGTGAAGTCATATCCGTCATTTTCTGCTTGTATTCTTCGGGAAGCGAAGCAGTCATGTCAGTTTCTATAAATCCACACGCAATAGCATTAACGTTAATATTTGCCTTGCCAACTTCCTTTGCAAGGGCTTTTGTAAAGCCAATCATTCCTGCCTTAGAGGCTGAGTAATTAACTTGGCCCGCTACACCCGCAATACCGCTGACTGAAGTTATGTTGAGTATGTTTCCTCTTTTCTGTTTGACCATGGTCATTATGACGGCCTTGGAAAAATTATATACACTCTTCAGATTTATATTGATTACATCATCCCAGTCTTCTTCTTTCATTAAAGCTAGGAGTTTATCCCTCGTAATACCTGCATTATTGACCAGAAAATCTATCTGTCCAAAATTATCCTTAACCTCTTTAACCATATCTTTAGCAATCTCAAAATCCGATACATCTGCCTTTTTTGCCATGGCCTTGACCCCGAGCGCTTCTATCTCCTTTACGAGTTCATTTGCAAGGTCATCACTCTTGCTATAGTTAAAGGCAACATTACACCCGTTTTTTGCCAGTTCAAGCACTATCGCTCTACCTATACCTCTGGTACCACCTGTTACTATTGCCGTCTTGTTACTCATAGTCTTACCTCCAGGGAACTGTTATTGATAAAAAAGTTCAAATCCCCCATTCCCCATTTATGAAAGGGGGGTTAAGGATGGATTGACAAGGTTTAACTTTGCGAGCTTTACACCTTTGCCACGCTCAGCGTGGCTTTGCGAGAACAGTGTCGGACCTCTTTTCAACAAGCTTCAATCGCATCATTTCAGCAAAGAGTTCTACTTCGTATTCAATACCTTTCCTTATATCATGGTCAACTGCGTAGTTTATACATTTTTTCATTGTTTGTATAGCAGTATCATTATTTTCTGCCAGCTTGCGTGCAAATTCTATAGATTCATTAAGCACTTCTTTTGCAGGCACCAGCGCATTAACCAGTCCCCATTGCAGGGCTGTTTTCGCACGGATCATCTTTGCAGAATACAGCATTTCCTTGGCCCTGCTTGAGCCTATTACCTTAGGCAGCCTGATGGTGCCGCCAAGACCGGGTATTATACTCAGATCAGGTTTTGCTTCCGGCAAGCTGAAGAATGCAATCTCAGATGCTATACGAATATCACACAATAATGCAAGCTCAAGTCCAGCTCCAATAGTAACACCATTAAGGGCGGCAATAAGCGGCTTCCTGCAGTTCTCGATCTCTATATACATCTCATGAGCCCTTACGAATCTGTCATAATTTTTTTCTGCTACTAACCCTGAGATCCATGAACCAAATAATTCATCTCTGTCTGCGCCATCGCAGAAAACGCCCCTGATGTTACTTGTTATTATTATGGACGTTATACTATCATCTTTCTCGTAGGAATCTATTTTGTCATATATTGCATCCAGCAGCCAGGAACCAATAGAATTTCTCGGACGTTTCTTCATCTTGATAATACCGGCGTACTTATTTTCCTGAAGTTTTACCTCTTCACATTCCAGGTGCCGGTAACCCGAATCGTCGCCTCTATTCATACGTATGTCTTTCATAATCTTAAATCCTTAGACTTACTTCAAATCCTTCATGTATTGCTTCGAGTGCAGTCCTGACCTCTACGCAATCACCTATTTTATATAATTCTTTAACACAGCCGTTTAATTTTTTAGTAAGGCCCTGGTTGGATTTGTATCCTGCCGCAATTATAACCGTATCAGCAAGAAGTTTGATATCTTTATTATCCTTCTCAAATGTTATGCAGGTTTTGCCTGATTTGTTAATGTATCTGATATTTTTAACATTTACGCCTGTTATACTGTTAATACCGGCATCTTTTATCTGCTTTAAAATAACCCATCTGGTTGAAATGCCGAACCTACCTCCTATTTTGTTTTTCATTTCCAGGATGGTAATATTTCGTTTTCCCCTTGACGTGAGCGCTATAGCTTCATCCCCATTTATGACTCTGTTTTTTAAAAGAAAACAGGCAACATCCGGTTCCATTGCCCCCATCTTTGCAGTGTGAAGGGCAATTTCGCAGCCTATGGTGCCTCCGCCTATGATTACAACATCTTTACCGACTTTTACCTTATTATCAAATACGTCCTCTGCCACAACAACATTCTTTTCTTTAACACCAGGAATCTTTGGAATAATAGGACTCCCGCCAACAGCAGCAATTACGGCATCCGGCTTTAATTCTTTTATTGTTGTTATATCTACTTTTTTGCAAAATTGTATCTTTACATTCAATTTTTTTATCTGGTTTGTCAGAAATTTGATAACATTTTCTATCTCTTCCCTTCCCGGAGGGATGTAAGCATATCTCAATTGTCCGCCAAGTACATCAGTTTTTTCAAACAGATGCACTTCATGTCCTCTCAAGGCCGCAATCCTTGCTGCCTCCATACCTGCCGGCCCACCGCCAATAACCATTACCTTCTTCTTTTTTTTGGACTTTCTGATCTTAAATTCACTTTCTCTACCGGCCCTGACGTTATATAAACAACTTACAGATTTAAAGTTTAACAAGGAATCAAAACATCCCTGATTACAGGCGATACATCTCCTGATATCATCGAACTGTTTCTTCTTATACTTTTTTGGCAATTCAGGGTCTGCTATTAAGGGTCGTCCTATTGAAACAATGTCTGACTTATTATTGTCTATAACTTCCTCGGCTAAAGCCAAATCGTTTATCCTTACCGACCCGATTACCGGTACATTTACGTTATCCTTAATCTTTTCTGAAAGAAAGATATATGACATCCTCGGGATGGACATAAGCATTATGGGTGTGCGGCTCTCATGCCAGCCGGGTGAAACATTAAACGCATCCACACCAGCCTTTTCCAGCGCCTTTGCTATCTCAACACTTTCATCAATCTTTAGGCCGTCATCTACAAAATCGTCACCTGACATACGGAAGATTATTGGATATCCTTTTCCCACATTTTTCTTTATGGCTATAATCATTTCTCTTGCAAAATTTATCCTGTTGTTGAGGCTGCCTCCATATCTGTCCTTTCTCTTATTTGTTGCCTTCGAAAGAAACTGGTTGATGAGATAGCCCATGCCGCCATGTATCTCTACCGCATCAAACCCTGCTTTCTTTACCCTTACTGTGGCGGCCACAAAACCTTCTATTACTTTCTTTATCTCCGGTATGGTCAATGCGTGCGGCGCCTGCTTTATGTTGACGTGCGCCAGGCTCGATGCCGATACCGGGCGTGTTTTTGAGAAAAACGAAGAGGCGCTTCTGCCCCCATGAAGAATTTGTGCGGCCACCTTGACATCATATTTATGGATCGTATCTGTTAATTTCTTTAATCCAGGTATAAACTCATCTTTATCCAGGCCAATTATGCTCTTCCATACCTTGCCTGTCATTTCCGGATAGCATCCGCCTACTACAATTAATCCAACACCTCCGCGAGCCCTTTCTACATAAAAATCAATAAACCGCTTATTTATAGAACCGTCCGACGTAAACCCAAGATCCATTGCGGACATGGCCAGTCTATTTTTGATTTCTAAACTACCGATTTTTATTGGTTCAAATAATTTACTCATGTTTCTTAACAATAAGGCAAGAGTTGTTTCCAGATAAATCAAACGAATTTATGAGGACTGTGTTTACCTCTTTTTCAAGTCTTTCTCCAACAATATTCAGATTACATTCAGGATCATTCTCTTCGTAGTTAATGGTCGGTGGTATTAAACCATCGTTTATGGAAAGTAGTGCAGACGCTGTCTGCATTGCCCCTGACGCTCCGTAACTTTCTCCTAAAGCCGATTTAACGGTATGGACGGGAACGTTTTCACTTTCCTCTCCAAATAATTCCTTGATGGCTTTTGCCTCTATAAGGTCCGACAATTTACCTGAATTTCCATTTGCGTTAATCAGGTCTATATCATCAGGGGATATTCCGGCATCATTAGTACATTTCTTCATTGCATTCAAGGCTTTCTCAACTCTTTTCCCTATATCACTACTTCTGTTACCTGCAAAGATACTTCCATAACCGGAAACTTCACCATAAATCCTTGCCCCGCGGCTTAAGGCGTGATCATAGTCTTCCATCACAAAAACATAACTGCCTTCGCTCATAATAAAGCCATTCCTTCTTTTGTCGAACGGCATACTTATCTCACTTCCAGTGCCATTCGCTCCTGCCAGCATCTTTCTCATATAAAATATCATGTATAAATCCAGTGATATCTGCTCAACTCCGCCCGCTATGATTACGTCTGCTTTTCCATTTTGTATAAGTTTAAGGGCGTTGCCGATAGCGTCGGTACTTGATGTAAAGCCTGAAGAGATAGTCCTGGCAAAATTCTTTATCTTGAAAACGACTGAGGCGTAGTTTATGGATGAATTCAGGGCAACATCATAGCTCTGCATTGGCGAAAGCTCTGAAGGGTTCTCCCTGACAATATCGTGAAAGTAATCTGTGGTTTGTGAAAAGTTTCCAAGGGAAGAACCTATGAGTATTCCAGTCTGGTTTGACAGTTCTTCATCTATCTCCAAGTTCGCATCATCAAGCGCCATTTTTACGCTGGAACCCAGAAATTTCGTTCCCTTATTAAGATATCTCAAACCTTTGCGTCCTAAGAATTCTTCCGGGTTTAAACCCTTTACTTCTGCCCCGTTTTTACATTCATATTTTGACAGGTCCAGGCATTCCATTGGCGCTATACCGGAATTACCTGAAACAAGATTCTTCCAGAAATCCTGATGTCCAATACCCAGTGGCGATACAACTCCGATACCAGTGACGACGGCTCTCTTATTCATCTATAATCTACTAAAGATATTCGTAACATTATTTCCGCCAAAGGCGAAGGAATTGTTTAAGACGTAATTGACGTTTATCTCTCGCCCTTCATTTGGCACGTAATCCAGATCACACTCAGGGTCAGGAGTTTCATAGTGTATGGTAGGCGGAATCGCACCGTTTTTAATTGCCAGGCAGCTTACGACTGACTCTATCGCACTTGCAGCGCCCATTGTGTGGCCGATCATGGATTTTATGGAGCTGACCGGTATTTCCTTTGCCCGTTCCTTAAAGACGGATTTAATGGCTAACGTTTCCATTATATCATTTAGCGGTGTTCCGGTCCCATGGGCATTGATATAGTCTACATCCTCGTAAGTTATCTTAGCAGCGGAGAGTGCATTTGACATTGCTTTTATCGCACCTGCACCTTCAGGATGGGGGGCCGTCATGTGATGCCCGTCGCAACTCATTCCATAACCCTTCAATTCAGCATAAATATTGGCATTTCTTTTTGAAGCAAAGTCCAGTGTCTCCATCACCATTATCCCAGCGCCTTCTCCGATTACCAAGCCCTTTCTGTTCTTATCAAATGGCTGACACTTTTCAGGCGCTAATGCCTTTAGATTGTGAAAGTGTGTAAACTCGGTTTGCGGTATAAGCTCGCCACCACCCACCAGCATTACATCAACCTTCCCTTCATATAAAAGGTCAAATGCCCATGCAATAGCGTGATTGCCTGAAGAACAGGCATTTAATGAGATCATATTCGGCCCTTCAAAACCGAAATCTTCGGAAAGCAGTGTGGTTATGGAAGATGGCGGATATGTGAGAGCAACACCCATATCAAAGCCGTTAGCCTTGTCCTCGGGCGCTTTGCGCAGCAGGTATTCAAAAGGTGGCAGTTCGCCGGCAAGGGTTCCAACTGCGATACCAAATCTTTCTCTGTCGTATCCGGTAATATCACTCAAACCACTATCTTTCAGGGCCTCCTTTGCAGCAGTGTATGTATATTTGTGTATCGTGTTTGCGGTGGTTTCGTTTTTAAAGACAGTATCAAGCTTGAAATCTTTAACCTCACATGCACGATGTACTTTGTATTGTGAAGTATCAAAGGACTTTAACTCTGCCGTGCCGTCTTTGCCGTTCATGAGGGCGTCCCACGCATTTTTAACGCCAATACCATTGGCGATTACCAACCCTAAACCCGTAATAACTATTCTTGGCATGTTTAATCCTTTGGAAAATGTAAATCCCCCTTAGTCTCCCTTCCCGCCCGGCCAGGCCGTTCGGACGGGTAAAAAAGGGGAGTAGGGGGGATTTATTCTTTGTACTTATATTCTTTTAGTGAAATGTTAAACCAATACAGGCCTAAGCCTTAACATTTGCCAAACCCAGGTTTTTCTTGTTTTTCGATGCTTCGTAACGCTCTAATGCTTCCTCATAAACTCCTGAAGCCTGCAAGTCTTTCAAGTTCTTTAACAAATGTTCGTATACGTACTGCCAGTCAAGACTAACTCTAAAGGCAAACATTGCGGCATTGAGATTATTAAGCTCAGTCTTTGCCTCTCTGAATCTTTTTCTTATCACTTCTGTTGAATATATGTTGTCGTAAATATACTCCATACCATCTATAAATTCCTGAAGTGAGAGTTTGGACAAAATATAAGTTAAATGATGTGAAGTATAATAAATCCAGTCTTCCGGAAAGTTGGTTCTGAACAGCCTGTTCTCACCATCAAGTCTCTTTTGTAACGGTGTATTAATAAATGGACATAATATGCCACAGGTCATTATGTCGATCTTTGCATCTATTATAAAATCAACCACCTCTTTAAATGTATCCGGCGTATCAGTATCATTCCCGAACACCATAGTCCCCCAGACAGCAAGCCCGTGTTTTCTTATATTTTTAACTGCCTCTTTATACTTGTCAATTGTTATACGGAGATTGACGCCCTTATTCATTGATTTTAATGCTTCTTCATTGATGGATTCAATTCCAATAAGCACCCCAACACACCCGCTCTTTACCATATAATTCAGTGTTTCGTCATCCTCAAAAATATTCAATGAAGTAAACCCGAACCAGTTCTGGTAAATACCTCTCTCGACCATCTTCTTAAAGAGATCTCTGACTCTTTCGTTGGATTTTTTGCTGTGGCCGTAGAAATTTTCGTCTGTCAGGATGAGTCCTCTATACTCTCCTTTTATTGATTCCAGTTCGTTTAAAACATCATCTACAGGTCTTTCCCTGTATTTCCTACCCTGAAACTGTGGGACAGAACAGAACTCACAACTAAAAGGACACCCTGCAGTGGTAATTATGCCGGAATATCTGTACTTATACTTATCTTTTAAGAACTTTCTATCGGAACGAATGTCTTTATACATTTCCATAGGTGTCAGACCACCGTCATACGTCTTCTTGAGTTCATTTTTCTCAAAATCAGAAATTACCCGTTCCCAGATCGTAACCGCTTCTCTTATTATTACAGAGTCTACGTATTTAGCCGCCTCTTCCGGATAACTTGTCGCATGCACGCATCCCATTATTACGGGAATTCCGTTCCTTCTGCATGC
>CAKKPF010000116.1:0-9697 GCA_919901575.1 Candidatus Brocadiaceae bacterium
ATCTTCCTCTGGTAGGGCGGTTTGGGTCTCAGCTTCTAATATAGCAGTCGGGAGTTCAGACTTATCATAAATAGTACGAGAGAGGAAGTCCTTGACAGTTATTGCTTCTGATGGAAGGTACAAAGAATCCGGTGCATGCGGTCCTGAAATTTGTTCATTGAACTTGTCTAATTGAACCGCAAAACCTTCCGTAACTGCCCCGGCTCTGCTTACCCTTAATCCCTCGGTATTTGCAAGCGCTAATTTATAGTTCATGGCTTCCTCTGGTATTCCAAAAGAATGTACTCTCTCTTTACGTATGGAAACGCTAACCGGGTTGTCTAACGGCAAGATAACCGGATTGCCCATTAAATCCTTCTCAGGCCTCTCAAATGGTGATTCAATGGTGCCTTTCTCGGTCTTTGTTTGAACGAACTCACCGGGAACTATACCTTTAAGTTTTTTGGTCAATAGAGGCTCCGGTATTTCCATGTGTTTAACAATTAGTTTTTTGACCAGTAAATCACCCACAAGGAGTTCCTTGAAGGTGTATTCGCTATTCTTGTTCTTTTGTAAACTGTAGTTTGCATAGATTAGCATGACGGCTATTATTACGGATAATGCCGTGACGATCTTGCCAGAAGATTGCGGTATCACTATTTTCAGAATATGGAGAAAAATGACAAATAAAAATGCCGAGCAACTGACCTCAATAAGTCCGGCCTGCCATTTCCCGCTGTACGTGAAACTGACAAAGACCACTGCTATTACGAAGAAAGCGATACAGGTATACACCATTGCACTTTCAAATCTTCCATGTGAAGGCATGGAATTATCTGCTTTCTTTTTAGATTTTCCGATTAAGGCCTTGAAGAATTGCATAAGAATCTTTAATCATTAATTGTGTGAATATAATAGCTTAACAATCATAGAATGACACGTGTTTGACTTTAACCTCTCCTTTTCTCCAACCACCTTCCGGCATAGAAAATTGCTATGCCGATCCCCACGCACATTATTTCCAGGTTCATAGAATGTTTAACAATACCAAGATAGAGGCCCTCTATTAATAATAGCATACCTAAAAGTTGAAAAAACTTTGGAATTATCAGAATTTAGATCCTTTCAGCCCGCCCCCGCCAGAATGAGCGTCGCCCGCCCGTGCCGGATCGGACGGGGGCTGGCGACCGAGTCATCCGGGCGGGAGCGAAGCGAATCCACCTTTATTTCTCATGCCCTGCCATGAGCTAATTCGGATAGATGCTTTACTCTTTTGACCATATTTGGATGTGTGCTTAAGACCTCCATCAGTTTATCGGAGGTTTTGATCTTTACATCCATCGAACTTAATGATTTGAGTTCATTGTCATCAATAGTGCCGCTCATATCAAGGTCAACCTGTCTTAATTCTCTGAGGTCGTTTGCCGCCCTGGATGGGTCATTTGCAAAGAAAGCTTTATATCCCTCGATCTGTTTCAATGACTCCTTCGGTACCCTTGCATTTCCGTATACCAATTTGTACAGAGCAGAAGCCATGTCATGAGGGGTATTCCCGAGCCTTACACTTCCAAGGTCTGCATAGTATTCCCGTATTCTTGATGCATATAAGACTAACATGTTTGTAATGAAATAAAGAATAAAGGCAACGATACCTATCATGGCGGTATTGTTCCCTTCACGGTTTCTGCTGAACATAAAATTCCAGGCAACGTACCAGAGTATCATGGGTATTACGGAGAGCATAGTAATGGTAGCTACATCGCGGTTCTTCAGGTGAGAGATTTCATGGCCTAATACCGCCTTGAGTTCGCCTCTGTTTAAAAGCTTCATAATAGGTTGAGTCACACAGACCCTGCCGTCACTGCCCCATCTGCCAAAGGCAAAGGCATTGGGGATATTCATTCTTGCAATACCGATCCTTGGCTTTCTTATTCCCGCCTTTTGTGCCAGTTCTCCAACCATGCTATGCAATTCGGGAGCTTCCGCCTCGGACACATATTTTACACCCATTGACCACTCAACCATCTTCGGCCCCATCATATACTGGACAAGTGTTATGCCGCCGGCAATAACTGCATAAAACATGAAACCTGAAACTCCCATCATGTGGGCTATCATTACAATTACTGCGTACACTATACCAAACATCACCGTCAGCATGAGGTATAGTCTCAATCTTAACCACATTTTTTTTATCTCCTTGACAATTTAGTAACTTCCGATAGATACCGAATTAACTGTTAATAAACCTCTCTGAAATTCTTTACAACGTATTTGTACGTGAATCAAGTATCAAGCATCCACCCCATTATTGCTATCGAAACAAGCTGAACTTTATTATATTAACAAGTGAATTTTTGTCAATCTTTATGGATGTGGGCAGTCTAAATCCTTTCTGCTACTTCGATGGCTCTTAATAAACCCTTAGCCTTATTAAGAGTTTCCTGATATTCCCTCTCTGGAATTGAGTCAGCAACAATACCTGCGCCAGCCTGAATATATGCGTCCTTACCATCTTTCAGGACAATGGTTCTTATGGTAATGCACGTATTTATATCTCCGGAAAAGTTTATATAACCTACTGCGCCGCCGTATGGACCTCGCCGGGTGGGTTCCAATTCGTCTATTATCTCCATAGCCCTCACCTTTGGGGCTCCTGATAAAGTGCCTGCCGGCAGACATGCCCTTAAGCCGTCAAAGGCATTTTTGCCGTTCATTAGTTTTCCTCTGACACTGGATGTAATATGCATAACGTGAGAGTATTTTTCTATTACCATTTTTTCGTCTATTGTGACGCTTCCGCTTTGTGAAACCCTTCCAACGTCATTTCTCCCCAGATCAAGGAGCATGATGTGTTCGGCAAGTTCTTTAGGATCAGATAATAACTCCTTTGCAAACATCTCATCCTCTTCCGATGTCCGCCCGCGCCGTCTTGTTCCGGCGATGGGTCTTACATTAATGCTTCCGTCTTCCACCTTTACCATTACTTCCGGAGAGGAGCCTATTAATTCAAGGTTTTTCATTTTTATATAGAACATGTATGGAGAGGGGTTGATGACCCTTAATGTACGATAGATATTTATGGGCTTTGCTACTATTTGTGTTTGCAGGCGTTGTGAAATAACGGCCTGTATTATGTCTCCTGCGCGAATATATTCCTTACAGGTTTCCACCGCTTTTATAAAATCAGGCTTCTTGAAATTCGATGAGAATTTTATATTTAATTCTCCCTTTTCGGTTATATCGTCGCTCAGCGTCATTACGGGAGTACGGAGTTTTTTTATTACATTATCTATTTTATCAACTGCATCCTCATAAACATCCTTAATGTCTCTATCGCCAACATAAGAGGCGCATACTACTTTTATCGTCTTGTTTAAGTGGTCAAAAATAATTGTAACATCATAGAACATAAAGTGTATGTCCGGCAGGTTAAGATCGTTTGTTGTTGTATCCGGCAGGTTTTCGACATAGCGAACGGAATCATAGGATATGTATCCCACCGCCCCGCCAAAGAAATCAGGCAGTCCATCTATATGTACAGGGGAGAATTTACTTATCTGTTTTTCCAATTCATTAAAGGGATCGGCGGTTTTAAGACGCGTAGTCTCTTTGTCGTTAAAGATTTCTACATTATGCCCCTGGCATTTGAATCCTGAAAACGGATTACTTCCTATAAAGGAATATCTCGCTATCTTCTCACCGCCATCAGCGCTTTCCAGGAGAAATGCGTAATCCGTATCTGAAATCTTCTGAAATGCGGACACAGGAGTAAGCGTATCCGCAAAAAGTTGGCGGTATACGGGTATTACGTTTCCTTTCTTTGAAAGTTCCCTGAATTCGTCAAATGCCGGGTAGTATTGAGTTTCCATAACTTATAAATTTCGCTTGACTTTATGTTTTTTTTACATAAAATCAACTCGACTATCTGATTCAACAGTTTTTCTGCGGGTCAGATAGATAATATCTGTTAACATTCTTAATGTCAAGGTAAGATACTCGTACATAATTATCATAAATGTGGAAGTGGAAAAAGAATCAACAGACAAACGAAGAAACGAAAGAAATGCCTCCTTTAAAAGATGAAGAAATGGTTAGTGAGGCGGTTCAAGAAACAGCCGCTTCAAAAGAAGAACAGATTAGCGCCGTAACAGAAGAAACTCCTTCTATAGAAGAAATATCACCCTCTGGTATTTTCATTTTTGGCAAAAGGATTGAAGGCCGCTTTACGAAATTTATAACGGCTCTATTTTCAATTTTTATTTTGCCTCCCGTCGTATTATTCGGGCTGTTAGTAATCACGAGTGTTGTGCTGATTGCTTTTCCCTTGATTTCAATTGCCTTGCCGATAACATTGTTATCATTGTGTATACTTCTTATAGCGCTTCCTGTTGTGATACCTTTCCTTACGGTTATCTCTCTTATTGCGGGTAAAGGAACAATACACTTTGGCCTGAAGAATAAGAAATTTGCAATTAAGATGTTCGGTGTAACCTTTCCTCCTTATGCAGATCGTTAGCGCTGTTACAATTTATATAATATTAAAACCTAAATTGAGCGATTTTGTAGCCGCAACCTTGAGGTTGCGTAACTTATGCAAACCCATCAAATGATGAAAAACGCAGGCTAAAGCCATCGGCTACAACGGCATGTAATATAAAATCACTCAATTTAGGTAAAACATAATTTTTAAACAATAGAGATTTAAAATGGATAAAAATTTTGACCCAAAAGGCACCAAGAAGAAGCTCATTTCTATGAAAATGATGTTTTTTGTCATTGTTCCCATAATGCTGATAGTCTTACTCATAATAGGCGGCAGGAGGATGTCATGGAAGGTGATCCAGGGTGACGAGGTTGCCGTAATCATCAATAATATTACGGGTAAAATAACAACAATAGACCACGCCGGCGCTATAATATACTTACCCTTCATACAGGACCTGTACATCCTTGACAAAGGTGAGCAGGCGGCTCTAATGATTTCATCAAATATATCAGCAGAGTACCCGCAGGGTAATCCCGTAATACTTAAGACGCGGGATGGAGGAGATGTGAGCCTCGACCTGGTCATCCAATATAGATTAATCTCGAAAATTGCGGATAAGATAACTCAAAACACGGGCCCAGGCAAAGCATTTATGGAAAAATGGATTCCGGACTATGCAAAGACCATATGCAGGTATGAATTCGGGGAACTGGAAATTGGCGAATTTCCTCATGCTGAAAAGAGAAGACAAAAGACAGAGGATGCGAAAAAAACGTTAGACAGGCTTTTAAATCCACATGGTATAATGTTGACATCTCTAAACTTTATTGACTATCGCTATTACAGAGAATATGCGGAGAAGATCCAGGAAAGAAGGATTGCTGACAAAGAGGTTGAGGAGCAGAAAAGCATGGGAAAAGCGGCCAAAGAAAATCAGGAAAGGGTGGTGACCGAAGAGACAAAAAAGCTGGATGTAGCGGTATCCAGATTCAGAGGCCAATTATACAACATGGAGATAGAAGCAAAGGCAAAAGCTGAAAAGATTAGACAGGAGGGAATTGCGTATCTGCTCAAGGCAAAGCTGGATGGCGGTGCGGAATACGAAAGATTGAAGAAGTCGGCGGAGGCAATACTAGCCGTCAAAGAAGCTGAGGCGGCGGGTGTCCTCGCATTAAGAGATGCGCTTGTGGGTGAGGGCGGACACAACCTGGTCAAACTGGAATACGCAAAGAGATTGCGTGAGGCAAAGATAATAGGCACACCGGTTTTGAGAGCTGCAGAGGAAATACCACAACTTAGGATAATGGAAAGAGAAAAACAGCTTCGGGCGTTGGAATTAATGCCGCCAACGACGGAAGAAGAAGAAAAGGGGAAGTTTCCTCTTGAAAAAAAGGAAGAAAAAGAGCAGAAGCAATAATCTTTAGAGCAGTATCAGGAGAGTGAAACAATGTTAAAGTTTCTGGCAAGATTTTTCGCTAAATACTTTGTGCCTATAATCATCGGGTTGTCTATAATTGTCATTGTAATTGGTGTGAGGTTTATGATTATCATGGTCGAGATTGACCAGATTGGGGTAAAAACGGTAATATGGGGCATTAACAGGGGTGTTGTACAACAAGACTATAAACCGGGCTGGCACAGGTATATAAGGAAAATTGATGCCTGGGACTTATATGACGGCACTGTACAGACATTCAACTTTACAAGAGAGGCGCGTAGTCCGGATGGCAAGATTGAATCCAGAGAGTTGCCAATAAGAACTGCAGATGACTACGATGTTACAGTAGATATTATTGTGAAATACCAAATAAAGAGAGGAAAGGCACACAGAATTCGTGAGGAAATCGGCCCGGGTGATAGATATAAAGGCTTTGTTGGAAGTGATATTCGTGAAGTGACAAGAGTCGTTCTCGGTAAAATGATTGAAAGGGATCTTTATGACCCTGACCAGAAACGCAGAAGAGCCGAAGAGGCAAAGCAACTGCTTTCAAGTGTGCTTGAGTCCCGCCATATTAACGTAATAGACTTTCTTATACTGGACCTGAGATTCGATCAGCAGCTAGAGAGAAAAATCAAAAATGTTAAGCTTGCAGAATTAGACGAGGTATTAAATATATCAAAAGAGAGGGCAGTTAACCAAAGAGGTATTACCCAGACCGTAGACGCCACCACAGAAGCCCTTGCTGAAAAGATACAGTCTAATAAGGATGGAACGATCGTGACGCTGAATGCGGAAATGATAACCAAGGTCACCGAAATCCTTGCAGACGCCAACAAGTTTTTAATAGAAAAGAAGGCGGAGGGAGATCTTTACAAAGAGGAAAGACGGGCGGCGGGCGAATTGCTGATTGCAAGGGCAGAAGCAGAGGGTGAAAGATTGCGAAGAAAAGCCATGACCGGCGCAGGTGGCGACTTAATAGTAGCGCTCGAAGCGGCAAGGAACATAAACCTGGAGGATGTGGTGGTATCTACACAAGACGTAGACTTCCTGGATATAGAAAAGATGATACGTAAGTTGGGAGGGATGATTGAAAGCAAGGAATTATTGGAATCGAAAGAGGTAAGGATATTGAGAGGGAAAACGGAGAGAGAAGAGTTTTTCCGCATGCCAAGGAAAATGCCTGAAGACTTGAAACTGCCTGAAAAATTTGAAACGGAACTTAAAGATTCAAAACCGGAAATGCCCGATGAACTTGAAAAGGAACTTAAAGAAACAGAACCTTCAGTACCAGAAGAACTACAAGGCAAAATCGAAGAGGAGTGGCAATCACTTACCGAAGAATTTCCGGTATCTCAGTAGGATCTTTTAAACTCTATCTCATACCTGGCAATATCAACGGGGTTTACACCAGTAATAATCTCTTCAAAAACCTTTGTCTCACTGCTCTTAATCCTCCTTACTGAAAAATCAAAACTCGTAAACATGCCATAATTCTTACTGTATATTTTCATAACAAACGAAGCATTGAAAAAGTCATTTTTTGAGATATTTCTAATTTCTCCTGTTACGGCAGAGGAAGAACCAAAGGTGTTAAAAGATACCTTCCCCGCATAAAATCCACCGCCTACATCCTTAAAACCTTCCAACTCCTTTAAGACCTCATCTTTCCCTTTATCCAACAACTCTTTCAAATCTTTTGGCGCCTCTTCTTTTGTGTCATCCTTTTTTGTCTCGGCCTTTGCAACCCACGGCTCCCTTTCGATCATCCTGACTATACTTTCGCCTGTATCTGAAACTGATTGCAGCCGGGCGGGATAGATGGCATACATGGCAATCTTTTCAATTTTTACCCCTGTTATTACTTCTTCAAATGTCTTCGTGCTATCCTTCCTAAAACCATTAATAGTGAACTCATGGCCTCCCAACATAACATTGTCTTTATCAAATGCCTGAACTTTAAACCCTATCATGCCATACTCTCTGTCGGATTTATTCATTATATCACCGCTTATATGGGAAGATGAACCAAAAGGTTTCAGCTTTACGTTATTAATAAGGAAACCTCCGCCTATATCTATATATCCATCAGCCCCGGTTACTTTCTCTTGAGGCGCTTCTGCTTCCTCTGGCTGAACTTTCGCAGGCGAAACTATTTTTCCTTCTTCAGTTTTTTTGGGAGAATCTTTCGAAACCACGGCATCTTTTCCTGTCTCAGTTTTCTCACCTGCCTCTTTCGATATCCCGCCAGGCCCTTTTTCCCCTTCAGCCTTTTGTACTATAACTCCCGATTCCAGTTTACTTAATCTGGCATTGAGTTCTTCAACGCCCTTTGTAAGAGATTCGACAGGAGGCGTTTGTTTCTTTAAACCATCTTCCATGGACATAATTAACTTTTCCTGCTTATCCAGCCTTTCTGCCAACTTGCTGATAACGCTTTTCTGTTCGTCTATAGAATTAATCAAGGTCTCTATTGGTTTCTGGCTCGTTTGATATATCCTTTCAAGCACTGCCGTCTTAACCTCCTGGTCCTCTAATCTTTTTGCCAATTCAGAAAACCTCTTCTTAAATACATCCAATGTCCCTTCGAATGAATTTACTATATCTTTTACACCTTTTAACGATGCCATATTCGCAACCTTGTCAACCTTGGCATTAAGATCGGTTATCATATTTCCTATGTCAGCCGTACTCCGGTTGTAATCTGCAATTTGTTTGTCTCTGGCTTTACGGTCACCCTCCAGTTCTGAGAGCCTTTGACTCAATTCATTAGTTTGTTTCACCCAATCACTTAAAGATTCCTCAAAGTTTTTCAAATCCTTTAGAATATCAGAAAAACCATTAGTACATGGGAATAAGAATGTTAGGGCAAATACGTACACAATAATCAGTTTTTTCATATAAGTTTCTCCAACAGAAATGTGTAAACAATATACATCAATATATAACATGACGCAATTAAAAAGAAACAGGATACTTACAAAAAAAATACTTCCATTTGCCTTGACATGGTTCAATATAACTGTTGAATCTATCCATGCTTTTGTTATTATCTTTAAGACATGAGTTTCTTAATTACTACTATAGCAATGTTTTCATTCTGGATACTTCTTTCCGGTGAGTTTACCTTCATCCTTATAACTTCAGGGGTCGTATCAAGTCTTATTGTAGCGTACCTTTCACATGATATTTTTATAGGGAAGGCTGATATAAAATCTGAAACCGGAAGGGTGTTCAGGTTTTTTAGGTATCTGCCCTGGTTACTGTGGCAAATTATCTTATGTAATGTTGAAATTGCATATCTTGTACTTAACCCAAAGCCGCTGGTAGACCCGCAGCTTGTCCGTTTTAAACCCGATCTAAAGACAGACCTGGGGATTGTAACCCTTGCCCACTCGATAACACTTACACCCGGCACGGTAACCGTTGAGGCAACCAGGGAAGAATTTGTCATCCATGCCATCTGGCAAAAATCAGCTGAAGGTATAATTGACGGAGAAATGCAACGAAAGGTTAAAAAGATAGAGGGAGATGTTATGGAAATTGAGGGAGAAAAGAGTGTTTGATATTGCATCAGTTGCAGTAACATTGGCAATTATGTTAACGCTCTACAGAGCTATAAAGGGACCAACGGTATATGACAGGGTCCTTGCAGCAAATGCGATAGGCACTAAGGTTGTAGTCCTTTTAGCGCTTATTGGATTCGCATATGGCCGTCCCCATTTTCTTGATTTAGCTGTGGTTTATACATTAATAAACTTTATTGCAACAATAGCGTTTCTTAAATATAG
>CAKKPF010000116.1:9797-11602 GCA_919901575.1 Candidatus Brocadiaceae bacterium
CTGTGGTTTATACATTAATAAACTTTATTGCAACAATAGCGTTTCTTAAATATAGCGAAATGGGAAGATTGGATTAGAGATTAAGGGGTTTAAGGATTGAGGAATTAAGGGATTCCCCAATTAGTCATAATTATTTAATCATGGATATTAGAACAATAATAGCAGGAGTTTTTTTAGGTATCGGATGTTTCTTCATTATCGTAACCGCCATCGGTATTGTGAGGTTTCCTGACTTTTACTCCAGGCTACATCCTGCAGGAAAAACTGATACTGTCGGACAGGCATTTGTCCTTATAGGCCTGATGATATATGAGGGATTCTCTCTGATAAGTGTTAAGCTCCTGATCATAATAGTATTTATCTTTATTGCAAGCCCGACAGCAACACATGCTGTTGCACAGGCCGCATTTTTAAAAGGGATTATACCCTGGAAGAAAAAAGAGAAATCATAAAAAACAAATATGATTGATATTTTACTGCTTCTTATTATTGTGGTTTGCGCTATTTTTGCACTTTTTATGAAAGACCTGCTGAGTGCGACTATTATACTTGGTATATACAGCTTTATAATGGCGACTATTTTCACCAGGTTGAATGCGGTTGATGTTGCCTTTACTGAAGCGTCTGTCGGGGCAGGGATTACGTCTGTATTAATGATCGCAGCGCTCAGCAGGACAAAAAGGTATGAGTACCATTATACAAAATCTCAAAGAAGAAATCCTTCCGCCTTATTTTTAAAGATAATATCTCTCTTTCTTGTAATAGTTACAGGCGCTGTTCTTGTGTATGGAACGATTGACATGCCAGAGTTTGGAGACCCTGAAGCGCCTACTAATCAACATGTGTCGCCAAGATATATAGAGGAAGCCCGCCATGAGACCGGTGTTAATAACATTGTCACCGCTGTGCTTGCAAGTTACAGGGGATACGATACCCTCGGAGAAACAACGGTAATTTTCACCGCCGGCATATGTGTTATATTACTGCTGAGGAGAAGGAAAAAAGATAATTAATTATTCACCGCAAAGCCGCAGAGAACGCAAAGAAAACTAAAGTAATAAAGGAAGGAGTAGGGGTTCAAGATTTTGAACCCCTACAACATAATTTTGAATAGGTTTATTGTCGGTTCAATCTTGCAGATTGAACCAAAACGTTTATGTTCAGGCTACAAGCCTGAACCCGCAGTAGGGACTACAGGAACATATCCTTTTTTTAAAAAGGATGTGTTCCTGTTACCCGATAGTTTTTAAAACTTTGCGCCCTTTGCGTCTTTGCGGTGAACTTTAAGAATAAAAACACATGAAAGAGCATATTATAATAAGAATTGTTTCAAAATTTTTTGCGCCATTTATCCAGTTGTATGCATTTTATGTCATTGCTCATGGCGACCTCGGTCCTGGCGGCGGCTTTCAGGGGGGTGTAATCTTAGGAGCAAGCATGATTCTTTATGTAATTGCATTTGGCCTGGATGAAGGCAGAAAGAGGGTATCGCAGAAAATCAGCGATATTTTTATTTCAACAGGTGTTTTGATATATGCGGGGATCGGGTTGCTTTGTATTTTAGCAGGAGGGGCGTATCTGGAATACGCAGAACTTCCTTTAGGTTCGCATCATCTTGCGAGCCATTTAGGTATGTACGGCATTGAAATAGGCGTGGGGATTACGGTTGCTTTTGTGATGATAACAATATTCTTTGAAACAGCGAAGAAAGAAAGGGAGCAGTAGTACCTTTATAATATTTTCTTACTTTTTTTGGCAAAAAAATGAGTAATTATTCACCGCAAAGCCGCAAAGAACGCAAAGTA
>CAKKPF010000117.1 GCA_919901575.1 Candidatus Brocadiaceae bacterium
ATCTTCTGGGCATTTCTGCCGCCGATTATTACCGGCCTGGTTTTTATTATCCTGCAGTCAAAGAAAGTGGTCAATTTTGGTGAGACTGACATTCCCTATCCGGTTTATGTTATGGTTGGGACAACGTTATGGCAGGTGTTTACTGAGAGTCTTAACGCTCCTTTAAAGTCTGTTATTGCAGCGAAACCGATGCTGGCAAAAATCAATTTTCCACGCGAGGCGCTGATCGTCTCTGCATTTTATGATGTTTTATTCAATCTACTCATAAAATCAATAATTATTGTGGGTATTTTTGTATACTTCAAGGTGCTGCTCACGTGGGGGCTTTTAATGGCTCCGATTGCCATACTTATATTAATCCTGTTAGGAATGGCTATCGGATTATTACTTACCCCGCTTGGCACACTGTACACAGACGTTACGCAGGGGTTAACCGTAGTTACATCATTCTGGTTTTTCCTGACGCCCGTTATCTATCCGCCGCCGCAATCGTTTCCCTATTCATTAATGACAACTCTTAATCCTGTTAGCCCCATACTCACAGGCGCCCGTGATTTATTGACAAAAGGCGTCGTTACTAATATGGGGCCATTTCTGGTTGTCAGCTTATTAACAATCTTAGGTCTATTTATTGCCTGGATGATTTATCACATAGCACTGCCCATCCTCATAGAAAGAATGAGCGCATGATTGTAGTAGTGTTAAGATGTTGAAGTGTCTCATCAAACCGGATAAAGGTGAAATTTGAATTGTGGGTGGAGCTGCGATGTGTTTAGCATTTAATGCAAGAGAAGCTACGAAAGATATAGATGCTATATTTGCTCCTAAAATGATAATTTATGATGCGGCGAAAAAAATAGCTAAAAAACACGGGTTATCAGAAAACTGGATAAATAATGGCGTAAAGGGGTTTCTAACACCAGGAATTAAGTTTGAAGCGCTGATTTCTTTTAGCCACTTAAACGTATTGGTTGCTAAACCAGAATACATTTTAGCGATGAAATGTCTTGCTTCAAGGACAGAAATCGATATTGATGATATTAGGGTTTTAATCAGATTGTTGGGAATGAAAAAGAAGGAAGAGGTATTATCAATTCTAGAAAATGTTTATCCTGGTAGATTGATAGAACCCAAAGTGATGTATGTTCTTGAGGGTATCTTTGATGAATTATAGAAAAACTACTTTATGCGAAGCCTTGAGAGAATATGAAAACTTTCAGCGCCGGTTAAACCAATTCCTCGATGATTTTTATTCTTCAGATAAAGCATCAAAAGAAATGTTACTAAAAGAACCACCACAAACAGATGATTTGAAGATGTTAGCAATGGCAGATGCGATTGCAACATTTTTAGAAAAAAGATATAAATTAAAGAGATTAGATTGGAATAGAAAATATGCTCTTAATAGAGCATGGTTTGTCATTTCCCTTGAAAAGTTAAAACCTACTTTGATACTCCAATCTCCTGGTGAGTTCAGATGTAGAAACATATTTGTCCCTTTGAACTATCTGGACCGTAAATGAATATGGTGAAAAACTCGATAAACAGTTATATACAAAGAATCTATTATTCCACTGGGGAGCATATTCTATCGTGGGTATTCTCTCGAAATAATACGAGAAAAAGTGAAGATAGAAAAACCTACCAGCCTTGAACAACAATAAAGGAGAAATCTATGTTAAGTGCTTTTATTAATGCTGCTATGCATAAGGCTCAATATGAAGTTTTGTCTGATAATGAAGGATATTTCGGGAAAATAGAAGGCCTTCAAGGTGTTTGGGCAAATGCACATACTCTAGAGGACTGTCGTGAAGAATTGAGGGAAGTTTCGGAAGAGTGGATTATTCTAGGTGTAAAAAAAGGGCATAATATTCCAATAATTAACGGGATTGATATCAACATTAAAGAAGTCGTATAATGCCGAAGTTTGGATCAATTAGACGTAAGGAATTAATTTACTATTTACGTCAACTTGGCTTTATAGGCCCATACGCTGGTAGAAAACACCTTTATTTAATCAGGATTATAATGATGCATTAACATTTGCTGAGAGCGACTTAAAAACTAACTGGGAACATTACAAGAAGAGATTTTTGGAGGAAAAAGATGAATAAGGAAAAAAGGTTTGTGGAACGTAATATAGAGCTTAGTGCTGAATTCAGCCGTTATATATTTGAACATCCAGAGATAGAAGAAGAAATCCCCATAGATACTGAGATTATACTCTTGCCGGAGTATGATAAAGAATTAAAAGAATTTAATCTTAAGTTAGGAAAAAACATGGAAGCCGGGGGTGAAAAGGTCGTATATATAAGAATAATGGGAATTCGTCCAAAAGCCCTGTCAAGAATTGAGAAAGTAGAATTATCATCTGTAACCTGATCACTTACTGTTACAGAACTGTTAAGGGGAATGAAGTGAGGCGTTTTATAGATTATAGGCCACAGAGGAGGTTAGTATAAATCTTAACAATTTATTAGTACCAAAAACTTAACTAAGATTAGAAACAAAACATACTAACTAACAAATGACCAAATTGCCCGACTTGTCCCCGCCAGAACGGATTTGTCGGGCTGGCGAATGGCTTATCCAGGCGGACGAGCAGTGGGGCGGGCGACAAATGACAAAGGCTCCGGTTTCTCACAACAAATAATTCTTTAATAACTTTAGCTTCTTTCGTGGTTTAATGTGTTCTAACCGCAGAATATCCCGATAGAATATGCTTCGCATTCCATGGGGCAGGCGCGGAAGATGCTAAAGGGAAGAAGTTTTGATTACTTAGAGAAAAATCTTTTTAAATAAATTTCGCTTATTTCGCTTATTTCGTAATCCAACTAATATATGAGGAATATGGAGAATAATATGGAACAAATAAGAATAAAGGATGAGGAATTGCAGATATTGAAATCTGGCATAGTTTTTAAAAAGAAACTATTGTCAGTAAAGGCGGGAAACTATCTTAAGCGTCTAAAAGTTTTTGAAAACAAACACAAGATGAAAAGCGAAACGTTCCTTAATAAGTTCAATACTGGAAAACTTGGAGATGATGAGGAGTGGTTTGATTGGCTTTTTGTGTATGAAGCCTACAATAGAATAATTGAGCAGAAGAAGATAATAGATGGACTGTCTTTATGACCATTCACTATTTTGAAAAGATCAAAAAGAGGATCGCAAAGCTAGAATGGTTGATAGAGCGAGAAAGTATTGACACGGAATATGATGAAGATGCTGATATTGGTAACATAGGTGGAAATATCGTGTTCAAGGATGGTTCCGTTCTTCATTTTAAAGAAATATTCTTTGGTGAGAAGAGACAGTATCGGTTTCACTATATGGATGAAAGGAATAATCTGATATCCAGATGGGACAATGTTCCACACCATAAAGAGTTAAGGACTTTTCCTCATCATGTACATTTACCAGATGGTGTGAAGGAAACCAAACCCGCTAAACTTATCGATGTGCTTGATAAAATTGAGGATATTGTAATTGAGAGATTAGAGTAGTTTTACGAGTAGTGCAAGCTCTAAAATCGGCGCCTTCATAAAGTATTTAAAACAACAAAAAACCAAGAACAAAGAACCAAAAACATGAGCGATAGCGAAATATTAATAAAAGT
>CAKKPF010000118.1 GCA_919901575.1 Candidatus Brocadiaceae bacterium
TTAAAAGGCTGAAGCCTTAACTCCTTTCTGGATTTTACCCTTTAGGGTTTTATTTACAGGTGTAATAAGCACGACTTTGAAATTCCTATACATTGAATTATGATTCAAATAAAAAAACTGCCTGAATTAACTCCTAGAAAAAGCGACACTCACAAAGGCAGTTATGGACGCGTATTGGTGCTTGCCGGTTCTCCCGGTATGACTGGCGCCGCATACCTTTGCTCCAAAGCTGCGTTGAGAAGCGGGTCGGGTATAGTTACATTGGGTATACCTGAAAGTCTGAATCCTGTAATGGAGACGAAGCTGACCTGCGTAATGACATATCCCCTGCCGGAAACAAAGGCATCTACGTTGTCTAATAAGGGTAGGAAAGAAATCCTGAAGTTGTGTGAATCACACGATGTTGTCGCTTTAGGCCCCGGTCTTTCTCAACAACCGGAGACCAAAGATATGATCCTCTGGTTAATAAAAACTATAGACCGCACCATGGTAATTGATGCTGACGGACTTAATGCTCTAACGGGTAACGTGAATGTATTGCACAAGATAAAAAGGAACGTAGTATTAACACCACATCCCGGAGAGATGTCACGCCTAACAGGTCTTGGTTCGGCAAAGGACGTGCAAAAAGAGAGACTTGTCACTGCAACACAGTTTGTTCAATCAATTCAAAAAAAATTAGGAGACGAGAAGAAAATCGTTCTGGTATTAAAGGGTGATAAAACTATAGTTGCTGATTACGGGAAAGCATACGTAAACCGGACAGGCAATCCAGGGATGGCAACGGCAGGCGCCGGTGACGTACTTACTGGAATCATTGTGTCATTAATCGGGCAGGGGTTTGATGTATTTGATGCTTCACAACTTGGTGTATACATCCACGGTCTGGCAGGCGACATTGCGGCAAAGAAAAAGGGAGAGTTATCAATGATAGCTTCCGACATAATTGATTGCCTGCCTGACGCATTCATAAAATATAAAAAGGAGAGAAGGTAATGGCTTTGTCAATCGAACAACTTGAAACATGGGAGAAAGAAGCGGGAATTCACCTTGATAAACTTAAGGAAGTAGATGAGATGATCCATAGAAAGCTGGTAGACAGGAATCTTGCCAAGCGTATGGGTACGGTAGCGGATGATAATATACAGATACTGATATCAAAACTGAGGGACTCCCTGGAGGACTCTGAAATATCAGAAGTATGCAACATACTGGACAAAATTAAGAATAAAGAATCTGATGATAAGATAAAGAATGAGCTTGAGAAGTTAACCGGGGATAAAGGCTGCGATGATGGTGTTATAGGAACGATTAAGGACTACGAGGGCCACATACTCATGCTTGCAATGCAGGTTATAAAGAAATTACTAAAGTAAAAGGGAACAGGCTGCTTTTTGTTCAATACCGTCTTAACCCAATCATTTCACACCATATTTATTCCAAAAAGTAGCCTGTCCCCTTTTACAGCTTATTCACAAAATTCCTGATCGTATCAAAATACTCTTCCCCGCCCACAATGTGGGTGTCATTATGATTGGCCCCGGGAATAGTGTAAAATTCCTTGGGTTCATTGGCTGCCTCGTATATCTTCCTTCCTTGTTCAAATGGCACAAGCTCATCTTTGTCTCCATGCATGATGAGGGTTGGTACTTTTACGTCCCTTATCTTTGAAAGAGAATCATATTTTGTCCTTAAAAAAATGCTTATGGGGAGGAGTGGATAGAGTTCTTTGCCCATCTCCTTTATAGACGTAAAAGGAGTTTCAAGAATCAGGGCACAGCAGTTCTCTTTTACAGCAAGATCAATGGCTACTGCACTGCCAAGAGAGCGGCCAAAGAAGATGATCTTTTCATGATTTATGTCTTTTCGTGAATGCAGATATGTAAGGGCTGCCCCGGCATCAATATATGTACCCTGTTCGGATACCTTGCCCTCGCTCTTTCCGTATTGACGATAGTCAATGATAAAGACATTTACGGGTACTCTGTCATGTAACATCTTTATGTTTTCAAGTCTTTGGTTTATGTTGCCCGCATTACCATGAAACCACAGGAGCGTATGCAGGTCTTCATCAGATGAGGATTTTTTTCCGGGGACGAACCAGCCGTTCAGGTTCAGCCCGTCTTCAGTCCGGAATGTAACATCATCATACTCAAGACCATAAACATCCGGCGTTAGGCTGTGATTACCTCTATCCGGATAAAAAATTAATCTTTTTTCTATAAATTTAGGAAAAATCATTATGAATAATATAATGAGGGCTGAATATATTATAAATCTTTTCAACATTATAGTTTATACAACATTTCGGTATTCTCATCTAAACCAGAATACCTATCCAGCTTTGAAAATGGTTTAAGCTGCAATTTCTTTTTTCAGGTTTACTTTGCTACGATGTCCTCTGTAGTTATAAAAACAGCGCCGGCATCTTTCATTGCCTTAAGGGCTTTTTCTTCTCCTTCTTTTGTAATTGCCTTAACTGCATCTGTAAACAGAATCACCTTATACCCGCGTCTTAACAGTCCAAATACAGCCAATTTTACGCAATAGTCTGTCGCCACGCCGAATACAACATAATCACTCGCAGCCAGTTGAATAATAACTTTGTCTATATTCATGTTGTCGAATACGTCGTGTGATTGCTTTTCTATGATTATCTGTTCGTGATCCAGCATGGATTCTGTGATATCCTGCTCTATATTTTCAATTACGATATTGTCTTTACATGTGCTGGCATCGATCTTTTGATTGCCGGGAGTGTCTTTTACACAATGGGGGGGAAAGAGTTTGAACTCCGGGTCATCAACCGTATGTGCATCTGTCGAAGATAGTATTTTAATCTTATGTTCTTTCGCATAGACAAAGAGTTTTTTTATGTTATCGACTATGTCTTCAGCATCCGGGACATAAAGAGTCCCCTTGGGATTCATAAAATCAAATTGAGTATCTATGTCAACGAATACAGTCTTATTCTTCATTTTCTTTTCTCTAATTCATCACGAAGATGGAAAAGGCCGATTATGGTTTTTCCATCACAGATTTCTCCACTCTTAATCATTTCAAATGCCCTGGCCAGGGGAATCTCTATAACCTGAATATCTTCGTTTCCTGTACCAAAGTATTTTTCTTTTTTTGTCTTATCCTCTGCTTCAACGTAAGCAAGGTATATTGATATTCTTTCAGAGCATCCTCCGGGACTTGGGTAGAATCGAGTTAGATATTTCAGTTTGTCAATCTTATAGCCGGTCTCTTCCAGCACTTCTTTCTTTGCGACTGGAACTTCACCGTTGTCTTTGATTCCCGCAACACATTCTATCAACCAGCCGGGGCCATCGTCCACATATGCCGGATAGCGAAATTGTTTAACCAGAACAACAGAATGATTAGTTTTATTATAGAGGATAACGGCGACAGTATTTCCTCTGTTGAAGTTTAATCTGTCGATCTCCCTGTTCATCGAACCATCAAATTTTTCGTGCTGAAGGACGGCCTTATCAACCTTAAAAAACCCATCATATTCTCTTTTTAAATCTTTTATTATGACCTTCAATTTTTTTGCCTTTTGGATTATTACGTAATAAAATTCAATGAAATAGAGTTATTTTTCCATGGTTGTCTACAGTCATGTAATAGCAGTAGAACTGTCGAAGAGTATGTAAAGTCGGATAGTATGCTATAGTGTTGCAAGCTCTTTGGCTTTTTTTAGCGCCTCTTCTTTTGTCGTAATCTTTTGCTCCAGCTGTTCGTCCTTTATTGCATCCAGGACTTTTGAGAAGATTGGGCCGGGTTTTAGTCCCAATGCTATTAAATCATTACCGGTGATAAGCGGTTCGGGCTTTATTTCTTCTTCCTTCAATTCCTCAAACATATCCTGACAGAAGGTGTAATCCTCCAGATCCCCTGTACTGGCAAGTGAATCTACCTTATATAACTCTGCAAGTTCAGGATAACCTTCATGAGCAAAAAGCCTCTTAAGTTTGCTTATTCTCATCTGCTGTGCATGCCTTAGATATAAATGCATCTTTACCAGCCATGTTATACGTTCCTTCTCTGCATTCGACATCCTTAAACGCTCACATATCTTTTCTGCCATCCCGGCGCCGACATTATCATGATTGTTAAATCTTATGCGGTCTGCAATCTCAAAGGTTACGGACTTGCCTATATCATGGAGGAGTGCGGCCATCGCCAATTCCCAACCCTTCGATAAGCTCAGGGCGGTGAACATGCCGAATCCGCTATCTGCCGGCTTTCGGCTGGCAGACAATTCTGATAGTGTGAGCAGGGTATGTGTAAATACATCGCCTTCCGGATGATAATTTTCCGGTTGTCTTACACCTTTCATTGCCGTTACCTCTGGAAGGATATCCTTCAGCAGGTTTAGATCATCAAGCATCTTGATGCCGGTGTGCGGGTTTGGGCCTGTTAATATCTTCCGGAGTTCATCTCTAATCCTTTCCATACTTACGGTTAATATTTTATGATAAAGGGTTTTTATAGCCTCCGCAGTCTGGTTTTCAATATTATAGTTAAATCTGCAAGCAAAACGAACAGCCCTTATCATTCGTAACCTGTCTTCATTAAACCTCTCAGAGGGATCGCCAATGGCTCGAACCAGACGGGCTTTTAGATCCTCCCCCCCTCCGACATAATCAAAATGTTTGTCATCAATCGGGTCGTAAAACATTCCATTTATTGTGAAATCTCGTCTTAGTGCATCTCCCCTGGCATCACAAAAAGTTACCGTATCAGGGTGACGGCCATCAGTGTATGTGCCGTCTGATCTGAACGTGGCAATCTCGAATTCGAAGCCATTCTCTATGACCAGGACAACCCCATAGTGAATGCCCACTGGAACCGTCCTTTCAAAAATATTTATAATATCATCCGGGCGGGCATCTGTGGCAATATCATAATCTTCCGGCAGATACCCCATCAGCATATCGCGAACACAACCACCTGCAAATAATGCATTGAAACCTTTTTCTCTTAGACGCTTAACTATGTCTATGGCAGTTTCTTTAAGCAGTTCTTTGCGTGAGTCAGGTTCGGCTTTATTATTCGTTTTCTTCATAATTTTTGCAATTTTACTGTTCGACAGTTCTACTGTCGAACATGAAAGATGTTAGAGTTTTACTCTTCCAAACGACGAACAAGCTCTTTAAACCTTTTCCCTCTCTCTTCATAGTTTGTAAACATACCGTAACTTGCGCATGCCGGTGATAATAAAACTACATCGCCAGCTTCAGCAATCTCGTATGCCTTTCTCACCGACTCATCAAGGGATGTTGCCACATAAACCTCCGGTTGTGCTTTTTCACCTTTTAGATTGTTAATAAGTTCCTGTATATTTTTGGCAGTCTCTCCGATCAAGACTACACATTTTGTATTTTTTACACATTCCAGTGCAAACTGACTGAGGCTGACTTTTTTATTATACCCTCCTGCAATTACTATTATTGGACTATCAAAAGCCCTTATTCCTGCAATAGCAGCTTCCGGTGTTGTTGCCTTTGAATCATTGTAATACTTTACTTCATTAATAGTGTCTACATACTCCAATCTGTGCTCTAACCCGGTAAATCCTGCAATCGCATTTTTAATAGACTCGACATCTGCATGCATTAAGATCGCCGCACATGCTGCCGCCGTTATGTTCTGTCTGTTATGGAGGCCCTGTATCTTAATTTTTGTTGAGCAAGGGATAATGTTTCTTTTTGAATTATGATTAATAATAATTTCATTGTTATTCAGGAAGGCGCCTTGTTCCAGTTCTTTTGTGGCGCTGAACCATAGAATACGGCCTTTACTCTCACCTTCCCATTTTCTCAATGTTAGGTCGTCATAATTCAGTATTGCGTAATCATCTTCTTTTTGATAACGAATAATTGCCTTTTTAGCGCCTATATAGTTCTCCAGGGTCTTGTGCCTGTCAAGGTGATTTGGCGCTATATTTGTTACTATACTTATGTGCGGACTCATTTCTAGCCTGGAAAGGTATTCAAGCTGAAAACTTGATATCTCAAGGACAACTATATCATCTGGTTTTATTTCATCAAGATATTCCAATAATGAAACGCCTATGTTTCCGCCAACCCATGTTTTAATCCCAGCTTTCTTCAGCATCTCTCCTAACAACGATGTGGTTGTAGATTTGCCATTGCTTCCCGTAATCCCTATTATAGGTGCCGGACAAAGCCTGAAGAAAATATTCAGCTCCGAATCGATATGTACATTATTTTCAAATGCTGATTGTAAGAACCTCGAATCATCTGGCACTGCGGGACTAACGACCAACAAGTCCACATCCGCGAAATCTTCTTCATCATGTTTGCCGAACCGAAACTTAACAGGCAGGCCGTTTAAGAGTTTAAGAGAAGCTGATAATTCCTCAGCACTTTTCAGGTCTGTAACCGTTACTTCTGCGCCCTGAGAAACAAGAAATTTAGTGGCGCCAACACCCCCGCCAAATAATCCCAACCCCATCACGGTTACTTTTTTGTTTTTAAAACATTCTTTTAGCACAGGTTTTTTATACATAACTATAAGTTTTCTTCAAATAATTCCCCCTTTAATAAAGGGTGAATAAGGGGGATTTGTCAACTGATTTCTCTATTATATATTTAATCAAATTATTTAAGAGTTAAAATATTTCTGTTTGTGTAGATATTAAAGCAAATGAATATAATCTTTCAAATAAAATAACAGAAAGCATTGTCATTGCCGGTAATGTGGGATATCGTAGCTATAAATATCCACATAATCAGGAAATATATTTATGCGAACTATACAAATGACTTTAGATGATCCGGTTGATGCCGTTGATAAAGTAGTAAAGAAACTAAGAACGACTCGTTCTGCATTTACGCGTCAAGCATTGCGCAATGCCGTTACTCAGGCTAACATTAAACAGATGGAAAATAAACACAAATTAGTGCTGGAAAAGAGAAGCTTTGTCAGGGTCGCTTTCAGCTTATGTGATTGAACCTGATCTGGTATAGAGAAATGATTAGATTTACAAAATTAAGTATAAAAAAGTTTAAGAATCTTTTTATAGCAATGATTTTACTCTCTTTGCCTTTAGAGCAGGCACTGGCCCAGCATGACGGGAGATATGCTTTTAACTATCCCAGAGATTTTTTCAGTTCTGGCGGCAAGGAGGTTGAGTTTAATACATCAGTGCGCAACAAAATAGGCGTGTTAGTCACCAACCGTACAACACGTATGCTTTCTGAAATTACCCGTATGATATTCAGCGCCCCTCCCTTTGATCGTTATAAGCAGGTTTTTTACTTTCGCATTGAAGATGAATTTCGTGAGGACATGGCAAACAATAATACTATTTCCACCAGGGCTTATGATTATAACGGCAGGCCGATAAACAGTGGATTGTCCATATCAGAAGGACAGGGTTCTTTTAATCTGTTCTTTCTTAAGTTTGGCATAAAAGAGGTTATAAAGTGCAGTTGTAACGGTGCAACCATCCATACTAATCAGGGGAATTTTTCCTTTGCCGGAGAAAATGATTCGATATAATACCCGTGGAACCCCTGAGATTGCAATCATTGACAAAAATGGGGAAATTCGCTTTCAACACTTCGGGAGTTTTAAACCGGAAGTTGTGGAAAAACTCGTCAATACTCTTTTAAACGAAAAGTAGAATAAAGGTGGATTCGCTTCCCGCCTGAAAGACAAGTCGGGCAGGCGCTGAATCCACCAATAATAGATTAATTCGCTAACATTGCCAGTCAACCCATGGAGATGGAAACCTAAAGCTTCCGCTACTGCTGATCTGTAACTTGCATGACAGTTAATTTTATGGAGGGAGGTTTTTATGGATTATCAATTCTTAATAGATACATATAATACAGAGAGGATTAAGACATTAAGCACATGGAGCACGTTCAAAGACGAGGATCTGTCGGTGCGTCCTCATCCCACAGATAAACGCGGGAGAAATGCGCTTGAACATATGGTTCATCAATGTATGGGCGAAAATAAATGGTTTACGGCCATGCTGGGTATTGACGTAGGCGCTCCACCTTTACCCGCAGAAGAAACACGCCTGGAGTTTATTAAACGTTATGCAGAGGATTCAGGAAAACGTGTTGAGGTCTTAAAAGAGAAGGACAATAACTGGTGGGCGGAAGAGGTCAAGTTCTTCGAATTTAACAAATCACGGGCATGGATTGTCACCAGAAGAATCGCCCATACGGCACATCACCGGGGACAGCAGACTATGTTATTACGAATATTGGGGCGCGATATTTACAGTACTTATGGCCCAACTGCCGATACCGGCGGTTTGCAGCAGAATAATGCACAAACGATTTATCCGTATCCGGACATAAAAACCCTGATCAGTTGTGAAATTGTTGGAGGAGATAAGACTATATTGCCGGGACGCGGAGAAAAACCGTGTACGGAACGACCTGAGTAGTATATAAAGATAAGGTATCTACTAAATAACATGTGGAAAGGTTGAATGCGTTAATCGATATTTCCTGCCTGTCGACATGGCTTGAGTACTGGATTCCTTGCCTGCCCGACAATCATTCAGGCGGGCGAAAGCAAGGATATATTCCTCTCTTTCGAGAGGATTCCAATTATGGATTTCTTGTGCCTGCCCGGCCATGCCGTTCGGACGGGAAAGCAAGGGTTGTTATATGCATGAAAATGATATTGAAAAATCTGAGACAATAAACGACAATAAAGGGGGCAGATTTATTTTCTTTCTTCATTCAAAATAAATCTGTCCCCTTTATTGTCGAGCTATGAACTATTGCGAGTCCGCTTCAATATGCTGCTTATCTTTTAATATTTCAATTAATGTTATATTTAATTCCCGAATATTTCTAACGACATTTAAGATTGTGCTAAGAGAGCTTAAGAAAAATCCAAAAACAAATGCACTGAATGCGCCTTGTTTGGTCAACACCATAAATTCATTTATGTATTCCTTGTTTTGATGGGCTAACCCTCCATAAAACAGAATGTTAAAAAGCTCTTCGTTTGAATATTTTTCATTATCTCCCTGCTTTGTTAATAATGACATTGAGTTTAGATGGGTTATCCATTTTTGCCTTTGCTCAGTAAATGCCCCTGACAACTCTTTGGGGACGTTATCTTTTTCATATATTTTTGATAGACAACGAATGGAAAATCCATCTCTGTCTTGAATCAGAAGTCTTAAGTTACAAACAAAGGCATCTACATCATCCGGTGTAACATCATCGACCGCTATCCAATCAAGATTCATTATTTTATCATGTTGAATCTTATAGTTAGGCTTGTCCATTCTTTTTGTTAACCGACAATTATCTATGCGATTAACTTTTTCGTTAAATAAAATAAGTGGCGTAATATCCATTTAATAGTACAGATAACGATTGAGTTCAGCTGCGGGGCGATAGCCCGTCCGCTGCAACGATTGGTTAGCCATCAGATTAAGTGACATTTGGCTTAGTACCCCTTTCCCTCTTCTTCCTCTTCCACAGCCAGCCTGATAGTGGCACCAATACGATAGCCCACAACCATTGCCAGTTCTCCTTCAAGAATAAACCTGCTCGCTGGTACCAAGTGACTTCGACTTCAATGATTTTGTCGAATGTGCGAATTACTCTTGGCGTGGATGCGCCATCCACGCTTAAGAGCGCTGATAGAGTCAAATGTAGATACTGACGCCCCTCGCTGGTTGGCTTAACTTCCCATTTCCATTCAGTGACTTCGTTTCGTGACACGGCCTGTATTTCCGGGGTTATCGCAGTGATGGCAAAGTTCGGGCCGGATAAACGAGCTTCCATACGATCAGAAATCCGAATGTGTGCCCCCTCTTTCTCGCCTTCTGCCTCGATCATTTGCTTCAGTTCGTCAATTGGTGTTGCCAACCCAAGCATGAGTTGAATCATGGTTGTGTCGTGAAGATTCATTGATCCGGGTGCATTGAAGGCGATGTTTCCTATCTCCAGGCTTTCAAGAATTCGATCGATAACATCAAAACGATCTGACATTGGTTCAGGAGGAGCCATGCTTAGCATAGCCTCTTCCATTTGTGGCAGTGGGGCATCGATTCTCATATCGACTTTCATGTAGTTAGGAGTCAATAACAAACCGAAGAATACTAATATCAATAGGACGGCAGTTCCTATCAACCCTACGATTATTTTCGTTCTTGTCTTCATGCTTTCGCTCCTGTTGATGGCTAACGGTTTGCGTTACCCGCGTGTGGGCGGGCGTGGATTCTGTTTGGGAGCAGAGAAAACTCGAAGCCAGAAAAATGCTTGTAAATCGCGCAGAATCCCACACGTCGGGTGCACGCTTTGTTCGGCGGCACTTATAACCCATACTTAAGAGACAGGTTTTCTGTTAGCCAAGACAAAACATTTTTTTCTCTCAGATGTTGGACAATACGTTGCCAACTGCATTTTCGTAACATTGTCGGTTCTTGCAAGGCTTTTTGTACTTCCATGTAAGCAATCAATCCATCCCCATTATTTTAAAAGGCTGGATTTCGCTCATCATAAATTAGCACCGCATGTCCATTATTAAGAGATACACTTCCATCA
>CAKKPF010000119.1 GCA_919901575.1 Candidatus Brocadiaceae bacterium
CCCACTCTTTTATAATATTTAAGTCAATAAAGCAGTTACAAATCACTTTTACCGCATTTTAAATATCTTCAAAAAGATAGCTTTACTTGCATGTTTATTCAAATTTGGTTTTCATGCATCAAATAAAAATTAGGAATCAAAATGACTGAGAGAAGTCAAATATTGTCAGATCATAAGCGGATAAAGAAAAAGCTTGTGCCTCCTATATTACAAATAGGTAAATTTCATGAGGTTAAATGGGTAGACTATATTCTTCCAGAATTATTATGGCTGGGTCTTTTAAATGAATTTCATGGTCTAAAATTAGGAGCAGAACTAGGATTATCTTTAGCAAATGCGGCAAATAAATTAAATAATCAACCTAAAAAAGAATGTTTTGCAGTAATAAGTTCATATACTATTTTTTCTCAAGAACAGAAAAGTGAAATTATTAAAAAACTTAAATCATCAAATGAGTTAGAATTATTGCAAAAAGCACTTACTCCATTTGATATTTTTTATCATGAGTGTCCTTTAAATTTTTTGTTTAAGGATACATTACCAAGTCAAAATAACCGTGAAGTAATTCTGAACCAATTTAAGCTTGCCCTATCAAAGATGTTTGATAGATGGGATAAACCAGGTACGTTTATGCAAGCTAATGCTGTTTATATTGCTTTTGTTACTGATAAATTGAAGGTTGCAAAAGGTATTTCTTTAGCTAATTTTCCAGCAGTTGAAGAATTTCCTAAAACTGAAGAATCAAAACGGATAGCTTCAAGTGCTCGTGGAGTGGTAAATATGTTTTTTGCTCCACAATCATACGATACATCGTCTCCCTGGCCAAAATACTTTTGGAAAAAAGGCTTAGAACTTGAACCTTGTAAATTCAGTATGCTTGACAAAGATAATGAGTGATCAATATATCTGGAAAGAAATCTTAAAAATTGTAGATAATTACAACCAAATGGTTCGCGCGGAATTGTTGAATAGATGGAAAAAATGGCAGCTTGATCTTACAAATCCTGAAATATATGAAGTAGTAGGAGCACTAGTTGCGAGACAAGTAACACTTGCAACACAATTGGCTAGTACGCAATCCATATGGAATGGTCATGTCGCTCCTCTAATACTTAGAACAATGGTAGATACCTATATTACTCTTGCATGGATTTTTGAAAAACCGATCGAAAGGGCAAGAGAATTCATTTTATATGGTCTTGGGCAAGACAAGTTGTATTTTGAACATATTAAAAAAGATTTAAAAAAATCAGGTGAAGATACTGATAACCATCCGATTGTTAAAGACATGGAAAAGTTGATAAACTCATATAGGTTTGCAGATCTTACGGAAATCAATTTAGGTAGTTGGTCGGGGCTAAATACTAGGAAGATGGCAGAAGAAGCTGGATGTATGGAAATATATCGTTATGCATATGTTCCTTTTAGTGCTGCAACTCATAGCACGTGGAATCACGTCAGTAAGTACAATTTAGAGCCTTGTTCTAATCCATTACATGGATACCATAAAATCCCCGTCGATCCAAATTTACCGGTAGATATCTCTTATCTTTATCGAGCGGTAGAATATGTTGAAGAAACTTTTGTGCTCTTCGATACAAAAACTAATGTGAAAGGAGACGCTCTCTCTTCAATAGAAATGTTCTACAAATCTATAGATAAGCTTGGTGAAGAGGAGGAGCAAAAACAAGATAAATCTTAAATAGCCATATAAAATACGACTATATTTGTAATATAATAATCATAATAATGGAAAGACACCTTTTTCTTTAATGGATATATGCCACAACTTATTAGATTGAAGTCCGAGCGAAATGGGGCAGGCAGAGGCAGAAACCTTGATCAGTGATTAGCGGATAATAAAAATAACTCCCTATTTTTTACATTAGTTTCACATTTCAAGCATATTCAATTGGCAAATCGCTTGATTGAACTCACGACGAAGTCTGATTTAAAAAATACTTGCCTGATTTTCTCTTGGGAAATTAGGGTCAGCGACCGTTTAAAAGAAGGTAAATAGGGACAAACGATTCAATCCATCATGCCTATCTTTGATACCAGGTTATAGATGTCCGCCAGAGGCCGATCTGTTCGCCACAGCGAATCTGCCTCGGGCATGGCCTCCTTGACACTCGTTTTTCAAACTTTTGCCAGTGGATGTATATTGGATAATTCTTTTGAATGGGCTCGCTCTGCCTGCCATAAATCCACAGCATGCTGCGCGTTTAACCAGAACTCCGGGCTGTTTCCGAAAAAACGAGACAGCCGCAAAGCCATTGACGGGCTTACCGCCCTTCGTTCACGCAACACCTCATTAATAGTCTGCCGCGAAACACCCAAGGCCTCCGCAAAAGACGACACGTTCATGTTGTAGTCAGGCATAAAATCTTCACGCAGCATCTCACCAGGATGTGTGGGTTGTCTTTCTCTCTTTCCAGTATTTGGAATGTTCATTGTAAGCTCCTCTTAATGATAGTCAGTTATCTCAACATTATACGCGTTGCCATTTTCAAACCGAAAACAAATACGCCATTGATCATTTATGCTTATTGAATATTGCCCTTTGCGATCACCGATGAGAGCGTGTAACCGATTACTCGGTGGAACCTTCAAGTCAGAGAGATAGATGGCAAGATCTACGTACTCTAAACGACGAATAGCCTTTCTTACTAAATTTGGATGAAACCTCTTTGATTTTCCGGTAATGAAAATATCACGTGTATGCTTATCCGCGAAAGACTTAATCATTGGAATAAATATAATGTGTCACGAGACACTTGTCAAGTGTCTGTTTCCCCTTCAGCAGGAAATTTAGTGCCCTACGGGCAGACTGAGATTGTCAACTGTACCCCGCTTAGCGGGGTGTAGCGGCACGACTTTAGCCTTCCACGTCTATGGCTTACTCGAATTCAAATTCGGAGGACACCATACTCATTTCTATGAATAACCTTCTCTTATTACTTCACGTTCCACATTTCAAGCATATCAATTGGCCAGTCGCCTGTCGCCTGAGGGAAAAGATTGTCGAAGATAATTTCCTGGCCAGAGAATTAAATCAATGCATTGTCTTGCCGCCGTCGACTGTCAAACAGTTGCCGGTTACAAAGTCAGACCAGTCGGAGGCGTAGCAGCGGACGGCTTTAGCGATGGCTATGGGCAGGGCAAGACGCTTAAGCGGTGTCTGTCCGGCTATTGCCGTCTGCACGTGAGGGGGAGCGTGGGGAGTTTTCTTTGCTAATGTAAATCCAGTGTTTATTAAATTGACAGTTATCCCAAAACTGCCAAGGTCGGCAGCAAGGCTCCTCGTAAATCCCACCAATGCTGACTGGGCCGTTATGTAGCTGCCATATCCTTTAACGGGGTCATTAACTATATTATCCATTATGTTTATGATCCTTCCCCACTTCTTATTTTTCATATCGCCAATCACCGACTGGCAGCAATTATGTGCGCCCTTTATCGTGCCGCTCAGGTCTTCTTCGTATTCATTCCATTTAGTTCCTTCAAAGGATTTTCGTCTTATGGTACTATGTGCATTGTTTACAAGGATGTCTATACGGCCAAATTCCCTTACAGTTTCCTTAACCATTTTATTCACACTTGCCTTTGAGGTCACATCAGCCTGCCATGTCATGG
Source organism: Candidatus Brocadiaceae bacterium (assembly GCA_919901575.1). Taxonomy (GTDB): domain Bacteria; phylum Planctomycetota; class Brocadiia; order Brocadiales; family Scalinduaceae; genus Scalindua. The sequence continues at coordinate 3,637 of CAKKPF010000119.1, forward strand.
CCATCCCGCCACTGTTTTCTATCCTTTTCAAGACTGATTCTGCATTCTTCTTACTTTTTAAATAGTTTATAGTTACCGATGCGCCTTCTGATGCCAGAAGTTCGGCAATTGCATTCCCTCTGTCACTGCTTGCTCCCGTTACGATTGCAACTTTACCTTTTAATTTCAAAGTAATACCCTCAATTTTTTATAATGTAGGGCGTATTATTATACGCCCCTACATCTATAAAGATACTCTCTCTTTTACGACATATCCCTTCTCCGTCTTTTCTACCTTAGCGGCTTCTGTCATCAGATCGTGCTCAAAGAATAGAGTCCACTCGCCGGTACAGGCCCTTGACAGAAGGCTTTCTTTTTCTTCTATTGTCGTTAATGGATAAATGTCATAGCTCGCTATATATGGCACCCTGATGTGAGACGCAAATGGTATTAAATCCCCACAGTATACAAGTGTGTTTCTTCCATCTGATATTTTTACGAGCTGCTGGCCTACAGTATGGCCGTCAGAGATGATGACGTCAATATTCGGCAATATCATGGCGTACCCATCTACAAGCCGAAGCTTTCCTTCATCTTCTATAGGCTCAAAGTCTTCTCTGATAAAACTGCCTTTGTCTTTTTCAGCCGGTTTCAACGCCCACTCGTGATGTTTTTTCTGAACATAATGTGCTGCATTCGGAAACGTAAGTTTATGTTTGTTGCCTTCTTTATAAACGGCGCCTCCAACATGATCCAGATGCAGATGCGTCAGGATCACGTCAGTTATGTCCTTCGCTTCCAGATTGTATTTTTCCAGAGATGAAGCAAGGTTATATTTGCTTTGGTCGATCTTATAGATTTCCTGGTATTTTTCGGAAAATTTAGTGCCGATACCGGTGTCAACAAGGATTTTGCGTTTATCATCCATGATCAGTAATGATCTGAGGGACATTTCAATCCTGTTTTCATCATCCGAAGGATTTAGCTTGCTCCATAATGGCTTTGGCACGATACCAAACATTGCACCGCCGTCAAGGGCAAACCTCCCGGTCTCAATCGAATGTAGCTCGTATTGCCCGATATTCACAAATCAGTTCCTTTCAATCATGCCACAAAAACCCTTCCAGACAATAACAATATTGATGTTATTATTTATGTGTCTATGCTATCATTATATCGCTGTTGCTATAATATATAGAGTAGAATTGAGCATTACAAGGAGGAAAATATTATGATCGGGATGTACAAAAACCTATATAAAGATTTAGAAGAAAAACACCGTAGAGCAAGAGAGGTATCAGGAAGAAGTTTGACTCTTACGGAGAAAACCCTTTATTCCCATATGAAATCTGAAGATATAAAACTATATACCCGCAAGGAATCCAATGTAGACCTTTACCCTGATAGAGTAGCGATGCAGGATGCGACCGCTCAAATGGCGATATTACAATTCATGTCTTCAGGTGTTCAGCATGTACGGGTACCTACTACCGTCCATTGCGACCACCTGATACTGGCACACAAGGGTGTGGAAGACGATTTGCCGGTCGCAAAGATGACCAATAAGGAGGTCTTTGACTTTTTGTCTTCTGCTGCAAAAAAGTATGGCATGGGCTTCTGGAATCCGGGAGCAGGGATTATACATCAGGTAGTTTTAGAGAATTATGCCTTTCCCGGCGGCCTGCTTATCGGCACCGACTCGCACACTCCCAATGGAGGGGGACTGGGTATGCTGGCAATCGGCGCGGGAGGCGCGGATGCAGTAGACGTTATGGCGGGACTGCCGTTCGGTCTGAAGTGGCCGGGTATCATCGGCATTAAATTAACCGGAAAATTATCAGGTTGGGCATCTCCCAAGGACGTCATCTTAAGGGTAATGAAAGAACTTACAGTCAAAGGAGGGACAGGCTCCGTCGTTGAGTACTTTGGAGTCGGCGCTGATTCCATTTCATGCACAGGTAAAGCCACCATTTGTAATATGGGGGCGGAACACGGCGCAACAACCTCCACATTTCCTTTTGATTTGCGGATGTCGGATTATCTGAGAACAACAGACAGGTCTGACATAGCCGATCTAGCGGAGGAATACTCAGGATATCTCAGGGCAGATGATGAGGTATATGCGGAACCTGAAAAATATTATGACACGATTATAGAGATTAATTTATCGGAACTTGAACCACTGGTATGTGGCCCGCATACGCCTGATAAGGTGCGTCCTGTTTCGGATTTCCGTGATGAAGTAGCCAGGGAGGGTTATCCTGATAACATTAAATTTGCCCTTATCGGTTCCTGTACGAATTCTTCTTATGAAGACATGGGACGTGCTGCTGCCGTGGCAAAGGACGCTGTTGCCAAAGGCTTAAAGCTGGCAATTCCATTACTGGTAACACCGGGATCAAACATGATAGAAGATACCATCAAGCGGGACGGTCAGATGAAGGCCCTGACTGATGCGGGGGCAACCGTATTGGCCAATGCGTGCGGGCCATGCATTGGCCAGTGGAAACGAACCGATATCAAAAAGGGTGAGAGAAATACCATTATTACATCGTACAATAGAAATTTTCGCGCCCGTAACGATGGCAACGCAGAGACTCTTTCATTTATTGGCTCTCCTGAAATTGTTACGGCATTTGCCTTTTCCGGTTCCCTTTCCTTTAACCCGATGAAAGACAAATTGAAAACGCCATCCGGGCAGGATGTAACACTGGCAGAACCATCATCGGAAGAACTGCCATCTGCCGGATTTGCCGGCCATAGCAAGGGCTACGTGCCTCCTGTGGAAGATGGTTCGAGTGTAGAGATTATTATCAATCCTGAATCAGAACGCCTTCAGGCGTTGACTCCGTTTGCTCCATGGGATGTTAATGATTATGTAGACGTCCCTTTATTGTTGAAGGCTTCCGGAAAATGTACAACCGATCATATTTCCCCGGCTGGATCGTGGCTGAAGTTCAGGGGTCATCTTGACCGAATATCTGATAATGCCTTTTACGGCGCTGTAAATGCGTTTGACGGTTCGGCAGGTACAGGTAAAAATCTGTTTACAGGTGAAAGCGGTATAAGGTTTTCGGATATTGCCCGTGATTACAAGAAACGCGGAGTTTCATGGGTTGTTGTGGGTGATGAAAACTACGGAGAGGGTTCTTCCCGCGAGCATGCCGCCATGTCTCCGAGATACCTTGGTGCTGTGGCCGTTATCGTCCGTTCATTCGCCCGAATCCATGAAACTAATTTAAAGAAGCAGGGAATCATCCCTCTGACATTCATCAATCCGACTGACTACGAAAAGTTCCGTGAGGATGACAGGGTTTCGATTACGGGTTTGGATAAATTAGCCTCGGGTAAAAATGTTACTGTGACCATCAAGCACAATGACGGTACAGAAGCGGAGATAGAAACAAGGCATACAATGTCCGGGCAGCAGATAGAATGGTTCCGTGCAGGCTCCGCCTTAAATAAGATTGCCAGGGATTTGAATGGTTAATACCTGAGTAAGTCTTTAATAAGCGGAGGATGACCACCCCTTAATCCCCTCCTTGCGAAGGAGGGGAAATGGGGTGGTCAAAAATTTAAAAGTCATCCTCCGCTTATTAAAAACTTATTTGTCCGGCAGGTATCTGCGGAAAACCCGTGTCTTATTACAGCTTTTCAATTTCAACGTATGTAGAATTATAGGTGGCGTTGCCGCCAAAGTCCTGAACTACATCCGGGATCAGAGTGTTCGCTCCTTTGCCGTCACATAGTTTCGACCACAGACCTCCGTAGGCTAATATAACTCCCTGTTTTATATCTTTAGTGATATGAGCTTTCATCTTCAGTGTGTCCTGATTATTTTTCAGCCTTACCCAATCCCCTTCATTTATGCCTTTCTTTTTTGCATCTTCATCGTTAATCAGGACGATTGGTTCGATCTCCTTTTGCCATACGTTGTGAAATTGAGAACGCGTGATACGTTTATGATTGACCGTCAAAAATTGGAAAGGATATTCACTTTTGTCCTCTTCATAATAACCGGGTAACGGTGGGAGATTTGCCTTTTCCGCCAGTTGTGAATACATCTCAATCTTACCGGAAGGTGTGAGATATTCATCCTGCGGCCTGGGTTTCATCTTACAAAAGCCCTCCTGTTCCAGGTCTTTCAGTGTGAAATCCACTGCCTTGCTTCTGCTCAGAAATTCTTCAGCCACTTCTCGCTCAGGGGGAAACAGATCTCTGGAGTTCAGGCCAAGGGCTTCGGATAGTTCCCTGAATACCTGATAGTTTGGCTTTGACTCGTAAAGAGGCTCGATTGCCTTCTGGTTTATTGACATATGATTGTGGTAATAACATACATGGATATCGAATGACTCCAGGAAACTCGGGGCAGGCAGGACAATGTCCGCATAGCTGCAGGTATCATTTAAAAACAGATCATGCACAACAGTGAAAACATCCTCACTCTCCATCCCATTTTTCACCAGTCTTTGGTTGGGAAGATTGACCAGAGGGTTGGTATTGAATACAAAAAGGAATTTTACCGCTCCGGCCTCCAGTATACGTCCAAGCTGCGCCATGTTGTGCATCTTTTGATTTTCCGTGTGGGCTTGATTTGCAAGGTGTTTGCCTTGAAGAAAACCAATGTCAATCTCTCTGTCAGTATTGCTGTAATGTACCCTGAATCCACCCACCAGAGGCGGAAGGAGGGCGATGGTTCTGACCGCTTCACCGCCGTAGAGATGTTTCTGAATACCGAAACCCAGATGAATGAAATTTGGCTTTATCCGATACATATCCTCGGCCAATTCCCGAATATCTTCCACAGACAATTCTGTTATCCTTGAAACTCTTTCAAGGTCAAAACCCTTTGCCGCCTCCCTGAACTGCTCAAAACCGTGTGTATATTTTTCGACATGCGTCTTATCGTATAGATTATTTGCTATCAGGTAATTTGCGATACCCAGGGCAAGGACGCCGTCAGTGTTTGGCTTAATGGCAAGATGCTTTCCAAGCTGGCAGGTCTTCAGTGGGTCTATAACATAGAACTTTGCTCCGTTACGCACGGCATTCTTTACCATATTGTAACCGTGCAGGTTGCTCCACGGCCCGTTCAGTCCCCAGAAAATAATGAGTTTGGAGGATGGTATCTCCTCCGGATCAATACCCCAGAATCCCCCGTATACATACTGCAGGGCGGTTCGTCCGGCATTTGAACATATTGTGGGAGAGCAATTGCTGGTTCCCAGGGCAGTGAAGATTCGCTGGGATAATTGTTTGTTCAGAAGCCCCATGTGGCCGTAATAGTGAAATGGCAGGATTGCGCCTGCTCCATGTTTAGTCTGTACGCCCTCCATTTTGCGGGCAATCTCTTTATAAGCTTCTTTCCACGTAATCTCCCGGAAGTTGTCCGTTCCTTTCTTTCCCACCCTCTTCAGAGGGAGCTTCAGCCTTTCGGGTGAATACACAAACTTTAATCCATTCTGTATCTTCCAGCAGAGGAATCCCTGCGTTATAGGGTGTTTTGGATTGCCCTGGAGTTTAATAGCCTTTCCATCCTCAACCGTTGTAATCATGGCACAGGTATCGTAACAGTCCCTGGGGCATGTATTAAAATATTTTTGAGTTGTCATAGTTTTTTTCCTATTATTTAAATTGAGCGATTTGTACCCGCCCCCGCCAGAACAGCCTTGTCGGGCTGGCGAACGACGTATGTCGGGCAGGCCCGCCCGTACCAAAATGTGCCTGCCCGAATAGGTACCCGTCCGAACGGCAGAGCCGGGCGGACAGGCGGGCGTTCGGGCAGGTAGCCGCTAACTTCAGATTGCGGAACTTACGGAAGCCGCCAATATACACAATGAGGCGGGCAA
>CAKKPF010000120.1 GCA_919901575.1 Candidatus Brocadiaceae bacterium
TTTGGCTCATCAACGGACATTCCCTAAAGATTGAAATTGCCGACACACCGGAGAAACAAATCCGCGGACTTTCCGGCCGGGAATCTCTTGATGAAGACAGAGGGCTTTTGTTCCTATCTAAAGAGCCGCAAATAATTGCCGCTTTGGGAGCAGCCATAATAGCCTTAGAGAACGTGAATGCCGCTACGAAAAAAGAATCCGTGGAAAACACCGATGATAACAAAACATCAATCGCCAATGTTCAATTCGATGATGACAAGATGCCAAAAATCGGTTATTTTTGTACTTATACACCAGTTGAGATTATTAGAGCAGCAGGATATCACCCTATAAGGATAAAGGGTTCAAATAACGAAAATGGTGGAGCAGAGGAACTGCTGTGTAACAATATATGTTCATATATAAAAACTCTTACCGATGAGAAATTATCAGGAAACTTAGACCATCTTGAAGGAATTGTTTTTACTAATTCATGTGATGGAATGAGAAGGCTCTACGATGCCTGGATAAGGATAGATAACGGGAAGAAATTCAATTATTTTCTCGATATTCCAAAGAATAGTGACGAAGCATCCGTACAGTATTTTGCGGATGTAATACAGACATTCAAAGAAGAATTGGAGAATCACTTTCAGCTCAAGATACAGAATGAAGACATTAATACAAGTATTTCTCTATACAACGGAATGAGAGATAAAGTCACGCTATTTTTACAAAAACAATGGAACGGATACGTTGGGCATTCCGGTTATGAAATCTACACTTTATTAAAGAAGGGCATAAATGCAGTGCCTGAGAAATTCCAGGATTATGTATCAACCCTGACCTCTCTGATGAAAAAAATAGGCGATGTTCCTGAAAAGAATTCAGCGCCAAAGCTCTTTGTATGGGGAAGCATACTGGAAAACGAAGAAATAATCAGAATGATTGAGGATGCAGGCGCCAGGGTAGTCTCAGAAGATTTATGTACGGGCAGCAGGTATTTTGACAAAAAAGTCGAAATTACAGACAACCCTTACAAATCAATTTCTGAAAGATACTTAAAGAGGTCACCCTGCTCAAGGATGGTTGATGTATTCGGGAGAATAAAAAACATAATCTCTCTTATCGAAAGAAGAGCAATAAGCGGAGCGATCTATCACTCTTTGAAATTCTGCGACCATACTTTATATGATTATCCTTTGGTCAAAGAAGAATTTGAGAGGAAGCACATTCCCCTGCTACATATAAATTGTGATAACAGTTCTAATAGCGAGGGTCAGATCAAGACCAGGATTCAAGCATTCATAGAGCAACTGACAGCATAAATAGAGACTCTAAAGTTGCCATGTAACTTTCTCGTACCTTAGTTTAGGTTAACCACAGACACTCAATTTAAGTCACTCGCAGGAAAGCATATCTGGCAATACACATAATTATTTACAGCGCGTTACATTATAAATTTTCCTGAATAAATAATCTTGCAATAATAAATTTATGTTAAATGTTAAAAGAGCAAAAAAGAAGATCGCTCGAAAATTAACTCCTTATTTCTTAAAAGAATTATTCCGATTCCTGAATTTATATTCAAAAATAACCGGAAAAGGCATTGGTAATGATGACTTAAAGGCTTTTGATGATCTATCTAAACACGTAATCGAGCTTTTTTATCACACATACAAAAATGGTTCAATATGGACAACTCTTTTTGTGCCATCTGAAATCATTTTTGCAATGAAACTACATCCTTTCTCTTTAGAAATAGCTGCAGCCCTTTGTTCAAAATTTGGACAAAGCTCTCATGCTCTCGCTGAAGCTGATCTGGCGGCTATACCAACCGATGTTTGTTCTTTCCATAGAACAGCATTAGGAAACGCTTATATGGGCGCCTACCCACGCCCCCTGTTTCTTGCCGGAACATCTTCTATATGCGATAGTAATATAAAGACAATAAAGATTTGCGAATCTATAACAGGGAAAAAAAATATGATAGTAGACGTTCCTTATGAGATGAATGACAACTCTGTCAAATATCTCGCAAATCAATTAATAAGTCTGACAAAATGCCTGGAAGAAGCTACTGGGAAAAAGATGGAGAAGCGCTCTCTTTCAGAAGCAATAGATTTATCCAATAAAACAAGGGAAAAAATGCTTGAGTTAAATCGTGTGAGACTGGACCCTTTGTCCCCACTCGCTGGAGGTGACGGCCTTGGCTTCATGGTGCCAAGCCACTTCCTGATCGGTTCAGAATATTCGGTAAATTTCTACACAAAATTAGTAGAAGAACTCAAGGATATAATTGTGTCAAGGAGAAAAAATGGAGAAAAAGCCGATGAAAAAGAGATCAGGCTCCTTTGGCTCGAATTAAAACCATATTTTAAAGCCGATGTCTTTGACAAGATTGAAAATGCAGGAAAAACTAAAATAGTTTTTGAAGAAATTAATTACGTCTACTGGGATAAATTAGACCCGGACAAGCCATACGAAAGCCTTGCACGAAAGCTCATCTCCAACCATAACAATGGGCCTTTAGAAAATAGACTGAAGGTTATTAAAATGTTAGCCAAAGATTACAATGTTGACGGCATAATTGCTTTCTCTACCTGGGGATGCCGAAGAAACAACGCCGCAATACCCACCATTAAAGCAGAACTGGCCAAAGAAGGTTATCCTCTGCTAAACCTTGATGGAGATTGTGTCGATGACAGTAACTATATGTCAGGTCAGATCGCCACAAGAACCGAAGGTTTCGTTGAAATGCTGAGCTCAAGAAAATAGATAATGGCAATTCCGATTAAATATTAGAATTACTTAGCAATTTTGTGGAACAAAATTGCCTTAATCTGCATTGATTTCTCCGACAAAGAAGGTAGAAGGTGTATGGAGGAAGATGACTGAATGTGCTCATGGGGGAAGAAGAGGGGCTGTTAAAGGTATTTCGTCTAAAGATGTTGCAAATTTGCAAAGACTTTTGGGAAAAATAAGGGAGAATCTGAATGGTCAATCCGGGACTGAAAACTCTGTGTAGTCACAACCTGCCCGACTATGTCTTTCAGGCGGGTAAGAAACGACACTATTTATTTTTGTGTACCGGAATCCTGATCTTTCACATAATTACTTTGTTCTTTATATGTGACAGGAGCCTGGCACAGGAACAAATGTTCAAAGCGCCTGTGGTTGTGTCACGCATCATTCAAATGGATGTGCGACAGCCGGTTAAAATGGTGGGGACGGTTTTTCCATTAAGGAAGAGTATAGTTGCTTGTGAAATAGAGGGATTAGTACTGGAATTTCCTGTTAAAAGAGGTGATTATGTTAAAAAAGGGCAGGTATTGGCAAAGCTCCGGACAACATCCTTAGAAATACAACTTAAAGGTGCGAAGGCAGATGAACATCTCGCCCTTATAGAATATGAGCGTGCTAAGGAACTCTATGAAGGTGAAGCAATTTCCAATTCAGAATTAGATGAGTTTGAGACTAAGCTAATCGCACAAGAATCAAAGGTAGAAGGTGTTGAGAACGACATTGGAAAGTGTACAATTACGGCGCCATTTGATGGCAGGATTACTGAAGAATATACCGAGGTTGGCCAATGGCTACAAAAAGGAGATAAGGTTATCTCCATGTTGCAGTCGGACTATGTGAAGGTAAGGGTTACTGTCCCGGAGAAATACATTCAGTGTATGAAGGTGGGTGATGAGAGTAAGGTCAGTTTCTTCGCTCTGGGAGGTATGGCACAAACAGGTAATATTGTTCACATCGTACCGCAGGCAGATGAGCGTGCCAGAACATTTCCGGTTTTTGTCAAAATAGATAATAAGGATGAGGTAATTAAGAGTGGCATGTTTGCAGAGGCAACCTTTGAAACAGGTTCTTTATTATCAGCAACAATGATCTTGAAGGATGGTATTGTAAGGCGTGGAGGAATGGAGTTTATTTATTTGGCAGTAGATGGAAAGGTAGCAGAAGTCCCGGTTAAGACCGGTGTTGCACACAAAAATTTAATCCAGATTATTGGCGATGTAAAGCCGGGAATTGATGTGATTGTAAGGGGTAATGAGAGGTTGCGCAATGGTCAGGACATCCAGGTGACCGGAAGGATGGATCCCATTACAATTGAAGATTGACGATTTCAGGATTACGATTTAAAAAAGTTTTTATCTGTATGTATCTGTGAAAATCAGCGTCCTATAAAATCTATGAAGATTATAGAATATTCAACAAACAATCCGGTAAAGGTGGCAGTAGGGTCTATATTTGTACTGCTATTTGGCCTCATTGCCTTGTTCCGTATTCCTGTTCAACTTGTTCCAGATGTAGAAAAACCGCAGATAACGGTAGAAACCCGCTGGATAGGTGCAAGCCCTGAAGAGGTTGAACAAGAGATAATTCATGAGCAGGAGGAGATGCTGAAGAGTGTTGAAAACCTGAGAAAATTAACCTCCAGGAGTTTCAACAGCCGCGGGGAGATATTACTGGAATTTGTGGTTGGTACTGATAAAAGCGCTGCCCTTCTGGATGTAGCCAATAAACTGGACCAGGTGCAGGAGTATCCGGAGAATGTTGATGAGCCTGTTATAAGTACCGTAAATACGGGAGACAGGCCTATTGCCTGGTTTACGCTGCGGGTGCTTCCGGGAACAAATATTGACGTTCATGACCTGAGAGATTTCGCTGAGGATTATATTGAATCCAGGTTTGAGAGGGTGCCGGGAGTTGCCAACAGTAATATTCTTGGCGGCGCTGAGAGAGAGATGCAGGTTATCATATATCCTCATGCATTAGCCGGTTCTCAACTGACGATTTTAGACGTACGCAAGGCCCTCATTTCTACTAACAAAAATATAAGCGGTGGAGATATGGATGAGGGTAAGAACAGGTTTGTAGTGAGAACCTTGGGACAGTTTAAGTCTGTTGAGGAAATAGCGAACCTGGTCATTACAAAACGGGATGATATACCGGTTTATATCAAAGATGTAGCCGAGGTAAAACTCGGATACAAAAAGTTACAGGCTTTTGTCAGACAAAAGAATGAAGCTTCCATTGCCGTAAACGCGCAGAGGGATGTGGGAGCTAATGTTCTGACGGTTATGGAAGGTTTAAGAGAGGCGTGTTTCGAGTTAAATGAAAATCTATTGAGAGACAGGGGGCTGGAGCTGGAACAGGTTTATGACGAAACGGATTATATAAAATCTTCAATAGGCCTGGTCAGGCAGAATGTTGTAGTCGGCGGTCTTCTGGCCGTCATGGTACTCCTGTTATTCCTTAGAAGCTGGCGCAGCACACTCGTAATCGGCCTGGCTATACCTATCAGCGCTATAGGCACCTTTCTTATGATTTCACTCATGGGACGTTCACTTAACGTGGTCAGTCTGGCAGGGATAGCCTTTGCCGTCGGAATGGTGGTTGACAACGCCATTGTGGTACTGGAAAATATTTACCGCCATTGGCAGTCCGGAGAAAATTCATTTGAGGCAACTTACAAAGGAACTACAGAAGTTTGGGGCGCTGTATTAGCTTCCACGCTGACCACCATAGGAGTCTTTATTCCCGTAATCCTCGTAGAACAGGAGGTTGGACAATTATTCAGGGATATAGCATTGGCCATAAGCTTTGCCGTAGGCCTGTCACTCATTGTTGCTATCACGGTAATACCAACTACGGCCGCCAGGATTCTTTCCCATAGGAAGGATAAGGTTACTGGAAATGGAGCTTCCTTAGACGGAAGCAGCCGGCTGGTATCATTTGGACGCAATTTAACCGATAGGATTGTAGGAACCGTGGACTGTTTAACGAATACCTTAACAAGGCGTTTAGTAACAATATTTGTGTTGATATTTATATCAATATTCCTTACATGGTGGATTATTCCGGAAATGGAGTACCTGCCGGAAGGCAACCGTAACATGATTCTGGCCATTATGCTGCCTCCACCCGGATACAGCCTGGAAGAACAGAGGGCTATAGGATTGATCATTGAAAAGGATCTGAGCCCTTATTGGCTTGCCAAGGCAGGCACCAAAGAGGCACAAATGCTGGACGGGCCACCTATTAAGCATGGATTTTATGTTTCTCGCGGGAGGTCTATCTTTATGGGTATTTTATCGGCTGAGCCTGAAAGGGTCGCGGAGCTTATCCCTGTCCTTCAAAGAGTGTGTGCTAAGATTCCTGGAATGATTGCTATAGTTCAGCAGGCAAGTCTGTTTGAGCAGGCATTAAGTGGGGGCCGTACAATAGACATTGAACTTACCGGACCTGATTTGAATCGTTTAGTATATTATGGCGCGCAGGTGTTTGGCCAGGTAATGCAGGTGTTTCCGCCAGATACACAAGCCCGTCCTGTACCCAGCCTTGAGCTTGGGAGTCCCGAATTACAGATCAGGCCTCGAATGGAGCACGCGGCCGAGCTGGGATTAACGGCCGCTGACATAGGATATATTACTGACGCCCTTGTGGATGGAGCATATGCCGGAGATTACTGGCACGAGGGTGACAAAATAGACCTTGTCATCTTTGGCCAGAGTAAATATATCGAACGAACTCAGGATCTGGAGCATATATTCATCTATACACCATCAGGCGATTATGTGCCTTTGAGCACAGTGGCAGATATACAAGTGGGCGTGGGGCCTGAAGAGATAGATCACATAGAAAGGGAACGCTCTATAGTAATACAGGTAATACCACCGCGTACAATGCCGCTGGAAAGAGCCATTGAAACAATAGATACACAAATAATTAAACCGATGATGGAGGAAGGCTTGCTGGGAGGTCTTTATAAGGCCAATCTGGCAGGCACAGCCGATAAACTTCAAGAGGCGCGCAAGTCATTGCAATGGAACTTTGTCCTGGCGATTGCTATTACCTACCTGTTAATGGCCGCCCTCTTTGAATCATTCTTCTATCCTATAGTCATCATGTTCAGCGTTCCCCCGGCTGCAGTTGGCGGTTTTGTGGGCCTTAGGGTTCTTAACCTGTTTACTTTGCAGGCAATGGATGTGCTCACCATGCTTGGCTTCGTTATCTTAATAGGCACGGTGGTAAACAATGCTATCCTGATTGTGCATCAGACTCTTAATAATATGCGGGAGGGTAAGATGGAATCCCGTCAGGCGCTTATAGAGAGTGTCAGGACACGTATCCGGCCAATATTTATGACCGTGGCTACAACAGTATTTGGTATGCTGCCGTTGGTATTATTTCCGGGAGCCGGGAGTGAACTTTATCGCGGCCTTGGCAGCGTAGTATTAGGCGGTCTAATAGTGTCTACTATCTTTACGCTGCTCCTGATCCCTGCAGTTTTCAGTCTGGTTATGGATATTAAAGAGCGTATACGACACGAAAAGACAGTTTCTATAATCATTTCTAAATAAACGCAAGCAACACCTCTCAAATAATATGGTTGTTAGGCATCCTTCAGTATTGTACCCTCAAAGATTATGTCGTTACCCTTTTTCATTGTCTTAAATGATGAAAATTTAATGGCATTTCTTATCTTGTTTATATTGAGGTCGCCTATTGCTTCCAGACCTTTTCCTATAATCTTTGGGGCTATCGGTATTATCATTTTGTCTACAAGATTTGCTTTAAGTAGAGATGTGACTATTTCAGAGCCGCCTTCTACCAGTACGGACGTAATCTCTCTCTTGCCAAGTTCTTTCAGGAGGCTTGAGAGGCGGACCCTGCCATCCCTCTCTTTTTTCACTACCAATACTTCTGCTCCAAGTTTCTTGATGGCTGTTACTTTTCCGGAAGGGGCTTTAGATGTGGTGGCTACAATTGTCAGATGTGAATTGTCGCCTTTCAGGACAGAAGAGTTGATGGATATGCGAAGATTGCTGTCAACTATTATGCGTAAGGGGTTCTTTCCTTTTACGTGTCTTACCGTTAATTGCGGATTGTCGGCAGCGACAGTGCCTGCGCCAACCATAATACTATCGTTTATAGCACGGAGACTGTGGACATATTTGCGGGATGCTTCGGTGCTTATCCATTGAGAGTCTCCGGTCTTTGTGGCAATCCTCCCGTCCAGTGTCTGAGCATACTTTACGGTTACGTAAGGGATCCCTGATTTGATAAATTTAAAATAGTGCTCATTTAACTTTCTGCATTCTGTGTCAAGTATCCCAACGTCAACCTTTATGCCTTTTGATCTGAGGGTCTTAATACCTTTACCATTTACTTCAGGGTTAGGGTCAGGTGTGCCGACAACTACCCTTTCCAATCCCTTCTTGATTAATGTGTCAACACAGGGAGGAGTTCGTCCATAGTGACTACACGGTTCTAAAGTAATGTAAAAAGTGGAACCACTTATATTGCCTTTTGCATTGTTTATGGCATTTATCTCGGCATGGTGATCGCCGCATCTTTTGTGATAGCCCCGGCCGATGATCTTTCCATCCTTTACAATTACGGCGCCAACCATGGGATTCGGACTGGTTTTACCAATACCTTTCCCGGCCAGACGGATTGCCATTTTCATGTAATAGTTGTCGTCTATAGTAGTATTTTCCTTCATAGAAAACCTGCATTTGTAAAGGTGATTCTCCGAACTCCGAACTTTTCACTCCGAAGATACATTCAGCAGTTTAAGCATTTCTTCCGCATCGGTAACAGGCATCTTACATGCATAATCAAGGCATACATAAGCAGTGGCCTTGCCGTCGAGGCTTGATTGATACTCTGTAAATCTGGCAATGCGGATAATATCTGGTTCTTCCTGATCAGATGGCCTTAAGAGTACGACCTTGTTGGGTATAAAGTGTTTCCTGAGGGATTTCAACATCTCCTTTGTGTCCTTTGCCTGCGGGTTGCCAGCTATGACAATTTCATAAGAGGGGCTTATCCCAAAATCGAGTGCAACCATCATTTGAGTATAACCGGAAGGCACACTCTTCACATCTTTGGAAAAGGCAAGCATTATCTTATTTGCCTTATCTTCAAGATCAGTATCCGCAGTAATGCGCGCCAGCCTGAACAGGTTTAAGACGGCCACTGAATTTCCTGAAGGTATGGCGCCGTCATAAATCTCTTTCTGCCTGACTATAAGTTCTTCTGCGTCATCTGCTGTAAAATAAAAACCGCCGTCTTGTTCATCCCAGAAATGCTTTATCATTTCATTGTTCAGGTCAAGCGCTGTCTGGAGGTAATGTACATCGAAGATTGTTTCATAGAGTTCCAGTAATCCCCAGATCAGGAAGGCGTAATCATCTACATTGGCAAGTATAGCGGCATGTCCTTCGCGGTAACGGTGCAGGATTCTTCCGTCCGTCCTGCGCATGTCCGTAAGGATGAAATCCGCCGCACGCTTTGCCGCATCTGCGTACTCTGGCTCATTGCAGACCTGAGCACCTTTTGCCAGAGCAGCAATCATTAACCCATTCCAGTCTGTTAATATCTTGTCATCTCTGTGCGGACGTATTCTTTTATTGCGGGCTGTGAATAGCTTTTGCCGGGCGGTTTCTATACGCTCTTTTAGCTCGTCCAATGATGTCTTATTCTTAATGGCAATCTCTGTGAGGGTTTTCCCCAGGTGCAGGATATTGGCGCCTGTGTTCTCTCCGGATGCCTCGTCTCTGAAGTTACCGGTCTTGTCAATATTATAAACATTTACAATCAGGTCTGCCTCTTCTCCTTTCAGAATTTGTCGAATCTCATCCTCCGTCCAGACATAAAACTTTCCCTCCACGCCCTCGCTGTCAGCATCCTCGGCAGAGTAGAATCCTCCTTTCGTGTCTGTCATATCACGCAGGACGTAAGAAAAGATTTCCTTTGCCGTCGCTCCAAATTCTTCCTTTCCTGTCGCCTGATATGCCTCTATATACGCCATTGCCAGCATGGCCTGATCGTAGAGCATTTTTTCAAAGTGCGGGACTAGCCAATGGGAATCTGTAGAATATCTATGGAAACCAAATCCGATGTGATCATATATACCACCTTCCTGCATGGATTGAAGGGTTTTTACCACCATCCTTAAGGCCTTCTCATCATTCGTACTCCTCCAGTAGCGCAGTAGAAATAGAAGGTTTTGGGGGCTAGGGAATTTCGGCGCATTGCCGAAGCCGCCGTACTGTTC
>CAKKPF010000121.1 GCA_919901575.1 Candidatus Brocadiaceae bacterium
CGCATTATGAAATTGCCAGCCGTGCCTGCATGGGGCTGAGGAGCTTATGTTCCAGCGGCCTCAATACCTTCCTGCCGCGCGCTACAACTTATACTGCAAAAAGCGTGGATATCTGGCCACTTTACCAGGAGATGACCAAAGGCACTATGTGGTTGATAATTTTCTTTATATTGTCACCGCTTGCAGTATCCCCACTGTTTCTTTTTGCCTGGGTGGGGCAGATAGGTTATCACGGACGTTATGTTTTTATGTTTCTGGCAGCGGGAATCGCAGTTAATATATTAGTTGTGCCGGTTTCCATATTTATCCAAGCCATGGGACGTACTTCGTTGGAGGCTGTCGTTTCTGTCTGTTCAATCTTTATGAATGTTCTGTTCAGTCTTGTTCTGATAAGGTTCTGGGGCAAGGAAGGAGCGGCGGCGGGCACCGGCCTGGCCATGATTCTGGCAGGTATGATGTACATGTATTTCTTTCACAAAGTGCATCGACGTAGTATGGCTGATACTATGAGATATTTGTTCCATTATTCATGGCCGCTTTTGTTTATCTGCCTGATTTGGCTTGCTCTCGGCAGGGCTATTGAACCTCTGGTTATAGGCTCACGGTGGTATATGGGACCGGCATCTGTCGTGCTTTATGTCACTTTAGTACTGGCGCTTTTTGTATTTTGCATCTACACAGGCAGGTTAGGGAAGGTTGAGTATGAAATGATCTGCCGTATTCCCGGCTTAGGGGCAGTGGCCAAACGTTATTTGAATAGGCGCTTAGCGCCTAACACCGACAATTTTTTGTCGATATAGCATAAGTTGTTGATTTTATTTTGTTTAAAAGACTATTCTAAATTCATAATTGAAAAATATCGAATAATGAACATCATCTTAAAAGAGTTAAGGGAAACAAATATTTGCCTTAAAATTATCAAGCGTAAACCTTTAATAAGGCAATCTCAAATCTAAAAAATGATAACCGACATCTTTATTGGATTAGTTGTCCTCAGTTCTGTTGTTGCCTTCGGTAACTGGCGTAATGCCATGTTCCTGGTGCTGGTGGTTGGGTTGTTACAGGACCCGGTACGTAAGCTGACTCCGGAAGCGCCTGCAATATACGTATTAAGCACATTACCAATATGGTTTGCAATTTTCATAAAAATGTTGGGAACCGAGCAGAGATTTACAGCACTATTTTCGAGGGATTACTTAACGTTGATTTCACGGATGCGTATGTTTATATTAATGCTTATTCCAGGGAGTGTTATCATGCTCATGCGGGGTTTTTTCTTATGGAAAGTAGTGTTACTGGGTGCTTTTGGCTACATAGCACCGATGTTAGGTATAGTAATTGGCTTTGTATTTTCGCAGAACACTAAGCGCCTTTTGCGTTTTCTAACATTCTACTGTTTTCTGGTTGCAGTGATGCTGAGTGGCACTCTCATGGAGTATATGAATATTTTTCCCGACTGGAAGGCCATTGGTACAAGTGCGATGAAGATGGTATGGATCAAATATGTATCCTTCGGCCATACGATCTATATGAAGGCCGGTTTCTTTCGCAGCCCGGACATCATGGGCTGGCACGGTGCAATGATGACTATGCTAGCTCTCACATTATTTTTTGTAAACCGTCCAAAACTTTCACGTTGGGTATGGTTGATATTTGCCGTATGGGGGGTGCTATGCATAGTGATCAGCGGTCGCTATAAAATGATTGCAATGCCCATGGTATGGGCTGTGTCATTTGCAATATTGATTTCTCTTTATCATGGCATTGCCCGTGTGATTGGTATTGCTCTAATAGGTGTTCTGGTTATTACAGGCATGAACATGGTAAGTTCCAAGGTCGGCCTTGGTGGTAGTGATTTTATGTTGTACGCAACCTCCCCTTTAAGTTATTCGGTTGAAAGGGTGGAGGGTCACGGAGTTCGAGGTGTAATTGGCACATATCAACAGGTAGGTTTTTGGGGTAACGGCCTCGGTTTCGCTACACAGGGGGTTCTGCATACCGGCGTGAAATTTAAAAAGGGCTGGCAGGAAGCAGGACCTGCAAAAATCATGGGAGAGTTGGGAGTAGGGGGGATGGTTTTTTTCATATTATTATGTATAAGCCTTTTTGTTGCTCTGATTTCAAATGTAAGAGGAGGATTATATAAAGGCAGCTTGTTTGATCTACGTGCCGGTATGTTAAGTATTATTATTGCCAATGCATTTGCTTTTGTTGTTTCTTGTCTAATTTACAGTGATGTGTTTGTTTTATCCATTATCAGTATGTGTACAGGTTTTGTACTTTCGGGAAAGAATGTGGATAAAACGAAGGTATGATAAAAAGACAGCCAATTACTACCAAAAGAGAGCTGCGTGTAGTACTTATTGAAACCGCTTCCAGGGGACAAAGGGGTAGCATGGTCAGGTATGCCGACATGGTAGCTCACGTGCTTTGCAAATTTAATCACCCGGTGCAGATATGTATACGACGTGTTTGCCTGGCTCCGCCCATGTCTTTGTTAAACTGGTTGCCTGCTCCGTTTCGTGCGAGATTGCATCATGTCTGGGTTGCCTGGACAGCGATAACTCGACTTGCGAGACAGCAGGCAGATATTTTTCATATAATTGACGGCAGCCATGCCTATGTAGCGAGATGGTTGTCTGGTGCTCCTGTTTTAGCTACTGCCCATGATTTTATCCCTTTATTGCAAACCAAAGGCCGATTCACAATTGCTTCACCTGGAATGATGGCCCGGTGGATTATCCGGAGAAGCATTAATGAGCTTAAAGAATTAGACCAAATTATTGCTGACAGCCAAAATACTAAAAATGATTTTATCAATTCGGCAGGGGGCGATATTGGGAAAATCATGGTAGTGTATCCTGCTATTCCCACTTGCATGTCTAAAGAAACCGTACCCAATGCCGGCATTCAATGGACTGACCGAAGACACTCGGAGTCGGTATATATTTTACATGTTGGTAACGATAGTTTTTATAAGAATCGGGCTGGAGTATTGAGGGTTTTTGCTCGAATCCGTGAGAAGCTGGGTTTAGAGTTGAAAATGGCAGGACCACCGCCTGGTCCAGAATTGACCGGCCTGATCAGGGAACTAAGTCTTACGAACCATGTTCATTTTGTGGTGAACCCTGAAGATGACCAGTTAGTAAAACTGTATCTCAGGGCTGCATTGCTGCTC
This sequence comes from Candidatus Brocadiaceae bacterium, assembly GCA_919901575.1. Lineage (GTDB taxonomy): Bacteria > Planctomycetota > Brocadiia > Brocadiales > Scalinduaceae > Scalindua. The sequence continues at coordinate 3,179 of CAKKPF010000121.1, forward strand.
TTTCCCAGTATTTATGAGGGATTTGGATGGCCGCCGCTGGAAGCTATGGCGTGTGGTTGTCCCGTAGTGTGTTCAACCGCAGGTTCCCTGCCGGAAGTTGTCGGCGATGCTGCGTTGAAATGTAATGTTGAGGATTATGAACAGATGGCAAAGAATTGTATTGCGGTACTTGAAGATGCCGGCCTGGCCAGCGAGCTTGTCCAAAAAGGTTATGAGCAGGTAAGAAAATTCAGTTTAGAGCGAATGGGAAGAGAGTTGTTAAGTGTATATATGAAAGTCATAGACAAATTGACAATTGAATATTGAAGCTTTTATGAACAGGAAGTCGGTTGGCTGTGGTTAGAAGTCGGAGGCCGGTGATCTGGCATCAGTCCTCCACCCTCAGTTTTCAGACTTCAACCTTTAACTTATTATGCGTATATTAGTCAATGCTCTTTCGACTACAAATCTTAGTGGTAGGTATGTGTTGCTTGGACATCTCACAAACCTTGCCAAATGGACTTCAGGCAAGCATTATTACACAGTGCTTTATCATAAAGAAAACAGAGACATTTGCCAAAATCTGGGAGGTAATGTAAAGTGGATGGAATGTCCAGACTATACGGCAAATTGGGCGGGAAGAGTATGGTGGGAACAAACTGTACTCCCAGGCAAGTTGGTCAAGCTAAGTATTGATTTCATATTTATGATGTCTGGGGCAGTTGTACCTTTTCTAAGATTGCCTCAGGTATCACTTGCCATGAATCCGGTCCCGTTAATAAACGGACTGGAACATAATACTATTGGCTCTATAAAAGTTGCTTTGCAAAAGAGGGGTTATAAAAAAGCTATGAGTACGGCGACCATGATGTTCTTTCTTTCAGAATATATGCGTCAAATGTATCGACAGAATGCAGGGTTTTGTGAAAAAGAATCAGAAGTTGTATATGCGGGTATCAATGAAGACACATTCAAGGCATCGGAACGCATTCGTACATTAATTGTTAAGAAACCATTTCAAATTATAACTGTGTCAGTTATGGCTCCACACAAGGGAATAGAAACGCTGGTCAGAGCAATTGACTATGTAAAGCGGTCATATAAGGTTCCGGTGCAGTTATTGGTGGTGGGACCGTGGCCAGATAAATCTTATGAGAGCAAAATTAACAAACTGGTGGCAGAACTGAACCTCAAAGATATTGTGAAATTTAAGGGTTATGCAACACGAGAGAAGCTTAACCAGTACTATGCAGAATCCAGGTTGTTTTGCCTTATAAGCCGATCAGAGTCTTTTGGTATCCCTGCTGTTGAGGCTCAGGTTTTTGGCTTACCGGTAGTAAGTTCGAATTGTTGCGCAATCCCTGAGGTATGTGGTAAGGGTGGGATCTATAGAGAACCGAATGATGTTCAGGGGATAGCCCTGGAAATTTTCAACTTATTGACAGACGATAATAAATGTAAAGAGATTTCCGAAGCAGCGAAATTGAATGCCGAAAGGTTTCGTTGGGAAAAATCTTCACGGCCGCTCCTGAGAATGTTTGATGCAGCCGCAAACGGTAATACGTAGAAACAGAATTGTATTTTTTTAGTAATGGAAATGATGCAACCTGGTCGTTTAGATATTGCAGAAAATAGAAATACTCGGAAATATTCTAAAGAAGAGAACATTAAACGTGCGATATGGGCAATAGTTTATCCACTTTTCCGGTATAGTCCACGTACATTTTTCGGTTGGCGTCGTTTGTTGTTGAGGATATTTGGCGCCGGGATTGGTTGTAAGGTTAACATTTATAATTCGGCAACTATATTCATGCCATGGAACCTGGAGATTGGTGACTGGTCATCGATCGGAGAGTATGTGTTTGTTTATAACCCTGGAAAGGTTGTTATAGGTAGTTATAGTACGGTTTCCCACCGTGCTCATTTGTGCGCCGGCACTCATGATTATACAGACCAGGCCATGCCGCTTTTGAAGCCGCCAATTACAGTTGGAGATCAGGTATGGTTGTGCACAGACTCATTTATAGGGCCTGGTGTAAAGATAGGAGAAGGCGCAGTTGTCGGGGCCAGGGCCGTTGTTGTAAAAGATGTTCCACCCTGGACGATTGTTGCAGGGAATCCGGCAAAACCAATTAAAAAACGGATTATAAAGAATAATGAATTCGAGGTATCCCTTTAGCAAATGGGGATTTAGGGGGATTTATCTGTACTGGTAGTCCGAAAGATTATAAGGGGCTGAATTCTTTGTCTATATCTTTCTTGATCCTGACTTTCAACGAGGAAAGAAACCTTCCTGCTTGCCTGGAAGCCGTTGCCTGGTGTGATGACATTGTTGTTCTCGATTCTTTCAGTACTGACGGAACCGTAGAAATAGCAAAAAAATCTGGAGCGCATGTGTACCAACGTCAGTTTGATAATTTTGCCGGTCAACGCAACTTCGCATTAATTAATCTCGAATTCAAACATAAATGGGTATTTCACCTGGATGCGGACGAGATTATTACGGACGAACTGAAATCAGAGATGGAGAGAGAGATTGAAAATACAAAAGTTGATGCTTTTCGTGTTCCATCTAAAATGATAATGCTCGGTAAATGGCTCCGGTTTTCCGGTATGTATCCTGCATATCAGGTGCGTCTGGGACGGGTTGGCGTTTTACGCTTCAAACAAGTGGGACATGGACAAAGAGAGGACATAGATGCAAGTCGGGTGGGAACGTTGGAAAATCCGTATTTGCATTATTCATTTTCCAAGGGGTTTGAAGACTGGTTTACTAAGCATAATCTTTATTCAACTCAGGAAGCGGTGGAAGGTCTGATGATAATCGGGAAAAAGAGTATCGACTGGGGTGGCCTGCTCTCTATAGGTGCACCAACACGTCGAAGACGCGTCCTAAAAGATATTTCCGTTCGGCTTCCATTTCGACCGTTACTGCGCTTCTTGTATATATACATACTTCGATGCGGTTTCCTCGATGGCACGGCTGGTTTTGCTTACTGTTTGCTTTTATCAATATATGAATATTTGATAGTAATCAAGATGAAAGAGTTGCGGCCTTCGACTAACAGAGAAATTAAAAGCAATTCTTAAAAAGGCGGTTCGAAAAGGCAACCCTAAAAGGGCGTAATGTTTCCCATAATTTGAGTAGATATTTGTCTTTGTCTTGTTTCAATTGACATATCACATATTTTTGGATTATCTCCTCATCAAGACCTATTGTATTCACACCTTCTTCTCATATCTCGTACTTAATTGCAAGCTTCCTGTTAGATATTGTCTTATCTTATCAAATAAAAACGTCTAAAACTTGGGCAAAGATATTATGTTTTACTAATTATATCTAGAATGTAATGACCAATTGAGCATTTCCATTTATTCTTCTTTTTTTATCTGTTTTAGCAGTCAAGCTTGTAGTCAGCCTGACAATCATTCTGGCGGGGAGTAATTTTATACTGAATACTTGAAGGTAAAGCCTTTTATAGTCACACTGGCAGGCAAGATCGGTGGCATGCTTATCAATGAGTTAAATCTCTCTATTCAATCTACATTTCAATCTTTTGATAATTCAGCAAGGAATTGATCGTAATCTCGAATATAATCAGTACTGTCATAATAATCAGAGGCAAATACCAGTAGGACAGCGTCTGCAGAATATTTATACTGTATACTCCATACCATTGGTGACAGATAAAGCCCTGTATATGGATTGGTTAGCATTATTTCTCCGCGACTTTTACCGTCATCAATTACAATGGAGCATGATCCTTTAACGCATATCAGAAATTGGTGACATTTACGATGGGCATGTTCACCTCTGACATCAGTACTCGGCACATCGAATACCAGAAAGTATCTACGAGGTGTAAATGGTATCTCCTTTGGAAACTCTCCCACCGATAGATTTCCACGCATATCTTCGAAAAAAGGTAGATGATACAGGTTTACTTTGTCTAGCACTGTTGGTTTAACAACTAATTTTTCATTATTTTTATCTATGGTATCTGAATTAACTAATGCTGGATCTTGCGTATCAACATAACCTTTAATTCGAGCAGGATTGCCCATTACTATAGCATTAGGAGGAACAGAATGAGTTACAACAGAACCTGCACCCACCACAGCATTCAAACCAATCGATATTCCCGGCAGGATAGTAGCATTTGCACCAATAGTTACTTTACGACAAATGAATGTTTTAAGAACTTTTTCCTGGTAAACTTTGCTTTTCGGTAAAAAATCATTCGTAAAAGTAGCATTTGGACCTATAAATACGTCGTTCTCGATGGTGATACCATCCCATATCTGAACCCCGCATTTAATCGTTACACGATCA
>CAKKPF010000122.1 GCA_919901575.1 Candidatus Brocadiaceae bacterium
GTGCAGTTGTTGGCCCAGGAAGTTCTGGAAATGTTGAGGTTTCAACTTTGTACGATAAAGTAAGCCTACCAGGATTTGCGTTTATCCCTCCACCCACACCTTCGTCCAGACCCACAATCATCGATTTTACACCAACCTCTGCAAAGACGGGTGAGACTGTAAACAGTAAGGATAAAAATCTAGACGGAGTTACTTCTGTTAAATCTGGTGGTACTGAGGCAAAAAGTTCTACCATTATCTCTGATTCAAAGATTACGGCAATTGGAGGTTCTGGCAGTTCTGAAAATATCAGTGCAACGAATACAGGGGGAACATCTGAGCGTGATACTGTTTGGTATAATATGTTTGAGGGCTTAACTCTTTCAGAAACGATGGAAGGGGTAACTGTATTTGATATAAGAAGGGACAGTCCTATGAAGAAAGCAGGCATCGAAAGAGGAGATGTTATTATAAAGATAGATGATAAAAATATTAAAAATATGGAAGAATACATTAGAGTTAGTGGTGAAATAAAACACAATAAAACAGAAGTAATCCTTTTAATTAAAAGGCATAATCGCACATTTACCAAAACAATTAAATCTACTAAAACATATACTATTCCTAGGAGTTTAAGTGGCTTTTAGAAATAAGTTGTAGAAATAGTTTAAGATTAAAAAGGAGGCCAAATAATGAAACTTACAATTAAGCTAGACCAAGCTGATGTAAAGGGAATTTTTGGAGAACACAAAGGAGTTAGTTTAGTCTTTACGCTAAAGCTGATATCACTGACGATGAAATGGAACTCATAGAGTGTTATAAAGTTAATGAAAACTACATTCTAGTGTAGTGAGTCATAAATACATTTGCTTATAAAAGTGTTCCTTTACTAATAAAGGCAATTAATGAATATATAGAAAATCACAACCAAAACCCAGAAATATTTATCTGGAGCGCCTCTGCTGGAAGAATCATGGAAAAAATATCATAAGTAAAGAAGTGTTAGACTCACTACACTAGCAAGTTATGAGCTTCCGGCAAAAGGTTCTGATAGTCAATGGTTCAATTTGTCTTTAGATCGTCTTATCAGTGGAGATATAACACAAACTGGCAGCATCTCTGTACTGCTTGAGTTGGAGGAAAAAATTAAGAGTGAATGCCAGAATTTAAAAAACTTAATAGATGTCATGAAAACTTTCAGAGAGGAGGAATTCATTGAAATTTAATCACTTATCACTTAGACTAATCAACAGGGCTATCTATACAAGGAGGTATCAACAATGAAATGTAAGGAATGTAATGGTAAGGGTTCTGTAAAATGTCCTAGTTGTAAAGGAAAAGGTCAACATTACCGTGTTATTACTTCCAATTTTGAGTGCAAGCATTGTAACGGTTCCGGAGTCAAAAAATGCGGTGTTTGTAATGGCAAAGGCTATTGTTAGTGTACACACTTCATTGTAAAAAAGTTTATGGAGCTATGAAAATTTCTATATTTCTATGAATTTTTGGACTTGACTTACTTAAAGCATTGAAGATATGTCCAGAATTTGGAAGATTACAGCTACACCTCGTAGGTGTAATCGGCTGAATTGTAATACATTTTCATTCGACAAATACTTTGACGAACCATTCAAGAAGATATGCAAGATATTCTATATCGATGTATGCTTCTGCGCTGCTGTCTACATGTAATTTACAACTTGCCGGAAACTCTTCATCCGTCTCCCAAAAGCATATGTACATGGGCACACGTGGTAAAAGTTTAAATCCGCAAACATAGTCTGCCTTAATTTTGCCCTGGACTTCTACTCCTTCCAGTTCCTTACATCGTTCCTTCAGGACGTTCATATTATAATTGAATTTCTCTGCAATCTTACTCTCCGCCTTTTTTTGAAACGCTTTTGAATGAGATGCTGTGTTAGGAAAGTGTCCGAGAGAAACCCAATCTCCCGTTAAAGGGGTATTTCCTTTCCTGCGAACATAATCATAGATTATGATTTTTGTCCATGAGTCCTGACAGTATTGATTATCTTTGAACAAGCCTTCTTTGCGCACCTCATATTCTTTTTGCATCATTTTGAGCCTTATAACTTCACTACCATTCTTAGTCTCGTAATTACCTCCAACGGCGTCAGCGGCCTCTTTGAAGTCAACGGACTTGATTTCTTCTTCCAGTTCATTGCTTACACGCTTGTAATTATTCTCCATTGTAACTATAGGCTCTTGAGTTAAAGTCTCCTCCTCTTCATGTTCAGTATAAGGACATTCCGGCATCTTAAGCTGTGCATTTTTCACCTTCAACGCAAACGCCATGCATGTGGATTCTCCACATTCACCACAATTAGTTCCAGGTAGTTTTTTTATATCTCAATCATGAAACAACTAATCCTCACAGTTGCAGATATCTTTAAGAAAACGAAATTTAAAAGAATAAAACATATAACACCGCCTATCTACTGTATCTGCCCATAAGTTGTCCCTCGGCCAGGACGTGTCCTTTGATTGCATCAAGAACTTCACCCTTAGTCGCCCCAGGCTTCAAGGCAACCTCTGTATCCACTGCATATAACTTGAAAAAGTAACGGTGTGTGCCTCCCGGCGGGCAAGGCCCGCCATAGCCATACTTGCGAAAATCGTTGATGCCATGTTTCGCCCCATCCAATACTTCCTTGTCATCAGGTATATTTTCAGATAGTTCTAACGTATCTGGCGATATTCCATATAGAACCCAGTGAACCCACGTCCCCATTGGCGCATCAGGATCATCGCAGATTAATGCCATGCTTTTTGTTCCTTCAGGTGGTTGCGGCCAAGACAATTGCGGTGAAACATCAGCGCCATCACATGTATATTTTTTTGGTATTGATTCACCCTCTTCAAAGGCTGCGCTCCTGATATCCAGCTTCATTACATAACCCTCCTTTCCAAAACCGTCAACTTGAATCACAATCACACAAAAAAACAGAATAAATGGAATCAAATTTCTTACTCGATTCTTTTGTAAGATACATTTTGACATCAGATATCTCCTAATCAGACTTTACAATTTGTTAAAAATGTACCTGACAAAATTCTTCATAGTCTATCAGTTCTTTTATAGTAGGATTTTCACCACAAATCGGACAGGAAGGGTTTCGTCGTATGTTCAGTTTCTTAAAATCCATTTTCAGGGAATCATATAGAAGAAGCTTGCCGCTAAGCAAATCTCCTTTCCCCAAGACCAGCTTAATAACCTCAGTTGCCTGAATGACTCCAATAATTCCGGCAATCACTCCCAACACTCCTGCCTCCTGGCAGGAAGGAACTAAATCAGGCGGTGGCGGCGTCTCGTAAAGGCAACGATAGCATGGGCCTTCACCAGGTATAATTGTAGTTGCCTGGCCATCAAACCTGAAGATGGCGCCGTGCGACAAAGGCTTGCCGAGAATCACACATGCATCATTCACCAGGTATCTGGTTGGAAAGTTGTCTGAACCATCAAGGATCACATCATAATCTTTGATAATATCAATGATATTCTCTGAATTAAGGCGGTCTGTATAAGGCACCACTTCAACATCCGGATTTAAATCTTCAATCGTTTCCTTTGCAGACTGGGCCTTAGGATAACCAACGTCTTTGGTTGAGTGTAATATTTGCCGCTGGAGATTTGAGAAATCAACATTATCATTATCAACAATGCCAATCTTGCCTATACCTGCCGCAGCAAGATAAAACGCTGCGGGAGAACCTAGCCCCCCGGCTCCTACCAGAAACACTTTCGCATCTAGTAACTTTTTTTGTCCCTTTCCACCTACTTCCGGCAAGATTATGTGTCTCGAATATCTATTAATCTGTTCATCAGTAAATTCTGACATTATATATCCTTTATATTTGTTTCGGCGAGAGGACTCACCGAAACATCAATGTAAGGGCGTACCCGCCCGAACGACGCAGTCGGGCAGGTGGCAACTTTGAAATTCCTAGACATACAAGTCAGATTCTTCATTTCTACGTACCTGTATCTTCTATTATGATGTTATTCTTTTCCAGGATAGTGCCGAGCACTGCATCCAGGTTACCTAATGAAATCTGGTAATCAACAATTGCATTTGTAGCCCTTCCTTCTGAAACTGCCAGATCTGCCTGAGCACGTATTATTTCCAGACTGGTAGACCTTCCAACATTAAATTTCTTTTCCTCTGCTTCCAGCCTTGACCGTGACAGACCCTCGGCCTTTTTCGACGCCTTAATCCTCTCAACATTCGTCTTTACCTGACGAACTGCCTTTCTGACTTCGACAACGACTTCCTGCTCTACCTTCCTGGTATTGAACACGGTTTGCTTTTCTTCCAGTTTAGCCTTCGAGTAATTACTCCTTGCCTCCCGATTACCTATAGGAACCTCCAATGTAACTCCAAAAAATTCACTTTGAAAATCCTGAGAAAAGGCAGAATCAATGGCATTTCCTTTGTTTGCGGCAAGACCATCATAGCGAATTCCGGCTTCAAAATCCAATCTAGGGAGCAATTGATTCTTTTGCTGCTTCACCTTAATCCTGGTATTTTCGATATCCAAGCCTTGTTCAAATACTTCCGGTCTGTTTTCAAGTGCAATCTTAATTGATTCTTCAATTGAGACATCCCGAACCTGAAAGGATGCTCTGTCCAGTGGCACAATTGAAACGTCAGATAGTACGGCATTGTTACTTAGATTCATAACTTGCTTCAGGTCATCTTCTCTGTCTTTAATATCATTTTCTGCGACCACTACTCCTTCTAATTGCCTCGCAACACCTTCTTCTGCAACAAGTAACTCGATAGGAGCCAAGGTTCCAACCTCGACCTGAATCTTGTTCTTCTTCAGTAAGTCCTCGGCTCTTTCTAAAGATTTCCTTCTCACCCTTAATTCTTCTATTGCCTTTACAAGCTCCCAATAAGCTTTTTGCGCAGAGTTTATTACATCTATTGCCGTTTCCTTGAGTTCTAATATAGACCTCTTTTTATCATTCCTTGCTATATATATATTGCTTCTGTTATAAAATATTCCGGCATTCTTCAGGAGGGGTTGTGTTACTTTGGCCTCTATAGACGAAGTTGCGAATGGGTTGAAGAATGCAAAAGGAGATGGGTCTAGAAATTGTTGTTCCAGGATAAAACCTAACGTAAAGGTAGCTCCGGTTTCTAAAAGTTTTTCTGTTGTGGCATTTAAGGTATTTCTATCTCGTCTAAAGTCTGATAATTGACCACCAAAACCAATCTGCAATTGACTATTGGAAGGAACCTCAGAATCTTCGGTTTCTCCAGTAATTTTCAGAATAGGATCAAAGACCGATTTAGCGGCAGTAATATCTTTGTCCTTAATCATTGGGTCCATCTTTGAGATTCTTATGTCGTAGTTATTCTTTAAAGCAAATATTATACTATCCTTTAATGTTAGATTTAGGAATTTCATATCTTTCATGTTAAACTCTACATCAGGTTTTTCATCCTCTGTATAGCTGTTTGCCGCCTTTTCTTTGTCTGCAGGAGCTACGTTCAGTATCTCTCTAAGAGCTTCCATATAGACATTCTTTGCTTCTGCATTGATCTTTGCATACATTACTATATTCAGCACAAAAAGTATCGCTAATAGATATTTTAGTTTAAAAAACATATAAAATTTACCTGCCCATAATGAGGGCCATCGTCTCAGCCCTTGTAGCCGGATTCTTCCTGAATATCCCTCTTACCACTGATGTCTGGGCAATACTGCCTGCTTTCTTTACTCCCCTCATGGCCATACAAAGATGTTCCGCTTCAATAATTACCATTACGCCCTTTGGCCTGAGAGTTTTCATAACTGCCTCAGCTATCGCCGTGGTAAGGCGCTCCTGAACCTGCAATTTCTTAGCCTCAATCTCCACTACCCTTGCAAGCTTGCTTAAGCCAGTAACCCTGGAGCCATTAGGTATATACGCAACATGCGCTTTTCCGGTAAAGGGAAGCAAATGATGCTCACAAACAGAAAAAAAAGAAATATTCTTTAATAAAACGATTTCATCGTGATCTTCAGATTTTAAAACCTTAATCTCTTTCCCCGCATCCACACCTATACCGGCAAATATCTCTTCACACATCTCGGCAACTCGTCTGGGGGTATCCTTGAGGCCGCCACGTTTCGGGTCTTCGCCTATCCCCTCAAGAAATAATTTAACACCCTTCATTATCTTTTTTTTGTCCATTCTACTCACAATCTACATAAAAATATTTAGACAGGATTAATCAGCGTTGTCCGGTTAGGTTTTTGCGCGTACCACTTTTGTCATACCCGAATTCCTTTATCGGGTATCTAAGAGGCTCGTTCATCCTGGATTCCCGCTGAAAGCATGCGGGAATGACAGCTTTGGGCAATAATTTAAACATGCAAAAACCTAACCGGATACTACTAATATAATATAGTAATATGAAGGTATAGTTCTATATTTTTTTAATCATTTATTGAGAATGAGACTCAATAAGATTTATAATTTTATATATTTTTTTGAAAGGAGTGTCTTATGAGGAAGTATATTATTTTACTTATGTGTCTGTCTGCCCTTTTTTTTAGCACTGTATGCCCGGTGGTATATGGAGTGGAAACTGACGAAGATCTCAGGGCAAAGGTTGCGGCCATGGAAAAAATGCTTACGGAGCTGAAAGGTCAACTTGAACAACAGGCAGAA
>CAKKPF010000123.1 GCA_919901575.1 Candidatus Brocadiaceae bacterium
TTGTTATTTCATGTAAACTTATCTTTGCATCCAATTCTGCTAATGACAGGGGAAAATACGGAAACATCATCTGTGCCGTAAATAACTGCTCCAACGTAAAATTCATTTTTCTTTCACCAACCAGGGTTATTGAATACTCTTTATTAAATACGGGAGCAAAGAACGGGAATCCCTGTATATGGTCCCAATGGAAATGGGAAAATAAAATGCTTATGTGCTGTGGTTTTTCCTTTAATATTTTAGCGCCTAACTTCCTGATACCACTGCCGGCATCCAGAATAAATATTTCCTTACCACATCGGATTTCAATACACGACGTATCACCGCCATACCTGACTGTTTCTCTACCAGGTGTTGCTATGCTGCCTCTTACACCCCAAAAACGAATATACATTTTACCTGCTCCCCACCATCTTCAATCCCCCTTCACCAATAAGGTATATTTAAAGTCTTCAGATATATTATCCAAATAACCTTTTTTCTATTATTGAGCACAGAATATGACCAATAGTTATGTGGCATTCTTGTATACGAGCCGTATCTGAGGATGGAACCCTCAGGCACACATCCACGTTGTCTCTAAGCCTGCCGCCATCTTTTCCTGTGAAGGCTATGGTCTTTGCCCCCCTTTTTCCGGCTAATATGACGGCGTTGATGATGTTTGCAGAATTGCCGCTTGTACTTAATCCAAAAACAACATCACCGTTTTTAACAAACGCATCTACCTGTCTTTCAAAGCATAGATCGTATCCGTAATCATTGGCAATTGCCGTTAATACAGATGTATCTGTAGTCAGTGCAAGCACAGGCAATGGTTTTCTATCTTTCTTAAACCTGCCCACTAACTCTCCGGAAATATGCTGTGCATCTGCAGCGCTTCCACCATTACCCATAAGGTATAACGAATGGCCGGATCTAAGCGCATCAACAGATATATCTGCAATCTGTGCAATAGTTTCCACACTATTAGAAAGCAGTTCTGTTTTTACCTTTATACTTTCATTCAAAGATGTTTCTATCTCATTTTTCATTTATCTAACCGGGTTTAACACTTCTTTCCAATATCCTTGAGACAATATCAGTTGTTGACACATCTTTTATAAAAGGCGCTAAAATCACTTTACCGCCATAAGATTCGACAAATTCGCGGCCCACTACCCCTTTTTCCTTCCAGTCCTCCCCTTTTACGAGGACATCCGGTTTTATCCTTCTGATAAGTTCTTCAGGTGTTGATTCGTCAAAAAGGATTACATAACCAACATCTTCCAGCGCAGATATTAATCTTGCCCTTTCATATTCTGAAACAAAGGGTCTTTTATCCCCCTTTTGTTCTCTCACTGATCTATCAGTATTCAGCCCGATTACCAACACATCACCCTGCTGCCTGGAGAACTTAAGGTATTCTATGTGGCCGATATGAAGTATGTCAAAGCATCCATTAGTAAATACAATTTTCTCATTGTTTTTCCTATGGCGATCGAGTATTTCTTCCAACTCGTCTAAAACTTTTATCTTTGTATAAAGGGGATTCAGCCCTCCCATAAGTTCGCTCAGTATTTCACTCTTACTGATGGGCACAGCGCCAATCTTGCCAACCTCAATCCCGGCCGCAACGTTTGCAATCATGGCAGCATCCTCAAAGCTGTTTCCACTTCCCACCACAAATCCCAAAACACTCAAAACCATATCCCCCGCACCACTGACATCAAAGACATCTTTAGGCACGGTATGGATTACACTGCATTCTCCATCCCTGCTGTATAAAAACATCCCATCCTTATCTGCTGTCAAAATAACATATTCAAATGAAAACTCTTCCAGTAATTTCTTGCTGGCAGATTTCATGCTGTTAACGTCCGTTATTTTAATCCCCGTTGACAGCTTTGTTTCGAATCGGTTAGGCGTTATTGCGGTTGCGCCTTTATAAATACTATAATCATCAGTAAGCCTCGGATCTACTATAACGGGAATGTTGTGATCTTTGCCTGATCTGATAACTGTTTCCAGGATTCGCCTGGATAATACTCCTTTGTTCATGTCAGAAATCAGTATTATGTCAACGTGCTGAATCTTATTTTCAATCTTATTGATAATTTCTTCCTGTTTTTTCTCTTCTATGTCATCAGTCTTTTCATAATCAATCCTTAAAAGCTGTTGAATGCCTTTGCCTGCTGATTGGAGATGCCCCATCATTCTGACCTTTACGGTCGTGGGCCTGTCCGGGTCTTGAACAATCCCATCCGTCTCTACTCCTAAATTATTTAAAGTGTCTAACAGCAGTCTGCCCTCATTATCGTTGCCAACAACCCCGTAACAATAAACATTGGCCCCAAGGTGTGCAAGGTTGTTAGCAACGCTTCCTGCCCCGCCCGGCCTTGCTTCCTCAGATGTTACATTCAGCACAGGTATTGGGGCTTCCTGTGATATGCGTTTGACTTCACCCCAGACGTATTTATCGAGCATGAAGTCCCCTACTAACAGGATATTTGGCCTCCCGATATTTGATAAAATGTGTGCCAGATTGCATGAGCTAAGCTCAGCTTTGTCAGACATTATATTTATTCCCTATCAAAACGGATTGGATCCGGGAAGCTTTATCATTATCAAGGATAACAATATCGCCTATATACCTTTCTTTGCCGTTAATAAATATCTCTCTTCCATTTCCCGTGTTAAAATACATTCTAATATCTTTGGTATTTCCCATATCATACGAACAAAAACCAGGCCCAACCCAAATGTGATAAAAGTATGCTACAAGACATGAATATAAAACACAATCTATCTCTTAATAAGTACAACGAGAATATCAGCTTAAGACCATAGTGTCAAACATAAATTGAACTCACTCAAATACCTTTAGAACAGGATATTTTACACCAAGGATCAGACACGTGGAAATGTCATAGCAAACAAATAAACAACTGCGAATATGAACCCCCTAATGTTTTTTGTTGCAGTAGTTTATGTTCTCTGATAAAATTTCGATTAATTCGCTCACGATAAAGAAAATACTTATGGAAGAGTTAGAATAATATTCGATTATTAAATTTTTAGAGATATTTTAATGAATGGAGACAAGTACTAATGAAAGAAGGAATTCATCCAAAATATGTAGAGACAACCGTTACCTGCGGGTGTGGAGAAACTTTTGTAACGCGATCAACAAAAAGTAAAATCTCAGTAGAGGTTTGCTCTAAGTGCCATCCATTTTACACTGGACAACAGAGATTTGTGGATAGCGCCGGAAGGGTTGAACGCTTTAAGCAAAGATTCAGTTGGCCTGAAGATTCTGCCCAAGGCGTTTCGGCAAAGGCTGCCGGCGATAAGCGACACGGATAATCAAAATGCAGTTGCTGTAGAAGAAAAACCGGAGAATAATAGTGCAGATCAATGATAAACTGTTAAAGAAATTAAAGGAGATGTTTGAACGATATAATGAACTGGAAAAACATTTATCTGATCCGGATGTTATTTCCGACAATACCAGATATACATCTTATGTTAAAGAACATGGCAGACTGTCAAAATTCGTAACCAAATATCTTAAACTTGAAGAAACACTAAAACAAAAGGAAGAAGCCAGGGCCATACTTTCTGATACTAATGGCGACAAAGACTTATACAACCTGGCCAGGGACGAACTCGACAATCTCGAAGAAAAAGAATTAGAGCTGTTTGAAGAGGTTAAAGGATGTTTTTTTACAGGAGATAGTGATTCTAACAAGAATACAATAATGGAAATTCGGGCTGGAACCGGCGGCGATGAAGCAGCGCTATTTGCAGCCGACCTCTTCAAGATGTACACAAAATATGCCGAAAAACAGAAATGGAAGATTGAAATATTAGACTCCAGCTATACGGAAATTGGAGGATTCAAAGAAGTAATCTTCACTATTAGCGGGCACTCCGTTTATAATAAACTTCGTTTTGAAAGCGGCACTCATCGTGTGCAGAGGGTTCCTACTACCGAAACAAGTGGAAGAATACACACCTCAGCGGCAACAATCGCCGTCTTACCGGAAGTTGAAGAGATAGAAATAAAGATCGACCCTAAAGATATTTCTGTTGATACATTTCGTTCTTCCGGACCGGGAGGACAGAAGGTAAACAAGACCAGTTCTGCCATTAGAATAACCCATGAACCAACCGGTCTGGTTGTTAAATGTATGGACGAAAAATCACAGCACAGAAACCGTGCAAAGGCAATGCGTATCCTGCGAAGCCGACTCTACACTTTTTTGCAGGATAAAAGTAAGGATGAACGGGACAAGACACGCCGCATGCAAATAGGGTCCGGCGATAGAAGCGAAAAAATACGCACATACAACTTCCCCCAGAACAGGGTAACCGATCACCGGATAAATCTCAATCTATACAATCTGGATAAAATTATGCTTGGTGAAATAGACGAATTGATTGAGGCAATGATAAATTACGGAAAAGAAGAAAAGATGAAGGAATTAGCCGCCACACTGTAATTGTTTCCCTTATTCATTAGTCCCAGAAATTTTTCCCAACCCTCATAAATTTCCACTTCAATATTAAAAACATGGTATATACCCAAGAAACAAAGACTATCCGTAATATACTGAAATGGGCAATAACTACATTAAAAGAGGCTGAAATAGATTCACCGGGTATAAATGCTGATGCCCTGCTGGCCTTTGTATTATCATGTGACAGGACAAATCTCTACACGAATCCGGATGAGATACTTAATGATTCCGATATCAGCAGGTACAAAAAACTAATCAACAAAAGAATAGGTCATGTCCCCCTGCAATATATTACACACCATGTTGAGTTTATGTCACTAGACTTTTTCGTAGATGAACGTGTCTTAATACCCAGACCGGAAACGGAAATACTCGTAGAAACAGTCATGAACAAAGCACATGATAAACAATATTCAAATAAGAAAGTTACCCTTATGGATATTGGAACAGGCTCAGGCAACATTGCAGTCTCTCTGGCCAAAAACCTCAGCAATGTAGAAATATACGCAAGCGACATCTCACAGGAAGCGCTTGCAATAGCGATGACAAATGTCCAAAGACATAAAGTTGTTGACAATGTTCATCTCCTGCACGGAGACCTCTTCGATACATTCAGCAGTCATATTGAAAAAGGAAACGTCGATTTCATTGTTTCAAACCCCCCTTACGTAAGCGAATCGGAATGGAAGAATCTGGAACCTGAACTCAGGGATCATGAACCTTACGAAGCCTTAGTTGGAGGAAAAGATGGATTATGTTTATACAGACAAATAATCGAGGATGCCGTTGCCTGGTTAAAGCCTGAGGGATACTTAGTTATTGAAATTGGTGAAACACAGGCAACTACGATTATAAAACTTATGAAAAATGATGGGCATTATGAGGATATTGAAATAATCAAAGACCTGCAGGGAAAAGAACGCGTAATTTCTGCGAGGCGATAATAATAAAAAGTATAACGACCAAGTTCACCGGTGGCAATGGAGCGCAGCGGAATTGCCGTCCGGTACAGCGCCTTGTTAGGCATCAATTCCTATTATCATGACTGGAATGTCAATATCTGCTATTCCTCGCCTTTCCAAGTCCCAAACAAACTGCTCAAAACAACTTACTCCGCTACTCATCTTGTCTGCCAATGCTTTAACCGGGACAATTTCCATTCCAGTATCAATATGCCCTAAATTCTTGAATATCGTCATCTTGGCAGCCACGTTATAGACCATGAACGAATACTTTCCAAACTGGACTTCAACACCAAGTTTTTGCTTTACAAAATCCATTTCACGGAAGGCTCCCTTTCGGAGTTGTTTCGGCTGGTATCCATTAACATAGAAATTTGTCGGGTAATCACACTGAACTCTTATAGAGTTCCAGCCATTTGGATAAAGGTAATTCTTGAATTGTTTATTGAGAACCACAGGTGAGAACAACATTTGCCCAAGCATAGTTTTCTCTTGGCTTTCTTTGGACTTACAAGATGCAGCGTCTATTGTTCTGATGCACTCAGAAATCTCATTGAAAAGTTGTGGATATCTTAACTTAACGACCTGTTCGCCATTGTTAAATGAATAAATTCCTGCAATTTTCATTTTTTCCCCTCGTTGTTTAACCATTGTAGTGGAACTTGCGATACTTTTTCTCTTCCAGTTTGTTGGTAAACAGGTTTGCCGAGGGGTCGATAAGGAAGTTCCCCAGAAAACAGCATATTCATTCTGCGCTTTGCCTCATCTATATATTTGGATTCACGTTCACATCCCATAGCACGGCGATTATGTAGCACAGCGGCTAACAAGGCGGAGCCGACACCGCTAAATGGATCAAGAACCCAGTCACCTTCTGATGTCAGAGCATGTACGCATCGTTCAACAAGTTCAATCGGAAATTGACAAGGGTGAATTGTCTTTTCGGGATGATTTGCTTTTACGTTTGTAATATTCCAGAGGCCAGATTCCCATTCCTTAGCCATCAACTTCCAGACATCGCTTGGATTCTTGCCCAAAGGATTCCCAGATGGAAGGCCGTATTTCGGGCCAGGTCGAAAATTTGTCTTGCCTGGGTATTTAGAAGGCACACGGACGGCATCAAGATTAAATGTATATTCCTCAGTCTTTGTAAACCACAGCAATGTTTCGTAACGTCCAGAAAAGCGCACAGAACAATGCAGTCCATGTTCAAATGTCCATATGATTCGATTGCGAAGCTGTAGCCCTAATTTCTTGAACAATGGGTAAAAATAAATATCTAATGGAAACACTTCGCTTTTATCAACATAATTTCCAACTTGCCAACACAATGAACCTTGCGGAGACAGTACACGCACAAGCTCTTTAAGGATGGGGTTAAGTTGTTCAAGATAGTGATCTAATCGAGTTTGTGACTCGTATTCTTTTCCGATGTTGTAGGGCGGTGATGTGATTATTAAAGATGCAAATCCATCCGGGCATCGTGAAAGGGTTTCAAGCGAGTCGCCAAGAGTGAAAACTATATCGGCAGATTTTGAATACGCATCAGAGATTACCTTTCGTTCTTCTTTAAAAAGAGTTTGCTGTTTTGCCGTATGTTCAAGTCTTGTCATTGTATCTCCGTTTTCATATCCGTCTAACATTCTTTTTTAAGTTTATTCAACATTATGCCGGATTATAGAAATTAAAGGCAAGATAGTCAAGAAAGATAGCTACAAAACCGTTGAAAATGGGGAGGAGATGCAATATACATAGTATTACATCAGTTATTATATTGCTGAAACATATTATCGCATATTGGTTATGTTAGAGTCCTTTAAACGATTTTTGGGCGTAAAAAGCTATCTTGATTTCTAGACTAAATTGGGACAGGTTAAGAAATTAAAAAATTTATGGGTTGAGGAATTTAAGGTAAAAAACATTGTGTTACAGGGAACAGGTACAATAGTTATAGAAACCTCTTACAAAAATATTGTACCGTACAATCGCTACCATACGTTTATGTATCATCCTTGTGATTAACCTTTCTCGCCACGTAATAAATCCATGCGCTGTCCTTATCGTCACTATCGAGATTCAGCGTATTGCCTAAGGTATCATACATTTCGGTAGTCTCAAATCCTACATCCTTAAGTTGTGATATCTGATTTTCTTTGTCTATATAATACGTCAGCATGGCATAATTATGCGCGACATCATTTATAATGGCATATTCGTCTTCAAACTTCTGATGATTCCTGTTTCTTAAATGATTAATTAAAGATTTGACAAATTCCTTAAAGTACTCAACCTGTTTGCATGGAGTAGTTGATAACTTCATTTTTGGACGCGAAATCGCATGCCGGTGATTCCTATTATGTGCAGAAAAGACAAACAGCCCATCCTGTTTGAGCACCCTGCGTATCTCACGCAGCCCCTTAAGCCTGCCCTCATGGTTAATTGAATCAAGGCCATTGAATGAAAACATTACATAATCAAATTCCCCGTCTTTAAATTCACTCATATCCCTCACATCGCCATGAATAAAGCGAACGTTTTCAAATCTTTTCCTGCATAATTCTACCATTTCTAATGAATAATCAAGGCCGATATAACCACTGCTCAAATTCTTTAAGATAGCGGTCGTCCTGCCGCTGCCGCATCCGATATCGAGCACGTGTTTATCCACAATGCTTTCCCTGTGTTTCACCAGAATCATTACTTCAGGATTTTGCAGTTTCATATTGATATAGCTTGAAACAACACTTTTGCTCTCATACTTTTTTTTGTTCATTCTATTATTCAATCATTGCAATAAAGGTGATAATATATCCAGGACAATCCTATGCCCTTCTGCAGTCAGGTGCCCCTCATTTGGGTAATACCATTTGCCTGGATTTCTCTGGTAACGCTCACGCAGATATGCTGCCAGATCGATTACGTCAACCTTCATATCCTCGCTATTCTCCACAATTCTTTTTCGCAGATAGTTCTGGAATTGCGCTGAGGCAGAATAAGGCTGTTCAACAAAAGACCTGCCCGGCATTAAGATAAGTTTCATCTTTACCTCTTTTTGAATACATGCATTACGTATTTGGTCTACAATAACTGTAAAAAGATGGATTGCGTGTTCAAACCGATCTTCAAATTCAGCAGAATAATCCGGCGGTTTCAACAAATTATGTTTTAATAACCGTAGCATTTCAATCCGATTCACAATACGGGCTATTAAACCATTTGCTTTAACGTCTTCCCCTAAAACTACTCTTGTCAAATCCTTCTTATATTGCTCTTGAGGTTTAGGCTCCATGGGGACAGGTGTATTTCTCAGTACCAATTCATTGGACACTAATTCATAATATGGTTTTGCACGGTTTGCCTGTAGTGGGAATGGGAGTTCATTATCGAAAAGATCATTGCCAAGATATACTACCAACAAAATAACATCTGGCGAGAAATGTAACACCGTTCTCCGGATCAATAAATACTCCTGGTCGGTGCTGTACCCCGGTACACCAAAATTAAAATAAACATTTCCATGCTTTTCTTGTGAATTAAGAAGTTGAATAAAAGTTTCATTGTCATTAACACCAAAGGAGAAGGTAAAGCTGTCACCGACAAAAGCATAACCGAGCCCCGCCTGCCCCTGTTTCGTATTAAAATCATTACGAAATCCATGCGAGTTGGTCGAGTAGCTTACATCATAGTCATAGTGTTTATGCCGGCCATTCCAGTTAGGAGCCAACTTCCAGCCCAGATGATTGTCATAAACAATCATACCATAGTCAAGATGATCACTGCCCTCAATGTGGTGCCGTTTAAACCTGAGGAGCATTTCACTCACAACAAGTACAACTAAAAAACTTGCCAGCGTTATTATGGTCATAAAGAGAATCCATTTTCTTTTAGACAATTATGGTTTTCCTTCGCTACTGTAAAATAAAATGATGGTTATACGAACGTTTAATTGACATTGAATCAGTTGTGTGTGGAGGTTTGAAAACCTCCGCTACAGATACAATAAAAGTCTAAAGACTTAACTCCTGGTATGTCGGCTAATTGGAGTTAATCCTTCCCGCCTGAACGAGTCATTCGGGCAGGTAGGATTTTATAAAATGCGTCTTTTCTGCCCCGCTTAAGTGTACATGCCATTGTAGCCGTCCGCCCAGGCGGACGTTTCTCATTACTTGATGGGTCTGCGTAAGTTATGCAACTCAAGGCTGCGGCTACCAGCCCGATACTCATTCTGGCGGGCAAAATTGCTCAATTTAGGTACAGGGGTAACAAGCACAACTTTGAAATTCCTATTTTCTGATTATACAAAAATTATATATGAAAGAGAATAGCTTCATTTGATATTTTTATTTTGATAACTATGGTATTTTCGGTTAGAAAATAAGTCTATGAAAAGCGAAAAGGAAAGAAATGTCTTTGCGTGGTATATGTATGATTGGGCTAATTCTGCATTTGCAACAACCGTTATAGCCGCCATCTTGCCCATATACTTTGCCACAGTTATTGTCCCGCCGGATGGATGGGTTTTCAGATTTGTTGGTATTGTGATACCAACAAATGCGACCACACTATGGGCATTTCTATCCGGCACTACTGCTTTATTGGTATTTCTAACGGCTCCAATCCTTGGCGCAATTGCAGATATCTCAGAATCAAAAAAGAAATTTTTGATGGTCTTCTGTTTTGGGGGCAGCCTTTTTACAATACTCTTGTACTTATGCCAGGGCGGAGATGTGTGGATGACGATGGTTTTCTTCTTTCTTGCGAATACCTGTTTTATCAGTGCAAATATCTTTTATGATTCCTTCCTGCCTCACATTGCTTCAAGGAGAGAGATTGATCAGGTTTCCGGCAGAGGTTATGCCTATGGATACCTGGGAGGAGGACTCCAATTTTTAATCTGCATAATCTTAATTCTGATCCACAATAAGATCGGCATTGAAAAAACACTGGCCGTAAGGATAAGCCTGTTGTTTTCAGGGATCTGGTGGGCAGGCTTTTCAATAATTACGTTTGTCTGGCTGCGTGAACCCAGGAGCAGCAAGACCTCCCCTCAACAATATCCAGGTAAGATAAATTCATGGACTTATCTAAGAACCCGCCTGTACCTATTCGGGCAGGTCGGCATCTTACAAACATGGAGCACCATATTAAGTGTAAAAAAACACAGAAATCTTGCCCTTTTTCTGACAGCCTTTATGTTTTACAATGACGGCATACAGACAGTTATCAGGATGGCGGCCATATATGGAAAGGATGAACTGGGGCTTAAGAACGAAACCCTCATGGGCACGCTTTTGCTGGTACAATTTATAGGGATAGGAGGCGCATTATTATTTAGCCGTATTGCCAAAACCTTCGGATCTAAAAGAATATTGATTTTTGTCCTGTTTCTCTGGTTGGGTATTTTGTGCTATGCATATCTTATGACCGGCGCTCTTGATTTCTGGATTCTGGGGATTGCAGTAGGGTTGGTTCTTGGCGGTTCACAGGCCATAAGCAGGTCTTTGTATGGGTCAATGGTTCCCGTAGATGAATCTGCAGAATTCTTTGGTTTTTATTCAGTGTTTGAAAAGTTTTCAGCGATATGGGGGCCTTTTGCGTTTGGTGTTATCCGTCAAATTACTGGAACATCCCGTATTGCTATATTGTCACTGGTCGGCTTCTTTATTATAGGAATAATATGCTTATGCTTTGTGGAGAATAAAAGGGGACAGGCTACTTTTTGATACAGGTAATGAAGATAATAGATTGAAATCCTTTAATAGACTACCTAAAAGCAAAGAATAAGAGATCGCAGGCAAAAAGTAGCCAGTCCCCTTTTATCTATATCTTTAAAGATAAGACGTTGCGCCTTTGTGCTTTCACCGCGTTTTACGTCTATAATCAATTCCGCGCCTTCTCCCTGGAACTCATAAACTAATTTCCCACCTTCCTTTTCTGAGTGGGCGCTGTACAAAACTCTCCCGGAGACGGTATCACAATCCAGACTGGCGGCAATAATCCTTAATGGCAAACAACAAGCGGCTTGAAAGACTATCTTATTATTAAACACAAAAAGGCGTGTATAATGCGGTTTTCTCATGCCTCCTTGATTTATACTCATACCCGCTTTGTTGGATGAATGTATTTCTGCATCATCAGGCATTGTTTCAATCATGTGCTTTTCATCGGGTTCAATTTTGTCATCTAAACTTACATCGCCATCAAGCTCCGCAAGACTCATGATCTTTTCGGCATCTTCACGATCCTGTTTTATGGACTCCTCTGTTGGGATTCTACATGTTTTGTTTCTACGGCTTTCAACCTTTGACGCATTAAGGGTGATCAGAGGTAATTCCTCATAAAATTTATTCATAGTTTATGTATCTTTTACTTTAGGTTTTGGAAAATCAAAAGATTTTTTGGATTTGCCTTATCATAACTATTTGATCACAAAGTCCCCGGCTAATTGAGCGGTTGACTATCATGATATTTGATCAGGATATTATTTTCTCCTCATTGTAAGGTCAACAAGTACCGTTGTCTCCAGGTGATTAAGATCAATAGGCTTGGTTACATACTCGTCAGCGCCCTTCTTAATGGCATCTTTAGCCATACCTTCGTCCTTTACGGCAGTCACCATTATGATGCCTACATCCTTGTCAAACTCCCTTATACGCCTCAAGGCTTCCATGCCATCCATTCCAGGCATCCTTATATCAAGAAGCATTAAATCCGGTTTTTCATTCTTCACCTTTTCCAGTGCATCCTCTCCGCTGTGTGCCACAGTGACATCGTATCCCTTTTTTTCCAGAAACCTCTTAATCGGATCACATGCCCATACCTCGTCATCTACAACCAGTATCTTACTCATATATCAAGCCTCCTTCCTTTAAAACTAATTTTCTATTGAATATTGTTGATTGGTCAATGGTCATTTGTCATTCGTTTGCCAATAGATTTAATATAACCATTTAGTTTCTTGTGAGTTGTTTCCAAAGATGATATTAAAGACTCGTAAACTTCTTTCTTAATCAAATTTCTATTATTTGCTTTTGTAAGCCATGTTTTAGACTCTAATATGGAACCTCTTGCGTAATAACAAAAATGTATGTTTTCTCGATAATGAAACCTTCCATAGCCTTCAGCAACATTAGCGGCAATTGAATCAACAGATCGAATTAATTGCTCACCTACTGTTTTCTTACAAAAATAATCCCATTTAATAACTATCAACCAAATTTCTTCTGCAATGTCCATAGGCATTCTATAAATTTCTAATTCTTCCAGTCTCATCTCTAAACCTCCCTGTTTAAATTTTTACTAATAACCAATGTCTGACTATTGACCAATGACTAATCCCCCCAAATCCTTCAATCCTTTAACCGGCAAATCAATTATAAAGGTTGTTCCTTTCCCTTCTTTACTATTTACACTTATTTCTCCGCCATGGTTTTCTATGATCCCATGTGATATACTCAAGCCAAGGCCGGTTCCCTTGCCTTCCTTCTTGGTAGTGAAAAATGGATCAAATATACTATTAAGATTTTCTTCCGAAATACCTTCGCCTGTATCTTTAAATTTTATACTCACAAAGGGTTTTCCTCGCTTTTCTATACTTTGTGTACTAATTGTTAACTTTCCACCCTCTGGCATGGCATCCTTCGCATTCATTGTCAAATTAAGAAACACTTGTCTTAATTCATCACTATTTGCCATAATCTCTGGCAGTCCCTTTTCAAACCTCGTTAATAATTCTATATTTTCTAACTTTATCTCAGGCTCAACGATGGATATTGTTTTTTCTAATAAACTGTTTATCTCAACCTCTCCAGTTTCAAGCTCTTCCCTCCTTGAAAACCTCAACAAATTGTCTGTAATCTTGACGATACGGCCAACTTCCTCCAGAATCTTTTTCAAGTCCTGTTCTGTCTCTGAACCCTCTTTTGTATCCGTCAGCAATAATTGAGCATAAGATGAAATGATATTCAGAGGATTCAGCACCTCATGGCATACGCCTGCTGTCAGCGTCCCGAGAGATGCCATTTTGTATGACTCCCTTATATTTTTTTCCATCGCTTTACGCCTGGTGATATCCCGCACAATACCTGTGAACATGCGCTTCCCTCCCAGATTCATCTCGGCGACCGCTAATTCCATTGGGAAGGTGGCGCCGTCACGGCACAAACCCTCTACCTCGCGCGGTCCAATGCCGATGATGTGACCTTTGCCTGTACTGATGTAGCGGTGGAGATAGTCGTCGTGCTCACTGTGATAGGGTTCCGGCATCAGCATCTTGATGTTCTGGCCGGTGACCTCGGCAACGGTGTAGCCAAACAACCTCTCTGCCTCTGGGTTAAATAATCGGATAATTCCCTGTTCATTAATGACAATGATTCCCTCCGCTGAATTATCAAAAACAGAACGGAATTGTATCTCTATCTGCTTGCGTTCGGTGATATCCTTCATGATTTGAATAGTACCAACAAATTCACCATTATTATCAAAACGGGGAAAGCTTGAGATACTATAAATACCTCCCAAACAGAGCACTTCTATCTCGTTTGTAACAGGTTTCATGATTCCAGCCATCTCCATTACTGCGCATTTGTTTAAATCCTCTTTCTTGATTTGAATGAAAATCTCAAAACATTTCTTCCCGATAATTTCTTCAAATTTGACATTAAGCCCTTCCAATAAAGCCTTGTTGCATCTGATTAATCTTTGGTCTTTACCATAGAGGGCGATTATGTCTTTCACTGAATCAAACGTTGATTCCCAGTCTTTCTTGCCCTCTTCAATATTCTTCAATAATTTACCAAACTGTATACGCATTGTATCAAAGGAACCGGCCAGAACGCCTATTTCATCCTTTCGGGATATCTTAACTGTATATTCCAGGTCTCCACCTGCAAGTATCTCAGTTGCACGTGTTAGTTTTCTGATGGGCCTCGATACTGAAACGGCAAAGATAACACCCACACTTATGACCACAGCAGCACTAACAAACCCCAATATCAGGGCAACGATACCAAATATCCTTATGGACACAAATGCCTCTGCCTTGTCTATCTCTGACAAGAGTGTCCAACCATATTCGGGTATATACGCAGATGCACCAACTATAGATACACCCCTGTAGTCGGGATATATGCCTGCCATCTCCTCAGCATGTTCAATGACTCGACGAACCGGCTCGGTATTCACCACCTGTCTGAGGGGAGCGCCTTCTCTGAACCTCGACTCGGTGAGCATCATCTTTTCTTTATTGACTATATAGACCTCTCCCGTCTCACCCATCCCGACACGTTGTGTTGTAATAGCACTTAGGATAGCCAGATCATATACATTGATAATGACACCAAGCAAATCATCATCCATCACGGAGATAATAGGTGAAGATATTAAAATGCATTTTGCATCCAGATATGACAAATATCCTGGTTGTTCAATGTAGCTCTCATTTAAGCCTTGCTTAAACACCTCCTGGTTAGACATATCCTTCCCAATCCATGTATTATTGGTGGATGCGACTACCTCGCCATCCAGGTCCACAACGGCTATTGCTACAATATCCTGATCAATCGGCTTTTTGTTTACCGAGAGGTGACTGTTCAGATTAATAACAACGTCATATTTTTTGATAAACCCAATACGATTGATTTTCTCAAGGCTGTCTCTTATAAACCCGTCCGAGCTAAAGTCTATAGTTCGCCCTCTTTTTGCCTCCAAAGCTTCCAGGATGTGAGCCTTTCTTGACGCTGTAATTGCAGCCAGCCATTCCATGGTCTGTTTCCTTATGGCGTTCCTGGCATTGAAGTAATTTATCGTTGTGATTGTGACAATAGGTATGAGGGAGATGCAGAGTGTAAATATGAGTAATCTGGCTTTAAATAACAGAACATTCATATTGCTTTGCCCCTCCCTTCTTTATGACAAACAATAATCAAGATTTATTCCCATTAGATTAAATAAGCGTTTGGATATTCTCTAAATGTGGAATCTTGAATTGATTATAGGTGATTCATAGTATTTAAATCAATAGGAAAAGTATGATAATTTCTCATTGATTCCCCCTATCTTTATAATTTATAATGAAGGAGTTCGCACCGGAAACCCACCATAGCGGACGAGGACGCCTTCCGAAAGGAAGGATACATAATTCCACTTGATATTGAGCAATTACGAATCTTATGACAAAGATATGACTGTTAAAAACAAAACCATACCTGGCCGGTTGCCGACATTCTGGGATAGGGACGTTATCTTCTTTGCCAACATGCTATCTATTTTTTAAGAAAATCGTGGTGAACTGGAAAGACTTAAACAACATATAACGGGAGTAGAGACCTACGGAGGACGGCTCATCCCGATAATTAATCTCATATTCAGGGGAGAAAATGACACAAACTTCTACAGATTTACAGAAAAGACTGGTAGCTCTGACAAGGGACTTAATACTGATTCCCAGCGACGCATCCCGCCCGGAGGATATTGAGCGATGTTTTGAGTTTGTTATCAACCACGTTGAATCACTTGATAATATTGCTGTAAAAAAACATTATCACTGTGATATACCTTCGTTAGTTGTCCTTCCTGAAAATTTAGACCAGCCTAAAGTGCTGCTCTGTGGACATCTTGACGTCATTACGCACTCTGACGCCCATAGTTACCGTTCACATATAGCTGATGGCAGAATTATCGGTCCAGGATCTGCAGATATGAAAGGCCCTCTGGCAATCCTTATGGAGATTTTCAGAAATTTACATACGCAATACGACAACCTTCCGCTTGGATTGGCTATTACGTCTGATGAAGAGCGCGGCGGAGAGTCGGGAATGCGCTTTCTCTTTGATGAAGTCGGACTCAGATGCGGCGTGGCTATGATACCTGACGGAGGTTCTTTGAATGAAATAACTGTGGAAGAAAAAGGGATACTTCATCTAAAGATCCGGTGTGATGGGCACTCCGCACATGCAGCACGTCCATGGTTGGGAAATAACCCATTGGAACGTCTTGTTGACGCGGCTGCACGCCTACGGAAAAACTTTGATTCCTTGAAGCAGGACGAAGGCCATTGGCACCCTACTTGTGCGCTCACAATCGTAAAAACACCGAATCAAACCGTTAACCGCATACCATCGGAAGCTGAAGGCGCTCTTGACATACGATTTCCACCTCCATACACCGTAAAGGAAATGCTAAACCATGTTCACAATTTGTTAGGTGACGGCGTCAACACACATACATTAATCAGCGCAGAGCCGACACACCTCTCACCTGATCCTCTCTATCTCTCAGTCTCTGAGGAAATAACTGGAAAACCTACTAACCTTGAAAAAGAAGATGGCGGCAGCGATGCC
>CAKKPF010000124.1 GCA_919901575.1 Candidatus Brocadiaceae bacterium
GCATAATCCTATTCCCTCGGCGCCAAAATCTCTGGCCCTTTTTGCATCTTCAGGAGTATCGGCATTCGTCCTGATCTTAAGTCTTCGAATTTCATCCGCCCATTTCATAAGTTTGCCAAAGTCTCCGCTGAGTGCAGGCTCTACTGTGGGTACTTTTCCCAGCATTACTTCACCCAGGGTACCGTCAAGTGAAATGTAGTCGCCTTTTTTAATAACCTTTCCGCCTGCAGTAAATTCCTCTTTTTTATAGTCTATCTGGATGCTGCCGCATCCTGTCACGCAGCATGTTCCCATCCCTCTGGCTACCACTGCAGCATGCGAAGTCATGCCGCCTCTGGTTGTAAGGATTCCCTGTGAGACATGCATGCCTCCAATGTCTTCAGGTGAAGTTTCTATCCTCACAAGTATAACCATCTCTCCATTTGCCGCTAATTTTTCTGCCTCGTCAGCGTGAAATATAACCTTCCCGTATGCGGCTCCAGGTGAAGCCGGTAATCCACTGGCAATTACATTTCTTTTCGCTTTTGGATCAAATGTAGGATGTAGCAGTTGGTCCAATTGATTCGGATCTATCCTGCTGATGGCAGTTTTTTTGTCTATCAGCTTTTCTTTTACCATATCGACGGCTATCTTTACGGCCGCATGTGTGGTTCGCTTTCCATTTCGTGTCTGGAGCATAAACAGCTTTCCTTCTTGTATGGTAAATTCCAAATCCTGTACATCTTTGTAATGTTTCTCCAAGTCTCTTCTTATCTTTACCAATTTTTTATATGCTACTGGTAATTCCTTTGCCAAATCGCTTATTGGTTCCGGAGTCCGTATGCCTGCCACTACATCCTCGCCTTGCGCATTAAGAAGGAACTCTCCATAGAATTTATTTTCACCAGTAGATGGATTTCTTGTAAAACAGACACCTGTTGCGGAATTATTGCCGGTATTTCCAAAC
Organism: Candidatus Brocadiaceae bacterium; assembly: GCA_919901575.1. Lineage (GTDB taxonomy): Bacteria > Planctomycetota > Brocadiia > Brocadiales > Scalinduaceae > Scalindua. The sequence goes on from CAKKPF010000124.1 coordinate 947, forward strand.
ACCATTGCCTGAATATTTACGGCGGTTCCCAATAAACCACTGATACCATATATCTTTCTATACTTCATTGCCCTTGGATTATTCCAGGAATCAAACACTGCAACGATTGCTTTCTGCAATTGTTCTTTAGGGTCTGAAGGGAAACTGGAGCCGGTCCTCTTTTTGTAAATAGCGATGAAATCCTTGCAGATGTCCTTCAATTGCTCAGCGCTAAGGTCTGTATCATTCTTCGCATTTGCCTTTTTCTTGTGTCTGTCCATTATTCCCTCGAAGTCATGATGTTCCATGCCCATTACGACATTACCGAACATGTTTATGAACCGTCTGTATGCATCCCAGGGAAATCTTTCGTTCCTGGTTTTTGTAATAAGGCCATGGACGGAATCAGGGTTCAGTCCTAAATTCAGCACGGTATCCATCATCCCAGGCATTGAAGCAGCGGCGCCGCTTCTTACGGAAACTAACAAGGGGTTTTTCGCATCTCCCAGTTTAGCGCCCATTGAACGTTCCAGACGGGAGAGATTTTTGTCAATTTCACTTTGAAGTCCGGCAGGGTAGGTTTTATTCTTTTTATTGTATGCATGGCATGCCTCTGTTGTAATTGTAAATCCGGAAGGAACAGGGAATCCAAGATTCGCCATTTCTGCCAGGTTAGCGCCCTTGCCGCCCAGTAAATCTTTCATATTGGCATTGCCTTCAGCGCTGCCGCTATCAAAAAAATATATATACTTCTTCTTCATAGATAGACACCTCTTTTGTTAATTAATATTTCTCAAATTATATTCAGATATTTAAGAAAAAGTTGCTTATATATGTCTTAGATATTTTCATTTCAGGATAATTCCATGATACTATTAAACAGCTTTTATGTCTAGCAAGAAAAAATACTCTGTTAATTATTTTGACATAAAACCGGTGCTTTGATAGCATGATGCCTGCTTTGGGGAGGGTAAAGATTTTATAATATTTATTACTAGACTGGAGTTAATATGGCCAGAATAAAAACAGCCTTAATAAGTGTATCAGACAAGACGGGAATAATAGATCTTGCTAAGGGTTTGGCAGACCTTGATATTAAGATTATATCCACCGGCGGTACTGCTAAATCTATCAAAGAGAATGGTATTGATGTTACAGAGGTGTCTGAATATACCGGCTTCCCGGAAATAATGAATGGCAGGGTAAAGACGCTCCATCCAAAGATTCACGGCGGTTTGCTCGCAGTAAGGGATAACGAAGATCACATGAAACAGATTGGGGATTTAGGGATTGATACTATTGATCTTGTTGTTGTTAATCTATATCCGTTTGAGAAGACTATCAGTAAAGAAAATGTATCTCAGGAAGAAGCGGTTGAAGATATTGACATTGGCGGACCTTCCATGATCAGGTCTGCGGCCAAAAATTTTAAACACGTTGCAGTTGTGGTAAATCCTGATCGTTATGAAGCGCTTTTAAAGGAATTAAATGAAGGAGACTGTGACCTTTCATACGAGACACGTTACCATCTGGTTACAGAGGCATTTAAACATACCAGCCAGTACGACAGGGTAATATTTAATTATTTCAACAGGGGTAGTGAAGAGGCTTACCCTGAAACGTTAAGCCTTGATCTGAACAAAAAGCAGGACTTGAGATATGGCGAAAATCCCCACCAGACAGCGGCATTTTATGTTCATAAAAACTTTGAGGTTCCCTGCATCTCAAATGCGGAACAGTTGCATGGTAAAGCGCTGTCTTTTAATAACATACTGGATACTGATGTTGCCATTGAAATCGTTAAGGAATTTGAGAAGCCGTCTGCCGTCTTGATCAAACATGCTAATCCCTGTGGTGTTGCAAGCGCTGAAGATATTACAGAGGCTTTTACAAAAGCATATAGTTCCGACCCTGTTTCGGCTTTTGGGTGTATACTTAGTTTAAACAGAACAGTTGACGAAAAGAGTGCGGAGGCTATTACTGAACCTGGGCATTTTGTCGAGGCGATTGCTGCACCGGGTTTCGACGATGCGGCTATTGAGATCTTGACTACAAAACGAGGCTGGGGAAAGGATCTTCGATTGTTGAAGTTGAATTCCTTAGGTGCATCTTCCATAAAGAAAGAAATAAATGACTTCAGGGGAGTAGTCGGCGGTCTACTGGTCCAGGATAAAGATATGCGTTCCGGTGACAGAGATCAGCTAAAGGTAGTTACACAAAAGACTCCGTCTGAGGATGAGATAGAAGAGTTGCTGTTTGCATGGAAAGTCTGCAAACATGTTAAATCGAATGCAATAGTTTTCTCAAAAGGCGAGATGGTTGTTGGTGTGGGGGCAGGCCAGATGAGCCGCGTTGACTCCACTAATATAGCAATTCAAAAAGCGGGTGACCGTGCTTCCGGATCTGTTATGGCATCTGATGCCTTTTTCCCTTTCAGGGACAGCGTAGACCTTGCCGCCAAAGCAGGCATTACGGCTATAATCCAACCTGGTGGTTCCAAAAAGGACGATGAGGTGATAAAGGCCGCAGACGAACACGGCATTGCAATGGTCCTGACAGGAGAAAGACACTTTAAACATTAAATCATTTCGGATATGGAATTTACGGTTCAAGTTGCAAATTTGAACCCGCAAGGTTTTTGTTTTACAAAGTAAAGAGGATAAATTAGCGGCCTGCCCGACTACCCGTCCGAACGGCATGGCCGGGCGGGCGTCGTCAGGGCGGAAAGGAGCTAAGTTATATGGAGTGGAAAATTGTGGGTGTAATCGCAGCAGTATGTACAACTTCAGGTTTTATACCTCAGATAATAAGGGGCATACGAACAAAGAGGTTAGATGATGTCTCTCCAGTTATGTATCTGCTCTTCATCTTTGGGATTTCCCTTTGGCTTTCCTATGGTGTATACCTTGAGGATAAGATAATTATTGTGGCGAATGCGGTAACATTAGCATTCAGTGTATTTATCCTTGTTTTGCGTTACAAATATATGAAGCAAAGATAACGTGATAAGACAAAAATGTATGGTTACCGTCATCCGTCCGATAGAGATCGGTATCTAATTGAGCTTCTACTCTTATTTAGTACCGTTTATTTTTTTAGGTTGACACAGAGCCTTGTTTATACCTTTAATATTCGGATTGACACTCCGAATATTAAAGGTATAATTCTTGTTATGATAGAAAGGCGAGGTTACTTAGATCATGCGAAAAAGGCCATTACCAGATCTCCGATTGTGGCTTTGCTCGGGCCCCGACAATGCGGTAAGACGACCTTAGCAAGAATGATCTGCGAGCATCAATCAAGCACTTATTTTGACCTTGAAAGCCAGACCGATCTGCGCAGACTGGTAAATCCCGAGATAATTCTGGCATCACTTACAGGCTTGGTTGTTATCGATGAAATACAGACAAAACCCGATCTTTTTGCAACATTAAGGGTAGTTGTAGATAAGCCAGGAAACAGATGCAATTTTTTAATTCTTGGAAGTGCTTCGCCGCAACTCATTAGAAATGTTTCGGAAACTCTTGCCGGCCGTGTTGAGTTTGTTGATATGGCAGGCTTTGATTTGACTGAACTTGGCACGAATAGCTGGAAACAACTGTGGACCAGAGGTGGATTTCCTCGTTCGTTCCTTGCCAATGACGATCAGGACAGCTTTGCCTGGCGCGAAGGATTTATTCGTACATTTCTTCAACGTGATATCCCACAACTCGGGATCAATATTCCAGCCCAGTCTATGCGGAGATTCTGGACGATGCTTGCTCATTACCATGGTCAAATATGGAATGCTTCTCGTATTGGCGCTGCGCTTGGCATCAATGACAAGACGGCCCGCTCATATCTGGATATTTTGACCGAAACGTATATGATACATCAGTTCCAGCCCTGGCACGAGAATATCAGCAAACGTCAGGTAAAATCACACAAGATATATTTTCGTGATACTGGATTACTTCACAGTTTACTTGATTTGCGGGACTTCCATGCTATCACAGGACACCCGCAAGTTGGGGCGTCCTGGGAAGGTTTCGCGATGGAACAGATCGTAAGGACAATAAGACCATCACAGTTGTATTACTGGGCTACATATAGCGGAGCAGAATTGGACATGTTTTTTATTGTTAATGGCAAGAGATATGGAATTGAATTCAAATTCAGTGAAGCTCCTGATAAGACGAAATCAATGACCACAGCTATCGAATCGCTAAAGCTCAATAAGTTACTCATAGTCTATCCTGGTGAAAAAAGCTGGCCGGTAAACAAAACGATCTCTGTTTGTCCTATAGACAAGGTGGAAGAATTCTTAGAATAGTGTCTTGGGGGGATAAATCTTCCTAATCCCATTTTACAAAGAGGGGAAAATGGAAAGACCGTTTTCCCGCCCGGCCACGCCGTTCGCCAGCCCCCGTCCGATCCGGCACGGGCGGGCGACAATCATTCTGGCGGGGACGGGTAGTAGAGAGGGATTTAAGCCCTCGGCACTTTTTGACAGGGGAAGGGAGATATATTTTTTCAATTTAACAAAAGTACACTATTGTCATGTCAACCTTGCAATGTCGTAAATAATGTGGTATATTATCTTCATAATCA
>CAKKPF010000125.1 GCA_919901575.1 Candidatus Brocadiaceae bacterium
TACAAAACTTTTTAATGAGAGTACGCTCACAAATCCCTCATCCCCCACTTTACTAAAGGGGGACTAAGGGGGATTTATACTTGAATCTGGATTGCCCACGAAAGTGGGGTTATTCCCTCCCCGCCCGAACGACATAGTCGGGCAGGCCTATCGGGAGGATTCCAGTCTAACCGCTCCGGCCCGGACGGCAAAATCTATTAAGCGATCTTCAAGATCATAAATTCCACTATTCTTTGACATTCATTATTCCTTGTTCGATATTCGATATTTATTTTCACCGATTTATCTTTTTGACGGTTCCCATGTTACTAAACGTTCCCCTTTAAAATACCGATACCATGCAATGAGAATCGAAAGGTTCGCCATCACAAAAAAAAATGGGATTTTCATTATACTTTTGAACGGCAATATTTTTCTGATAATACTTCCAAAAGCCGCTACATAAAACAAAACCTGTAGAATCACAATATACTTGTACATTTCATGATGAGGAATTAAAAACAGATTGCTCACAAGCACCAGTATCATAGCAAATGGAACTAGCCACCTGCATAATTTATGGCTGAATAGCTGCCAGGAAAAAAGGCCGTATCTGAAAGGATTTAACAAAGACAGGCTTTTCATGAATACCGATATACCTCTTATTACGGTTCTTACTTTCCTATCGAATTCCTTTTTTTCATCAATAATGTTTTTGTAATAACCTATACTTTCAGAGTCGGATACCCCACGAAGTCCGATCTTTATTGAATTCAGCAGGGTATTGAAATCGCTTTGCAAATCGGTAGCCCAATCCTGACAAACCACTTTGCGGGCGGCAAAGAATGAACCGCTCAATCCTACTAGGGAATTCACCTTCATTTCGAGATTACGAAGAATCATTTCATATTTAACATAAGCTCCTTCGCCGCTTATTTGACCGTCAGGGTCAACAAATCTGTCTACACTGCTGACACATCCAACAGTCGGGTCGTTGAAGTTTCTGACAATGTTTTTAACCCCATTTGACGACAGCATTGTTGCTACGTCAGAAAAGACAAGTATTTCTCCTTTAGCAGTATCAATTGCCAGCTTTTGAGTAGCCTCTTTCCCTAGTCTTTCGGTTGCTCTTACCAGCCTGACCCCTTGAGACTCATACGACTTCACAATCTCATCCGTATGGTCATCGGAACAGTCTGATGCAATAATAATCTCTATTCTATCTTTGGGATAGTCTTGTTTCAGGGTATCTTCTATCTTTTCCTGGATTCGCTTTTCCTCATTATATGCCGTAATAATAAAAGAAACGTTTGGAACAATATTCCCCTTTGTAACCGGACGGTTTCTGATCTTAGATAATAATATCAGCAACAAGGGATAGCCTATGTAGGCGTACAATATGAAGATGATGGATAACCAGAAAAGATATTCTAAAATATTTATCAAGATAAATGGGGCGCACCCGACAAACAATCCGTCGGGCAGGGATTTGCGCAGATACACTGGATCGAATTAAAAATAGTATTTGGATTCCTTCAGAAATGAAGGCCCCCTGCTCTCGCAGGGAATCCAGCTAAATTTTCATTGTTGTTTGTGATTAGTTTGAGTCATGAGTATTTAATCCTGAAAATCTGTGTTTGTCTGCGTCCAAAGTGAATTCACAATTAATTCCTTCCAAGCTTTTTAAGCTGTTGGACAAGCTTCTGCCTGGATGACTTATTAAAATATATATGTGTCGGCAAACATAACAATTTCTTCGAAACTGATGATGCAACTGGATAGTTATTGTTATTCTGAAATTTAAGCTCTGGTATATGATCGATGCTGTCAGGATACCTTTGGCTCATGCCAAGCAGCTTTAACCTGTTCATTTCTTTATTTTTTATACCATTCAGAAAGAATGGAAACCTGTGATAAGCGGCTTCAGGATTTCCCTTCATGCAACGGACTGCCCGGAAACCGGCAAATTCTTTGTAATAATATTCTGTATTTTCTTTCCTGGCCAAATTAAAACTTGCTAATTTCTCAAGCCAATTCCACGCCAATCCTGCCTGTGTATTTGACATACTCTTGAGTGAAAACCGTGTTGAATAAAATGTGCCTCCCACGCCAAGACCGGGAAAGTTGGCTGCAATCCAATAAAGAAACGGGCGCAAAATTTGTGAGATTATAATCGCCTTTATCAGGATGACAAATTGACTGACCTTAGTATATTCATCCAGGCTGCTTAATGTTTTCTTAACCTCTTCAGCAATATCTACCCGATTTGTCACAATTATGCCACCTTCTACCGTCGTAAAGTTCTTGCCCCTGTCAAGGCTGAACAAACCTATATCGCCTCTGGTTCCTGCCAGCCTGCCATTTACAGAAACACCCATAGCCTGAGCAGCATCGTCAATTATAAATACTTTTCTTCCAGCAATAATATTTTGTAATCTTTCTATATCCGAAGGAATACCGAATAGACTGCACGGGATTACGGCCAACGTCCGTTCTGATATAGTATCAGGAAGAAGTGAGTAATCAAAATCCAGTGTATTTTGATCAATATCACAAAGCCTGACTTTCAATCCGGCTCTAATAATAGATGCCGGGACAGAATAACAGGTGTACGCAGGAATAAGGACCTCATTCTTAGAATCATCAGCAGCAATGCGGAACAATGCCCGGAGAATTATAGTTAACGCTGCCCTGCCGGATGAAATTAAAAATGCATTTCTTATCTGAAAATACTCCTCAAGTTCCCTTTGAAATTTTTGCAGATAATCCTCCGCATACAATAATCCTCTCAGACTATTGTGTATATCCTTCAGATAGATAGGCGCTGCCGATGGAGGAATATGATAAAAATAAGTCATTTTAAGATTTACGATTTGTGCCCGCCCCGCTTAGCGTGGCCCGCCAGTTTGTTAGGCGGGAATTCCTGAATTTTTACAAAGAAATATATTTCCTTATCCTTGCCCCTAAAGTATTTGCCACGCATAGTGGCAGCTTGCTCCATAAATTAGCGGCTATTTCCCTCTTTGCGCTCCGGGTATCCTGAATATTTGTTTTTTTAATAGATTTTATCTTGCTCACGTAAATGTGATGCCAATGCAAAGGATATGGGTTTGCCCCCCATTGAGTTTTAAATTTATAGGTTCCTTCATTGGGGGTTGAACGGCCAAAATCAACCCTTGCATATCCGCTGTCAGAGGCAAAGGCCAGAAAATTCCAGTAAAGCATCATATTGGGAGACAAGTGGTTGTATTTTCTCAGGGTGGAAGCCCAGGGAATTGTTACCACATTATTAACTATTAAGATAATGCCGCAGCTTATGAGTTGCTGTTCCAGATACACCAGCCCCATACGGACTTTATCCGCATAAAAGTTTAGAACTGACCTGAACCACATTCTTGAATGAACAGGAGAACCAAGATCCTTCATGTTAATTGAAAAAACTTTGTAATAATCATCCAGTTTATTAATATCCCCCCACTCAAACCGAAGTCCGTCTTTCTCCGGTTTCTTAATTTGACTTCGCAGTTTTGATTTAAAACTCTTTAAAAGCTTCTCTGACCCGCCTGAACCTATTCGGGCAGGACAGTCCGGTAAATCAAGAAACATTCTTACCTTAAGAGAATGTGTTTCTACATGCGATGTATCTGTCTTAAGCTCAAACTCTGATTTTGAAGTACGCAGTTCGATCTCATTTACGCCGATTTCTTTACCAAGCGCTAAAGCTACAGTAATAAGCTGCTGTTCTATATCTTTATTGTCAGATAATGGCCCGGCAGCATCACAAAAAGGAAGTGAGATCAAGGCGCCGCGTCCGAAAGGTATTTTTAAATGAATAAGAGGCAGGATGCCTACGGCTTTACGAGTGGAATCCTTCCCTCTGTCAACAACGGCAATAAAATAATAACCACCATGACCGTATGCCGCCTCCACTGCCTGCTTCCATGCATATGTGTGATATGGAGTAGCATCTTTATGTTCTTTAACGTAACTATCCCATAGGGCTTTATCATTCTCTGAAGCTAATATAATCTTAATAATATCTTTACCCATTTTGAACCGAAAATAAAAACTGAAATCATCACACTGTTTATATTAGTTCTCGTTGATTTTTAAAACCTGGCTTATGGGAGCAAACTTAAATGAAGATAAAAGATATTTCACCTTCTCCATGGTCTTGTCAAGGTTTATGTAGTGCCTGAACCTTGATCTAATTCCGGCCCTGATCCTGGGTTGCTCCGGATCTATCTCCCAGGGGTGGAAATAGAGGATAACCGGCTGTCCTTCACTCTCATTTATGTGTTTTATGGCTTTCTTGATTAACCATACAGGAAACAGTCTTAGATAACCCCCGCCGGATATAGGAACTCTATATTTAAGATTTTTTAAAATATTAATTTGTACAGTTGAAGCAGGAAACTCCCTTATTACTCCATGAAGGCTGTTTATCTCATGGGGAAACCTCCCGGCATCGGGTATCCCGTATATATCATGATAGACCGGAAATATACTTGAATCACATTCGAATCCTTCTTCGATCAGTATGTCCAATGCCCATAGAGACTCATTTGTGATTGAATAACTCGGCGCCCTGTAGCAGCAGACCTTTTTCCCACAGATATCTTCAAGTAACATCTTTGCCGTTTTTATGTCTTTACGGAAGTCTTCAGGGCTCATATTGTAAACTAATTTGTGGTTGTATCCATGGCTGGCTATCTCGTGACCTCTCTTTTGAACCTCCTTGACAATAGAAGGATGCTTCTCCGCAACCCAACCAAGTATAAAAAATGTTGCATTTACAGAAAACTCTTCAAGCATATCAAGTACCTTCAATGTATTGGCTTCAACCCTTGAAGGATAAGTACACCAATCTTCATGTTTAACATATTTCTCAAATGCCGATACCTGAAAGTAATCTTCAATGTCTATAGTAAGTGCATTAAGCATTTTAGTAAATTATCGAACTGCGCCAGGTCCCCGCCTGTACCTATTCGGGCAGGGTAGTAATTTGGTAGGAAATTGCTGAAGTTCAGGCCACGCTGAGCGGGGCAGGCACAGCTCCGCCCTCTCAGTTACATTCGAGTCCACAGTTTACCCGAATAGGACTGAGTACCCGTCTGAATGCCCCGTCTAACCCGGCACGCACATGTTAAGTCTGGCAGCACCGGTAACGTTGAACGTTAATAGTCAACCTGCCCGAATAGGTACAGGCGGGTCGGCTTATATACACAACTATAATATTTGGCCAAACATGTAACTTACTTTTCACGCTCACACGTGGTAGTGCATACCTTAAAAAACATACTCTACAATATTATGGTAACCCGCATACCTGCCAGACTTCGCCATTCAGGCGGGCACGCCTGGTCAAGACGGACAAAAATACCAACTGATAAAAACAACCACTATGCTCCTGTCTTAGCGTATTTTTTTGGAAGGCGGGTTGTGGGTAATAAGTATACTCTTTGAGAGGTCAGGATGATGCGTAGTCGTAATAGTAGTAGCCGGAAGTATATCCATAATAGTCAACAGCGGCGGCCTCACTCATATTCATTACAAAACCTAAAATCTTGCAATTGTTAAGTGTTTCAATTGCACGCTTTGCGATACTTTTCCTGGTTTTCTTACAGTTAAGAACAAAAACGACTCCGTCTGACAAAGGGGCTATGATTACCGTATCAGGGAATGCCAGAACAGGTGGAGTATCAATTAGTACATAATCAAAATGCTCTCTCAAGTATGCAACAACTTGTCGCATTCTTTCTGATGCAAACAGCTCACATGTATTAGAAGGTTTGTTCCCTGCAGGAACTAGTGTTAAATTCTGTACTAAGCCGTTGATAAGAATTTCTTTAAGATCTGCTTCCTCAAGCAGATAATCCGACAAGCCTTTTTCAGGAGAAAAACCTAACAGCTTGTTAAGCGTAGGTTTTCTAAAATCACAATCCACAATAGCTACTTTAGTTCTTTTATTGCTACATAATGCGATAGCCATATTCGTAGAAATCGTGCTTTTGCCCTCCTTTTGATTTGAGCTGGTAAATACCATTACCTTGCACATATTATTACTTTGCAGAGCGCTGAGAGATACTTGCAACCTTCTAAAGTGAACCATTATAGGACCCTTCCATGTCTGCTTTCCAACAGTTTCATAATACGATGCTATATGCTCATCCACTTCATAGTCATTGATCGTTGTTGCAGGTATCAAACTTCCTGTATTCTCTTTATCCCGTTTCTGAGGCAAAAGGCCGCTACCTTCCATTAACTGACCATAATCTCCACTAATCAACGGGTTATGTGCAGCGCTGCTTTCATTTTCCTGCTTTTCTATAGCAGATATTATGTGACTTTCACTTTTGCCCAGCTTTGATTCAGATGAAGATTCATAGTCGTGTATTTTGAGATAATCAAGCATGGACACATCGTTGTCAGGTTCCGTCATCTTTTGAGAAGTGGAGTGGCCTGTCTCATCCTTGTCATGTACGCCGGACTGATCCGTATCTGTACGTTCGTGTGTAAATGCACTGCCTTCATCTTCCTTTACTTCTTTTATGGATTTTTTTAAAGCCTTTTCGATCTTAGACATAATTTTTAAGAGAATTTTTAAAAATAAACACCCGAAGTTTAAACTTAAAGGTTGCACTGCTCGAATCGTCTTTCGTTTCCTGTACCTCTTAGAATTTCACCGCAAGGCAGTTAAATACCAACAACTATTATTCAAAAGAGGTTGCCGCATGAAACTATAATTTAAGTCGTTGACAGATACTCGTCTTGTTTTGTATTGTAGCCTAGGTCTTCAATCAATTCGTTTATCACTTCTTTAACAATGTTTTCATCTAAAACTTTCTTCTCTTCAACATACCCGGCAAGCAGAGTAGCATCACAGGCTATATTAATAAGACGTGGTACTCCATTCGAATACGAATAGATTTCATCACACGCACATCGGGTAAAAATCGACCTGTCATCAGCGCCAGCAACCTTTAACCTGTGGTTTATATAAGCCTCCGTATCCTCTCTGCCAAGCGGGGTTATATGGTAAGCAACAGATATCCTTTGTTTTAATTGCCTGAATTTTGGTAATAAGAATATCTCTCTTAGTTCCGGTTGGCCAACAAAGATCATTTGTAAAAGTTTTATCTTTTCAGTCTCCAGATTTGACAACATACGTATTTCTTCAAGTACAGTAGTATCTATATTTTGTGCTTCATCGAAGATAATGGCAACCGGACAATTTTGCTTTGATTGTTCCGTGAGATAATCATAAAATTTACCTAATAACACATCTTTTGGATACTCTGACTCTAATTCTATTACAGAAAACTGATACAGTATCATCCTGAAAAGTTGTTCGAAGCTCGCTCTGGGATTTACGATAAATGCCGACTTAATTTTATTCCTGTTTCTCATTAATAATGTTTTCAGCAGTGTGGTCTTGCCGCTTCCAATATCACCCGTGAGCTGCACAAACCCTTTCCCCGACTCCAGCCCATACGTCAAATATGCCATCGCTTTTTGATGCACTTTGCTCAAATATAGAAAGTCAGGATCAGGAGTCAGATTAAATGGATTCTCTCTTAAACCGTAGAATTTTTTATACATTTTTTGAATGTTGTGAGATATTAAGTGACCTGGTAGTTATGTATATAATACGTAATCTGCAATAATTTGTCTCCAGCCATTCCCTGACTGTATCTATTGTAAAGAGGAAGAATTCTGCATTCTGTTAAGATTCCCGTACACAACACTGAAGCAAATTCGTTGGATTATATATACTTTTAATATCGGGTCTTACGACAAAAACTTTAGAAGATAAACTTGTTTAAATTTATTTATCAT
>CAKKPF010000126.1 GCA_919901575.1 Candidatus Brocadiaceae bacterium
ATTAAAACAACCATACAACTTATAATGGTTACGGCAGTCAAGCGGATAACCATATTGAACTATTTCTGACTCGGATAGCTTTCCGCTATATCCTTTATGGCTATCATCCAAAAGGGTTGCCATGCCTCCTTCTTGATAACGTTTTAGATAATTCCTGGCTGTTTTATCGTCAAGTAAAAGAATTTCTGATACTTCGCGGACTGTCCATCCTGTTGCAAGTAATATAATTGTTTTTATGCGGTCTGCTTAACGTTTTTTTTAAATCCATTTGTGTGCTGTTTTTAATGCTGAAATTTCGCCTGATGGTAATTTAAACTGTTTCATACGGATAGTATGACATATTAAACCAATCGGTCCTGAGTTTTTCCTGATTTTTTTTCGTGACCAGTATTATTGGGAGAAGAACCTTAAAACATTATTTTTCAGCGTCGGCATTTAGCAATAAACCACTGTTTGTAGCGGTTTTCAGAAAGATTTTCTGGCAAAGAGTAAGCATATCGAACGGAAAATCTGTTCCCACTTCCCAATAAGAGAGTTTATCCCCTAATAGGGCAAGCTGAATTCCATAAAACGCATCCTTGGCATAATAAGTTCTTTTTCTGCGGTGAATTGCTAATTAGTTTCCGTACGGAAATAGAGGTATAAAAACTGTCCGCCAAACCGATGATCAGAATTTCTGCTTAAAATTAATCGTCTTTTACTGAAAGTTTGATAATTTTCTTTAAAATTTATCTTACTAACTAAATTTGGACATACTCCGACTGTTGTATTCTCTTTGATTGATTTAAGTCCTTCTTACATTATTTATTTTAGCAAGGCCCCGCTCAGCGTGGCAAGGCTTCAGCCAGGATGTTTAAATTAAATGCTATTACACTCCAACCAAACATAACTTTGAAAACTTCGCCATCCCTTCCAGGTACATCTGCTCAAGCCATATGCTCTCTTCCAGCAGATATACATCCCTCAATCCCTGCCCGAAACTTTTTCAACTTCTTATATGCACGGCTAGTCTTTACAAGCTCTACCATCTTAGATGAAATGTTCTTGGTAAATAAGACCTTCTTTATTCCTTCACCTACTGCATAATCATAATTTTCCTTACTTGCAAATCCACCGTCTGTTGTTATTTCTTCAGGCAGATATCCATACCTCTCTTTAAGCCTGTCTATCCCTTCTGCAAAATTATTTGCATCACTCCAATTACCCCTCTCTATCATACAATCTAATATCAGCTTACTCTCACCGCCACTGAGTAATATCTTATGCCCGAATATTGTCTCTCTTTTACCCTTAGCCAATATGTCCGTATGAGTCTCAAATATTGATACCAACTTGTCCTTCGATTCCACTTTCTCATCATTTAATACCCTGCGTTCTGTCTGACTTATTATGGTCTTCAATGATTCCAAGTACCCGGATAAATTCTCCTTATACACACCAGCCTCTATCTCTCCCTGCCTTACCTTTCTCTCCAACTGTTCTATACAGGACTCACTGTATTCTACTGTCGCTCTTGATACCTTCAATAAATCTTTATATGCCACCTCCCGCTTCTCCTTACTACTCGTGTTGACTATCTTGAATCGTCGCCTCTTCGCTCTCGTAGTGTGATTGTGATACTCAATCTCAATATCCGGATACTCCTCCTTTACCACTTCTATTATCCGATCCAACACCCTCACACAATCCCACAACAACTCACCGTCTGTCGGATAATGTATATTGCTCTCTACTCCCGTTGAATCCATTCGCACTCTTTTACCTTCTTCTATACCCAGCTCTATTGCGGTCTTTACTATTACCTTATTTATCTCTTCCCATCCTCCCGGAGATATCTTCTTTATATTATCGTTCAGGGTCATCTTCTTTGGCACTTTTTCTTCATGTATCTTGATAAAACTCCTATAACTCAGATTATCATTCAATTCATTGTATAACCTTTTATAGCCCAATTGATACATCTGTTTTATTATCGCTACCCTTACTGCTTGTTCCACCGTCATTCCCTTGACCCCTGCTTTAGACTCTTTTTTTGTCTTGAAGTCTTGTGCTATCTTTTCTAAAAAACTTATATCCTTATCCAATATTTCTGATACTTTCTCCAATTTCTTTGACAATCCACTCTCGCTTTTGTAAAATTCAAGCCTCAACTGGGCGTCTCGAATTGCTCTCATTTTTTTCCTCCTTGCATTTGGGCGTTAGTGATGTAATCCTTTGATATATAATATCTTACAGAAACTGGATTATACCATTTAACTCCCATCTTGCAAGGATTTTTATACATATTCTTCTCCTTAAACTCTTACTATATCTCCACTTATCTATTTCCGTATAGAAACTAATTAGCACTCGTAAATTTCAGTAAATAGTATTGGTGGGAATCAGTGTTGTCCGGTTAAGTTTTTGCGAAGTAAATAAATAACAAAATAATTTTTTATTTGGAGGCAATTTTTGCTTGACTTTTTGAAATAAGTTTTTGTGGCGAAAATTTTATAACACTTTAATTATAAAGGAGTTATAAAAATACCATATACAATTGAACCTTTAAGCAAAAAGCAGAAAATACCTTCCTTTCACGAACGCTTAGTCCCTATTGATAACATTATTAACCATGTACCTATTCTTCAATCAAAAGGAAACAGGTCTTTGCAAATGAATTTTGAACAACAGATCAGAGCACTCATTTTTTATCATCTTGAGGAACACTCCTCCGGAAGGCACCTCCTTGAGGTGCTCGAAAAAGATGATTTTGCAAAAAGAGAAATAGCTCCTCCTGATGGTATAAAAAAAAGCAGCTTTTTCGAAGCCATAAACCACAGGGGTTTGGAACAATTATTATATATTTTTCAAAAGCTTCAGGCTGATGCCGCTCAAATCCTGCCAAAAGAATATGAAGACCTTGGAGAGATTGTCTCTATTGATGGATCATTAATTGATGCAGTTCTTTCAATGTACTGGGCAGATTATAGAGATGGCTCAAAGAAAGCAAAGGCTCATCTTGGTTTTAACATTAACCATTCTATCCCATCAAAGATATTTTTAACAGACGGCAAAGGTGACGAACGTCCCTTCGTAAGCAAGATACTCTCCCCTGGTCAGACAGGTATTATGGATCGTTATTATCAATGTCATAAAGACTTTGACTTATGGCAGACTGAAGGAAAACACTTTGTATGCCGCATCAAAAGAAAAACAAAAAGATCCGTTATAGAAACAAATTCTCTAAAGCCTGGTAGTATAGTCTTCTACGATTCTATTGTCCTGCTAGGAACACCTAATGTTAATCAAACGGAGAAACCAGTCCGCCTTGTCGGATATTGTGTAGAGGGTAAAGAGTATTGGGTTGCAACAGACCGCCATGACCTTGCCGCTGAGGATATAGCCTCTATTTACAAACTTCGGTGGAACATTGAGATATTTCTTGGATGGTGGAAACGTCATCTTAAGGTCTATCATCTCATTGCCCGATCACAATATGGCCTCATGGTACAAATACTCGCAGGATTAATCACATACTTATTATTATCTATCTACTGTCATAATAATTTCAGACCTGCCCGAATAGGTACCCGTCCGAACGGCGTAGACGGGCGGGCAGGCGGGGAGAAAGTTTCTATTAAAAGAGTAAGAGAGCTGAGAATCAAGATTAACAACGAGACTCGAAATCTTGACTTTGAAAACCTTACTCCTCATAATTTCAAAGAACAAACGAAAAATTACGACTACGCAAATCCTTAACCGGACAATGTTGGGTGGGAATAAAAATTGAATTTACAGTGTTTTTGATTATAATGAGACTTCGGCAATTCATATTTTGATTTAACAATGCAATACTTTTAATAGACCAGTAACTCTCTTTTTTATAGCATTTATATATGCTATCCTGCAAGTTTATTCCATCGATTTATTAAGATTTTTCTAGAGTTATAGTAACGTATATGTATTACCAATCTTACCCTTCTACATACGTGAAATATATGATACATTTTATTTCCAATGAGATTTCATCTAATCTGTCTATTTCGGTATCTTTCGGAAAAACTTGGAGGCTGACAACCGATTCACTTGACAACTTAAATATTGGTGATTATTAAGTGCAGATTTGTTTGTAATATTTTAGACTTTCTCATGTTTCTCCACTCATGCGTGACAAGTGTTCAACGATATTTGGTTGTGATTGCGATACAACATAGTAAGCAGTATTATGTTAGACGTGAAACAATAATTTTTAAAAAATATCTGAGTAGAAAGATCAAGTTTTATGAAATAGATAGTCATATCTGGAATTTTAATTATTAATTGATCTTCGTTGAAAGATCTCTCTAGACACAAGTATTGAATTATTTTATCGCAAGACTATATTAAAAACACGCTTATGAAAATTGTAATCCTTACTTCAAAAAATCATATATATGCCAATTTTGCATTGAATAAATTGATAAAAGACGGCGTTTTTAACAATCATACTATTAAAGTGTTTGAGCAAGACAGACTTTTGCCGAATAAAAGCAACGTGAAAGGAGTTTTATGTTATTTAAAGAGTGCTGGAATGTATTATGTAGCGTTGCAAATCGCAAAACAATTTCTCTTTAATGCATGTCGGTACGTTAGTGCACGAGTAAATAATAGGAAATCTTTTTACTTTCCATATTACAAAAACGCACTGCCGAATTTTTGCAGAAAGCGATTTCAAAGAAAAGCCTTGGGAAGTACGTTTGATTATATAAAAAAAAGTAAACCGGATTTAATATTATCGATCTTCTCTAAAGAAATCATTCCAAAATCAATAATACAAATACCAATAATTGGGTGTGTTAACCTACATCCTGCTCTACTGCCTTTTTATAGAGGTATTTCGCCTACTTTCTGGTGCTTGGCCAATGGAGAACAAAAAACAGGCATAACCCTTCATTACATTGATGCAGGCATAGATACCGGGGCCATAATTTCTCAAAAAGAGATAGACATTAAAGAGGTAATGACGGAGCATGCTCTTTATATGAGATGTGCAAAGGAAGGTGCCAAACTTGTGTCTGACTTCTTATACCAATTGAAGAATAATACGAACGCCCTTAGGCAAACCATTGAAAACTCAAAAGAAGGAAATTACTATCGTTTGCCTTCAAAGCGAGCAGTAAACCAATTTTATAAACACGGTTATCGATTCTTTTTACTCAATGAATTTATGGGACACAGTAAAAACATATTTTGAAAATGGATGTCTTATTAAAAGATGAACCATAAATGAATAATGAAAATTTGTGCCAAGCTTTGTTCTTATGTGTTAGGTGCATAGTTATTTCAATAAACATTTAAATCTTAATTTGATGATGTGAATTTTTACGCATTTTGGGAAATAGCTTTTTGACCTAAGTATTTCTATTAATGTTTTCTAAGACCTTTCTGTACCTTAGTAAATTTTTAAAGTAAATTATGCTGTCTGAAATACCTTTTACAGTAGAAACATTGTCAAATCTTCTCACGAAAAGACAGGGTATCTCTGCAATAGTATATTTTCTTAAGTAAGATTGGACCATGATTTCCGTATCCCAAAACCATCCTTGATCTTTTATTTTATCTAAAATAGGGAGTATCCGTTCTCTGGAAAAAAACTTAACCCCCGTTTCTGTATCTTTTAAATTAATACCCAGCATTTTTCTCATGAGCCAATTATATCCTTTGCTCATTATATAGCGGTCTATTGACCGAAAATCAAATTTGTATACCCTAAAACCTATTGCTACATCAGCACCGTCTTTAATCGCCAGGACGCATGAAGGGATATACCTGGCATGTACTTCTAAATCTATATCTATATAGCCAATAATATCCCCTTTGGCCATTCTGAATCCTTCTGTAACTGTGCCCCCGCGTCCTATATTTTTATTGTGAAGGACAAATCGAAAATGCTTATCTTTATATTTTTCACATAAAAAGTTTATCAACTTCGGTGTATTATCCGTGCTGTAGTCGTCTACGAAAATGATTTCATATGTAAATGTTGTACTATCTAGTGTCATAATAATTTCTTTTAAACTATGTTCTAGTACAGTTTCTTCATTGTAACATGCGATAATAAGTGAGAGATCCATGTTTTTTGAAATTTATCCAGTCGCGATAAATTTTAAAATCAATCTAAATTTTAACCATACGGAAGTGTGCTTTAATTTAACTTCCTAAAATAAAATATTAAATTCTTCAACAATAAAATTCTTTTTTTCCTAGTCAAGTATGCATATTCCCATTTTGTATTATACTATTAAGATCGTGCCAATAATCATACAGGAACGTGCCTTGAAGGTTCGACTCGTTGTGCTGCAAGCGCAGAGAGCGTTTCCACAAGCGAGAAAAATGACCGTTGGGTAGAAAGCAAATCCTAACATTTCATCAAACATACAGATGAAGATCTCTGCCCCTATTTCCTATTCTTGTCGATGGTATCGATTGATAGTTCAAAGAAAAAAACCAAATTCTAAGAGGATTATATAAATTATTAACTATTGTTCCCGGCCCTTTACAGCTACCAAAAACTTGAAGGTGCATAGAAATTAATAGCATAGAACAAAAGGCCGCATATAATGTGCAGAAAGAACATAGTTAGGCAGAAAACAGCTCGCGGGTTAAAGCCGAACAATTTTCCATAACCTGCATTTTCCCTTTGTTCAAAAAGAAACAAGGCAGAAACTATAAACAGGATAAACAGAGTTATCTGACCACTCCAGATAAAGTTCATGGAGCCTAACTGTGGCCCGGATTCGGCTAGAAAATATGTATATAAGGCACCGAAGATAAAGCCTAGCCAGGCAACAATTACTCTGTTATCTCTTAAGGAAGTACGTGTGTGCGTAAAAAATACCGCCAGGGGAAATGCAATTGACAGAAAAAATTTGGGTACCAACCATGAAGAACGTAACTTCATGACTTCGAACGGCGCCAGGATTATTCCACTTTCTTCCTGGGAATATCCAAAGATCTGTGCAGAGGTATATGTTATGTAATATTGAAATGAAAGAACAATAAGGGAAGGAATCACAACACCAAGACAAAGCAGCTTCCAATTGACATTTTTACCCCTTAGTGCCATACAACCCCAGAACACAGTCAACGCCGGCATAAAGCAGATAATGAAATTTGGCTTAGCTAAAGCAGAAAGAATTGTCATAAAGAAGCAGAAAATTAATGTTTTGCCGTTTGCTCTCCGATCGCTTGAATGTAAGTTGTTAGAAACGGCAAAAAACAAAGATATTGCAATAGGCTTAAGTATAAAAATTGTGGGATTATGATAAACGTTTAATGCAATATACCCAAAATAAAAATGCCAGTCAAAAAGAACTAATATAATAATTGGACTCGCAAGTAAAATTCCCAGTGTTGCAACAAAGGACAAAGCCAAAGACATTTTTTCCGTTTTGGTAAACAGGTAGAAAATAATCTGGCCTGTCAGGACATTACAAAACAAGAGCACCCCAAAACCGGAAAAATAGAGGTTGTGAAATGAAGGATTCTTGTAATAAAATATTGAAACAAGCTTATTACACAATATGATTATAATATGATATAATAAATGGGAACTTGTAATACTGTGCGTGTTTTGCATTTCAATTGCAAACCTGAGATGTTGCATATAATCGTTGTCAACACCTGCTGACATTCGCCAAAGTATTGGTAAATAAATTAACACAACCAGCAAGGAAAGTAATACGGCAGCGAGGTAATATTTTTTGGATATTAGCATATAATTTACTTCCCATTGCCTCGAACTGGTAAGTGTTCGATTTTTTTATTCTTTGAGGCTGAAAAGACATAAGGCTTCAGCTTCTCCAGTCGAAGAACAGGGTCTTTTTCACTTGAGCTTTGTATAGAAATAGAAAATATTATTCTTTGGAATCTGAAACGTCTGTATGTTTTTATATTGTTCCATAGAATTCTTTGATTTTACTCACCACTTTCTTTATATCTTTATCATGCATCCCATAATACATTGGTAATCTTATCAATTTCTCACTAATTTCATTGGTGTATCTGAGATCACCCGATGTCTTTCCAAATTTTCTTCCTGCTGGTGATGAATGAAGAGGAATATAGTGGAAAGTTGAGGAAATTCCAGAATCACATAAATATTTAATTAACTTGTTTCTGATCTCGGTTGATCTGACAATAATATAAAATATGTGATTATTACTTTCCCTGTAGGGTCTTTTTATAAACCCCTTTTGTTCAATAACCGAAAGACTTTGGTAGTATTTTTGGAAAATTTGAGATCTGTTAGCAACAACTTTATCCGCTTGTTCAAGTTGGGCATACAAAAAAGCGCCTACCAGCTCACTTGGTAAAAAAGAAGACCCAATATCTACCCAGGAATATTTGTCTACTTCCTTTTTAAAGAATTTCTTTCGATTAGTTCCTTTTTCCCATATTATTTCCGCTCTTTCAACTAAACGTTTATCATTTATAAGTAATGCTCCTCCTTCGCCACTGATAATATTCTTAGTTTCATGAAAACTCAAGCAACCTAGATGACCAAGTGTCCCTAAAAATTTTCTCTTGTATTTTGATAACATTGCCTGTGCAGCGTCTTCGACTACAAACAAGTCATAATGTGCCGCAATTTTCATTATTTCATCCATGGCACAAGATACGCCTCCATAATGCATTGGTACTATAACTTTTGTCCTTGAGGATATGGCCTGACTGATCTTTTTTTCGTTGATATTCAGTGTATCAGGTCGGATGTCTACAAACACAGGAACGGCTCCTCGAAGCACAAAGGCATTTGCGGTTGAAACAAAAGTAAATGAAGGCATAATGACTTCGTCGCCTGGTGCAAGATTACACAAAATCGCGGCCATTTCCAATGCACCTGTACCGGAATGAGTCAAGAAGGCTTTGTCACAACCCAAACGCTTTTCCAGCCATTTGTGGCATTGTTTTGTGTAGGGACCGTCTCCGGAAAGATGCAGGTTGGATATTGTCTGCGCAATATAGTCAAGCTCTTTTCCGATAATAAACGGTTTATTAAATGGAATTTTATTCTTCCGATCTGTCATTGTTTAGTTAGAGGTTTTTTCCGTTTAAACAACCCCTCATTGAGAATTAAGAAAGATATCACTGATAAAAATAGAAAGAAAATCATAACAAAATTGTTGTCAAGAAGCCATGGCTTATAGTCCTGTGAATACAGCATCGCACTGTAGAAAAATGAAATAGCAACAAGAAGGACTTTTAAGATTGTACCTTTAATCATTGGTCTTGCCGGAACACGAACGGTTGCCATGGACACAAAGACAGCCGGAGAAATCTTAAAATTAACTGATACCCCCAAAGATAAAATATGATAACCACTTAAGCTTCTTGCTGTAATGAAAGGAATATATTGATATAACAACAAGAAATATTGTAAAAACGTTGAATTGGCCTCGCTCCAGTTCAAACTGTAAACCGTACGAAATTATACCGCTCACAAACATAAAGAATAAAAACAGGTGGAATCTCTTTATTAACCGATATTCGATAGGGGAAAACGAATGTTATCAATACATAGCTTATGAGACTCAAAACAAAACATAACTTGTAGGTTACATTGAAGTCGAGTAACAAAAAAGGTGAGAAGAATAATTGTGCAAGAGGAGGGAATTTCCACCCTGTGTGACTGGTTGATGGGTCATTTGAAAACCAGGGCGCTGAAAATGACAAAGTGGGTTTCAAGTCTACACCAATTGAATTAACTGCCGGAATATACCTGAAGAACAACATTTCACCACTACTATCAAAGAAAACGCATCTGATAAAAAAAACAGATATGACAACCCGAATCCCGACAAAGCTGAGCTTAGCTCCGCAAAAAGAGAATAAATATCTTCTTTCAGGCACTTGGTTATTCATCTAGCAGCAGCTTTTCTTTCAGACTTTTATCACAATAACATTGAGAATTCTACCTTTTCAGATTATACGTGTTTCATGGATCTGTTGTTTTCAATAATAAATCTAGTGAGAATTAGTTTCCTAAACAATTAAGGTATTATAGCGAAAGCTTGTAAATAATCAACTATTATTACAGTCCTAAATGCGGAATGTATCATGATGAGTGCTGCTCAATTTACACGAAACACTCTGGAAATTTGTTCTGTATGATGTATTAGTTGCCCACTAATACTACTATATATAGTATGGAAAACGACTGGTTTTGGATTTGTGCAACAGGCTCTTTTTTAATGTTACTTAAAAAGAAAGTTAAAAAAATAATAAATTTATTTGACAAGAAGCGTTTTGTTACTTATAATTCACTCACAATTTACTTGACCCCGCAATTCTCATACATAAGTGTATGTTGAGAGCCTCTAAGGAGAAAAAAGATGAAAAAGATAAGTTTAATTATATTAGTTATTGCCCTGCCAGTTTTTTTGTTTGTGAGTCAAGTTCACGCTTTTCCCACACTTAGCACATTCGATAGTGACAGTGACGGGTGGATTTCGTTCGATAATGGCACTCAGCCCGTCATTTGGAATGCTACCGGTGGAAACCCTGATGGGCACATCAGGCTGCTTGATAAGACGACTGGTTGGGGCTACTTTCAGGCACCCGCTAAGTATTTGGTGGATGCAGAATATGGCGGTGGGTTTTCGTTCGATCTAAAGATTGCCAACAGTGACCCGATTACTTTTCCAAACATTTACAATGTCCGTACTGCACTGGTTGGAGACGGTTTATTTCTTATTAATGAATTAGCGCCGCCGCCGTCGACAGCTTCATGGAGTAGTTACACCTTTACCCTTAGTGAGACAGCGTCATCGGGTTGGCGCAGCTTCTCAGATTTGGCTCAGAATTACACTACTGGTGCCCCGTTAGTCACACAAGCGCAGTTTATGGGGGTACTTCAGAACCTTACAGGTGTCTACATTGCGGGTGATTACTCAGACGGCTACACCGATCTAGCTTCTGGCATTGTTGACGAGGCTTGGATCGACCATGTGCAGGTAGATGCGGCAGTCCCAGAACCTGGTACGATGGTTCTTTTTGGGATTGGCCTCACTGGTTTAATTATGTATAACATTAGACGCAAGAAACAAAGACAACGTAAACTTGTTGAGATTCACGCCTAATAGGGTGATCAAAAACCTAACCTTGTCAGGCGTGAAAATATTAAGTTATAAGAGTTTGTTCTAGAGAAAAAGGGCTAACCAGTCCCTGCTGCTCTGCCAGACCGTTATAATCGTTATTCTATTTCAGGAAAAGACTTGGGAGTTGCCAGGATAGCTTGTAGTTAGAGTGCGATACTTATAACCTGAAAGGTGGGGGTGGAGAGAGAGTCTGTGGTTATCAGCAGATATAGGTTAGTCTTGCATGCCCATTATATTGTAGAATTTATGGTCTTCTTTTCGTAACATTATGCGAAAAGTTGGTCAAAACATAACTGCATTTGATCTTTAAATTCTTCTTATTTAAAATTCAATACAGAACGATCCATTCCTGAAATTAGCAAAAGTATTAATACCATACCCAACTAAACATTTACTATCCAATTCCTTTTACTAAAGAAATTATCTTCCACCTAAATTGAGCGATTTTATATTACATGCCATTGTAGCCGCTGGCTTTAGCCTGCGTTTTTCATCATTTGATGGGTCCACGTAAGTTACGCAACCTCAAGGTTGCGGCTACAAAATCGCTCAATTTAGGTTCCAGTATAAAACTTTTCAGACATATTTAAATAATTCTACTGATTAGTAGTGTGACACATGATATGTCTAGGATTTTTTGTGAGATTATTCTTAGAAATTGAGTAAAATTGATTTTTGTCCTCACATTAAACTATTTGTGGCACTGCACTGGTTACTGCAAGATGTAATATGAAGACCACGATTTTTGTATAGAGGTGAGTTCAAAACTAAATCCTAAGTTTCGGTACTCTCCCTTGAAAGAATGGAAATGGAGTTGATATTTAAGAAAATTAGTATTGTGATCCCCGTGTACAATTCAGAGGCATCTTTGGATATTCTTCTGGTGCGTTTACTTAGCGTAGCCAAGAAGAATGATTGGGATTTTGAGATCGTCATGGTCGATGATTGTAGCACAGATAATAGCTGGCAGGTCTTGCTGGGTCTAAAAGCAAAATACGGTGGAATATTAAAGATAGTCCGCCTTCTCAACAATACTGGACAGCACAATGCCCTGCTTTGTGGGTTTTATTTGTCAACAGGAGAAGTCGTTATCACAATGGACGATGACTTGCAAAATCCGCCGGAGGAAATTCCCAAGTTAGTCGCACCCATTAAGCAAGGATTCAGTCTTGTAATCGGGGCCTATTCGTCCAAGCAACACTCTTTTCTTCGGAATCTAAGTGGTTCTCTGATTGATTGGGTGTTGAAACGTATTTTTCACCTTCCGAATGATTTTCAGTTAACAAGTTTTCGGGCAACGAGACGTATTGTGATAGACAATGTTTGTCAAATGGGGCGTGTTTTCCCCTACATCACGGCAATGCTATTGTCACACTCTTCAAATTATATAAATGTTGCGGTTAGACACGATCCCAGGCTTTACGGAAAAACTAATTATAATCTGAGGAGGGGATTAACCCTGGCTGCAAATCTTTTATTTAATTATTCATCATATCCGCTTTATTTTGTGGCATTGATGTGTGTTCTTGCTTTTTTAGTTTCAGTTGGTGTAAGTGCGAAGGTAATTTACAATGTTACTGTTTATGGTGTTACTGTACCAGGGTGGGCGAGTACCGTTGTTATCGCCTCATTCTTTAGTGCGATTACACTGTTAAGTATGGTAATCTTTGGTGTTTATATTTCTCGTATGAACCAACAATTTTCCAGGTCCAGAGTGTCATATATGATTGGTGAGTTGTATGAGTGATAAGACACTCCTGGTGTTAGCCGCTTCAATGTATCAATTAGATACCATAAAAACTGCAAAACAATTGGGATATCGGGTTGTTACAACAGATAATGTCCCAGATAATCCAGGCCATACAATGGCAGATCATAGTTACTTGGTTGACACTACAGATATGGAAGGAGTACTAAATATTGCCATACATGAGAAAATATGTGGGATCATCTCACCCTGTACGGAGGTTGCTGTGCCTACAATGGCTTATGTTGCTGAACGTCTTGGACTTAACGGGCCGCCATTTACAAGCACCCAGATCACATGTGATAAAAATGTATTTAGACGTTTTCTTCGAGAAAATGCTTTTCCTGTTCCGGAGTTTTATGAAGTTTCGGAAGAATTCCAACCAGATGAAGATTTGTTTATGGAGAAAACCTGGATAATAAAGCCAGCACAATCATCAGGAAGCAAAGGGGTTTTTATCATAAATTCTTGGCATGATTACCAAAACCGATTTCCCGAAATGGAAGTATTTAGCAATACCGGAGTGGGAATATTAGAGGAATATGTTGAAGGGTTCCAGGGAACTAGTGAGGGTATCCTTGAAAATGGGAAAATTATTTTTTGTGTAGTTCTGGACCGACAAACAGTTTCTCCTCCTTATGTAACAACATGTGGGCATCGGGTGCCGACATTATTGGGTAACGAAAGGTTACAACAACTTCATAAAATGTTGGAGGATATCTTTAAACTGCTCCAGTTGACAGAGGGGCCATTTGACTGCGATTTTGTTGCTACGGATGATAAAATATACATTCTTGAAATCTCTCCCAGAATAGGAGGAAACTTGATCGCTCCTCTTTTGAAGATTGCAACGGGATTTGATCTGGTTAAATATAGCGTGAAGAAAGCTTGTGACGATTGGATTGTACTTCCGGAAAAAATAAAGATCAGCCCTGCCGCGACAGTTCTGTTTGGCGTTTCAAGGCATGGCAACTTGATGTACAATGAAGAGGAGGCTAAACTATTGGAGAAAGAATCCTGGGTGAACCAACTGTCATTTGACGTAAAGGTGAATACGCCTGTTTTACCCTTTATCAATAGTAAGTATCGGATTGGCGAAGCCATTGTTATTGGGGGTAGCAGGGCGGCTATTGATGGGAAAATAGTTGAAATGAAGAAACGATTAGGAATTCGAGTGGAGCCATAAAAATGAAGATTTGCATATCAAAAGTAAGATTTCTCAAGAAAATGTCGCTTTAGGATGAGCTTCTTCTCCTCTGAAGTGAACCGCCTTCTCTTTTTATACACCATTTTTTCCTCCTCTAAATAACTCTTATTATAGCTTATTTAGATTGGATAAAATTCCGTATCCGTCTGAAGCATGACACAATAAAGTGCGATAAGCTGGGCTAAATAGCACATTACATCTGTTTTCTCGCAGACAAGGCGGTATAATCACCATGCTTACGACCTGAAATTTTCATAAAGAGATCACCCCACCAATAACCAAAAGCTGTTATGAGTTTTGGCAGTTGTACATAACAAAGGAATAATCTTGTTGGCCAAAAACTCAATCCTTTAGTATGTACTAGGTTGAATCCAGATATTTCCAATAAACTGCTGAATTCAGTTAGCTTCATGTCAAGAACACGGTGTAAAAAGCCTTTATGTACAGGCTCGATCATGAGTAATTTTCCTCCAACTTTTAAGGCCAAATTTATATTTTTGAAAGCTTGGAGCAATTCTTGTTTATTCTTACATGCAATAGTGAGTACTCCAAAGGTTAAAACAGCATCAAACGTCTCTGAATAGTCGAGATCAAAAACAGAGCCAACATCATATTCTACATTAAATGGACTTTTAATCTGCCGTGCAAGTGAAATAGATTCAGAAGAAAAATCGACACCGATTACATTGGCTCCCTTGCTAGCTAGATAACGCGATAACCTTCCTGTGCCACAACCTAAATCAAGAATGTTCAGACCTGTTACGTCACTAAAATAATGATCAATTATTAAAAGGGCTTCCTTTTCGTAGTATTCATTAAGATATTTATTGGCCCACATGGAAGCAGAGCTACCTGTGCATTCGATTGCCTTGGAATCCCAATAATTAGCAGTAGAGTATAGTTGCTCTCTGTTTCTTCTATTGGCGTATAAGTTTCTAATTTTATTAATCATAAGTCGGTTCTTGATACCTTTTTTCGAGATTTATTAGCGTGTTAACTACCTTTCTTCGATCTTGATCGGTTAACTTAAAATAATATGGCAAATTGAGTACCGAGGCAGCCAATTCATGTGCATAAACATATTTTGTCGGTGCAGTAATAAACGTAAAACTAAAGCCAAAATCTACTCCTTTTTTAATAGCTTTTCTATAATAACAGAGTTTATCTGCTCGAACTTTAATGGCAAAGCGAATACAGACATTCTCATCGTTTTTATTGAAAGGGGGCAAGATAAATAAGTTGCAATTTTGTAATTTATTTTGATAATAATGAAAATCCACCTGTCTTTTATTTATTATGCTAGTTAGGTTCTTAATTTGATTGTAAGCAATAGATGCCTGCCAATTGGAAAAATCGTATTTGTAAAAGCCATTTTTTGTAGTGGATATCCTTGAAGTTTCCGCGGTATATCTATTTCTTAAACTAAAATTTAGTAAGTAAAACACAGTGTAGAAAGGCTTTAGTTCGATAAGCAGCATCAATAGACCCAAAAAAATTGTTTTAATTTTGTGCCAAATTGGCATAATTAAAATTTCTTTTTGATGAGCATTACTCACTTCATTAAACAAAGATTTATTTGATGTACATATAAATCCACCTTTCAGTGGCACTGTAATCAGCTTTGTTGAATCAAAGCTAAAGAAAGCAACATCTCCGAATGTACCTGCGAGTTTACCATTTATTTTCGTACCAAGCGCTGCGGCAACATCCTCTACTACACACGCATCTGCCCTATGGCAAATTTTTACGATTTCCTCTATATCACATGCAATTCCAAATTGGTGCGTTGCAATTACGATTGAATGATTATCAATAACGGAGTGCAACGAGTTAGGAGAAATGTTAAATTCGTTTGGCTCTACATCTACGTAGATAACATTTTTGCCCGCTAACTTAGCTGCTTCCTCAACAGCCGAACAAGTATAAGCTGGAATGATAACATTAGGCTTCGGAATTGCTTTCAAAATATAATACAAGCCACCTCGTCCAGACGGAGTGAGCAATACATGTTCTATTTCGAGATATCTCTTTAACTCCTTTTTGACTAGTTCATTGTAATTCCCAGGCTGTCGACTTAGCTTGATGGAATTAATTATATCTTTGTATGGGTAATTTACTTTTGTTCGGGAGATCATTTTTTTGATGCCATATGTTACTGCCTAATTTACTATCAGACATAATTCACGGGCTTATCATTAAGGTTTTCCTAATAACCCCTGCTTTTTTAAAGATATAACCTACATTCCGCACATCTCGGATAGAGAATTTGGAATTCTTTTAGTACTGATTTTATGCAATGTTTTAACCTATTTTACTGATACAAAGAAACAGACATTCCAAGGAGTTATACTTACCTTCTTCTATCTCTGATATAACCTTTTCTTTGAATGCTATACTATAACGCTTTGTGATTCCCTGCTCAAATTGCTTTTTCATTGTTTTGTTCCTCTCCTTTATGCTAAAGTTGACATTAGTTTTGTCAACCTATTTCAGGACAGGACAACATACCCAATCATCAGGCAGATCCTCAAACTTTGTACCGGGCTTTATTCCTGCATCCGTATCGCCTTGCTCAGGATTGTAAACATAACTGCATATATTACAAACATATTTTGTCATTTTTTCATCTCCTTATAAAAAATTAGGAGTTTTGGTTGGCTCTTATACTGCACCCCATTAAGTAAGCAGGTGTAATTTTAGAGTGTTTTACTCTATAATAATACCATACTTAAGAAAGGGGGCATTATGAAATATCGTAAATGGGACTCAAAGACTAAAGCTAAGGTTGTTCTGGAGGGACTCCCAGAACAAAATCCCGCTTGCCCCGCTCAGCGTGGCTTGCCAAGCTCTGCAATCGGCATCAAATAACACAAAGTCTATACTATTACTGGCTCAACGAATTCCAGGCTAAATCTCATGAAGTTTTTAATACCACTAAGAAATCTAAAAAAGAACGTCGTTTGGCCGAAGAAGTCAAAGGACTTAAACGCATAATAGCAGACTTAACCATTGAGTTAAAAAAAACGAATTAGAATTAGAAGGAGAGAATCTATGAAAGTACAAAAACGAAATGAAGAAATACTCTCCCGTATTCGTGATATTAAAGCTGAACATCCCTTTTGGGGTTATAGACGAGTGTGGGCATATCTTAAATATAGACAAGGCATTGTCATTATTCGCAAAGAGATGGTTTACCCAAAAGGATTTAGCCCTGAAGGTATACCCATATGTAATTTTGGGTATCCTCTTATAAAAACAGGGATTGACTATAAAAGGAAATGTTCTAGATATCACTGCAGAAAGATATGCCAGAAAGACGCTCAAATGATCCTTCCCTGTTCTTACTTTGATACTGGCGGGTTTTTCTTGTATACTCGCTTTAGAGATAGTTATCGTAAATACGGACCTGCTACTCCGGATACTATTATCTACAAGAAATTGAAGCCTTTTCGTACAGCGATAGAACGCGGATTTGGCCTGGTTAAAGAAAATCGCTATCGTATGGAATACACGAATACCTATATGGGTATTAATAATGTGACAATGCATGTCATTGAACATGATATTGTACTTACACAAGATATAATCTTTGGATATCAAACAGCAGGAAAATTCAGCCCTGTGATCAAAGTATAAAATTTGCATTATTGAACAGGCTTAAATTGAGCGATTTTATATTACATGCCGTTGTAGCCGCTGGCTTCCTGCCCGAATAGGTACAGGCGGGTAGCCTGCGTTTTTCATCATTTGATGGGTTTGCGTAAGTTACGCAACCTCAAGGCATCGGCGTGAGCTCAGCCGAACGGTTGCGGCTACAAAATCGCTCAATTTAGGTTAAATACTCTTGACAAAGTAGTCTCATTTGTGCTAATGTGACCTCATGGTTATAGAATCTGTAGGTATAAGAGAACTAAAGACCCGTCTTAGTAAATACCTGAGAAATGTAAAAAACGGTGGTGAGGTTATAGTTTCAGAAAGGGGGAAAGTGGTAGCCCGTATAATACCTGT
>CAKKPF010000127.1 GCA_919901575.1 Candidatus Brocadiaceae bacterium
CCTGGGTTTTCATATCAAAACTGAGGGAGCGAGATTCGAACTCGCGTGAAGATTTCTCCCCAACTGGTTTTCAAGACCAGCGCTTTCAACCGCTCAGCCATCCCTCCACTCTAATATGGCCTGCTGTTTCAGCCGTGGATCAATCATCCCGACATTTTTCCAGAAAAAATTGTTTCAAAAGCAAACTGCATTCATCCTCTAAAACTCCAGATATTACATTCAAACGGTGATTAAAACGAGGATCATTAACCAGATTTACGATCGACTCACAAGCGCCGAATTTCTCGTCCTTTGCTCCGTACACCAGGTTCTTTACCCTGGCCTGAACCAATGCCCCTGCACACATTGTGCATGGCTCCAGGGTTATATAAACAGTAGTATCGCTTAACCTCCAATTTTGAAGATATGCGGAAGCCTGTGTGATTGCAATCATTTCAGCATGAGCTGTGGGGTCTGATAACATCTCCCGTTGATTATGCGCCTTCGCAATAATGCTGTTTTTATAAACTATTATAGCCCCCACAGGGACTTCACCCCTTTTGAAGGCTTTTTTTGCTTCAGCAATTGCCAGTTGCATATAATACTCATGCGAACGGAATTCAGTTATCATGGACTTTACAACCGGAACTCAAAAGGATTGATGCGCGCCCAGCACGATTCGAACGTGCAACCCCCGGTTTCGTAGACCGATACTCTATCCGTTTGAGCTATGGGCGCATTATTCACACTAAACATTTGCTATTTATACCGATGCTATAATCAATATAACAAGGTTTTCGCCATAACACCCTAGCAAACGCGGTGACCGCCTCAATAAACGATTCCAAGAAACCACGATGAATAAAAAATTTAATAATGGCGAGGCCGACGGGACTCGAACCCGCAACGTCCAGATCGACAGTCTGGTACTCTAACCAGTTGAGCTACGGCCCCACTCATTTCCTGAAAACAGTCATAAACCTTTTATTGCTTAATACGATGGTGGGCGATATAGGACTCGAACCTATGACATCTTGCTTGTAAGGCAAGCGCTCTAGCCAACTGAGCTAATCGCCCTTGTAAACGCGCTTATCAAGTTTATCATTATGAATTATTATGTCAATAAATTTTTGAATCTACTTTCATCTGGCTTAACTTATCCTTGACTTAACGAAAAGTCGAGCTTATAGTATATTCCATAGAAAAAGAGCCAAATAGAATCAAATAAATAATTTTCCGGGAATTTTTTAACGGGATAAATTTTAAAATTGTACATGAGGAAAAATTTTTACAAATTCACAATCTTCCTTTTCACGCCTTTAATAGTTATCTTCTTCGCCATATCGCATGGTAGTTCACTTAACAGACATTTTAACGAAGAGGTTAATCAGGCAGAGAAAGAACACAAGTTTCGCTTAGTTGGTATTGTATGTTCATACTTAAACAGGTTTTACGTTGAACCTGACAGAATAAAACCAAAAGAAATGCTGATAGAATCACTTTCCTGGCTCGAAAGGATAATTCCTGAAGTGCAGGTTAACGTAAATGACGAATCAGAAGAAATAGAAATCCTGGTTGATAAAACTTCTAAAATAATCGACATTTCACGAATACGACAATTGGGTGAATTATATAATACACTGAATGACGTCATGCGTTTTGTAAATGAAAACAAATATC
The DNA here is from genome assembly GCA_919901575.1 of Candidatus Brocadiaceae bacterium. Classification (GTDB taxonomy): domain Bacteria; phylum Planctomycetota; class Brocadiia; order Brocadiales; family Scalinduaceae; genus Scalindua. The sequence continues at coordinate 1,660 of CAKKPF010000127.1, forward strand.
ACGAAATCAAAGCTGAGGAAATTGAATATGCGGCGATTAATGGCTTGCTATCACAATTAGATCCACATTCTGTTGTCTTCCCGCCTAAAGATTTTGCAGAGTTTAAAATAGGAACTTCGGGCAAGTTTGGCGGGCTCGGTATGGTAGTAGGCCTGAGAGATGGAATATTAACCGTGATTTCCCCTATTGAAGGAACTCCTGCATTCAGGGCAGGCCTTAAATCAGGAGATAAAATTATTGCAATTGATGAAGATTCAACCATAAACATGTCATTACAGGAGGCGGTCAACAAGCTAAGAGGCGATCCTTCTACCTCCGTTATCCTCTTAGTGGAAAGCGAAAAATCCCAAACTAGTAAAACAGTAACACTGATAAGGGAAATTATCGCGATACCAAGCGTGGACTCGAAATTAGTTGACGGTAACATAGGATACATAAAGATAAGAAACTTCCAGGAAGATACATCACAAGCTTTAGAAGAAAAAATTGCACAATTGACACAAGAAAGTGGAACATTAAAGGGGATTATTCTAGACCTTCGCAATAACTCCGGGGGTTTATTAGGCCAGGCAATCGCCGTAGCAGATAAATTTCTTTCTTCAGGCATGATTGTAGTAACGGTGGAACCAATGGGTAAACAAAAAATTGAGAAGGCTAAAAAGTCCTCTAAAGATCTCACAAAATGTCCGCTTGTTGTAATTATTGATGCCGGAAGTGCATCTGGTGCAGAAATAGTTGCCGGAGCCCTGAAAGACAATAATCGGGCTCCTCTTATTGGTGATACCAGTTTCGGCAAAGGTTCGATACAACAACTAATCGACCTGATGAATGGCGCTGCATTAAAACTTACGGTAGGAAAGTACCTGACCCCAAACTTTACTGATATACAGTCGGTAGGTGTTACTCCTGATATTTTGCTTGTTCAATCACAGGTATCGGAAGATGAAATTATCTTATTCAACGAAAGCAAACACTTCAGAGAAAAAGATTTAAAAAAACACTTAGATGAACATTCAAAAGCTGAATTACCTTATGAAAAGATTAAATATCTCTCCTTTGCTGATAACGAGACAAAGTAACAAGAAGAAAAAGAAAAAGAAGAAAATTACTATAAAATACCGGACTTGGAGAAAGATACACATGTGCAATTCGCCAAAGAAATTATCCTTAACGCTCCTTCTTACGACAGCAATGACGACCTCCTGTACCAGCTAAAACCAGTATTCGAAGATTTTAAAAAAAATGAAGAAGTAAAAATTTCAACTGCCTTAAACACTCTGGGTATTGACTGGTCTACCGGGAAAGCGGCCGTTCCCCCATCAGCTACCGCAAATCTTTTTCTTTTTCCGCCCAATGGGAAACTTAAAGCATCGGAAGAATTAAAAATAGAAATTAGTGTCACAAATAATAGTGAAGACGCCTTATACCAATTGAGAGGTATTACAGAAACTAAGAACCTGCTTCTCGACAAGCATGAGTTTATTTTTGGCAAGGTAGGGAGCGGGATGACAAGAACATCTTCCAAAACAATCAAAATTCCACAAAATTCTCTAAGCAGAAGAGATGAACTTATCATTAAATTCTCTGAATTTAATGGACATGCGCCGGAAAACATAAAAAGCTCAATATCAATTGATGAACTGCCAAAACCTGTTTTCTCATATTCACATCAGATAATTGACGAAGGCGAGGGGCTGACAGGAAACGGAGACGGAATAATACAAAAAGGGGAGGTCGTAGATCTTGTGCTTTTTGTTAAAAACGTTGGCAACGGCACATCAGAAAAAAATATTATCGCCCTGAGAGATTTGAACCATAAAGAAGTCTTTATAGAAAGAGGTAAAATGGAATTAGGAGAATTACCCCCAGGGGAATCTAAATCCTTCAAATTAAAACTCTCGGTAAGAGACACTCTGGAAGCTGACAGCTTTTCTGTTGATATCACTATTGCAGATACCACTTTTGGAACCCGTATTTCCGGTAAATTGGAATTTAATGTAGACCAGAATGGTAATGGAGAGAAAATACAATTAACGGAAAAGGTTCTTGAGGTAAATGATAATTATACCCCTATTTACAATGGCAAATCCCCCTCAACTCCCGTTATAGCCTATGCGAGCAAGGGAACAATTCTTACGGCTGACGAAGAAACGCAGTCGTGGTATCGCGTAAAAATGCCGGAAGGCAGATTTGGATGGATACCTTCAGATAAGGTGGAAATTAATAAGCTTGCTGGCGCTAATCAGCAAAAGGCCCTGGATCTCTTTTTGCAAAACGTTCCTCCGCAAATAGAACTCGATACGCAAAGCCCGCATGACACATTCAGGCAGGAGCATCTATCTCTCTCCGGTATTGCCAGAGATGACAATACAATAAAATATGTCTACATTCTTGTAAATGATGATAAGGTGTTTTATAAGTCTAATAGGAGTGCTTCTGAAGCAGATAAGTCAAACCTCTCTTTTGCCAGTGACATTCCACTTAAGGATGGCCCAAATATTATCTCCATAATCGCCAAAGACAACCAGGATTTGCTATCAACTAAATCATTTGTTGTTACAAAAATTCCTTCCCCGGAAGTTATAAAAACAGTTTCCTCGGGAAAAGATAAGTCATAAGAAACACAAGGGAGTGTTCAGTGGCGGGAAGACCATAGTAATGGATAGTTAAACAGCCCCATCTGTCCCATTTTTCCATAAGTAATTTCACTTAATAAACTTTTGTCAATAGATAAGGTTTAGCCGCATATTATGACGAGAGGATAATACAAAAGTGGAGAATCAAAGTGACTACAAAAGGCACTTCAGACTTTAATCAATGGTCCACAGCTATCTGGAGATTCTTGAGGTCATTGACTATTACTGCTGTAGGCGTAACTTTAATTTACCTGATTTGCAGGTGGTTAATAAGTTAAATATCTGCGCTGAATCAATAATGAATAAACTTGACGAAAATCTCAAAAAGGCTATGGGAAAAGAGCTATCGGCTCAGCTAAGGGAGATTTTTGGTAAACTAGAAGAGGCTGGTAATAGACACACCCAGTATAACTTCTTAGTGAACGCTGGTTGACCGCTGCTGTTTTAGCGTTTCTTGGAACGAAAACTGGCTCTACTTTCGCAATTTGGCCATTGCTGTTTTTCGTAGCTGGGGTGATCGCCTGCGGTATCCAATTACTTATGATGGTTTACGTTAACAAGACAATGTTTCATGATGCCGTGAATCGTAGAAATAAATGCAGGGAAAAAGATGTTACATTAGAAGAACTTTTTCCAAGAGAAGACATATTGAAAGGGAAAGCGTTTCGAATGGCTTGCTGTACTTGCTACTTTGCTCACGGTGCATTCATAGTAGGAGTATTTGTTGGAGGTTTTGCGTATTTATGTTCACCCCCTCCGAATTAACAGGGACAGATGCTTCTTCTTATCATCAATCTGCCTCGTTCCCTGTCGTCGCAGGAATTACATACTCTTCTTTAATGCCGTTCCCGTTTCTTATTTCCCAGATGGTATGCTGCTTTTTGCACTGCGCTCTGAGAGAAACTTTACTTTTGAGTATTTGGGATGGTAATTTTAAATCTATCGCCTGAACCGGACACGCCTTCACGCATGCCCCGCACGTCCAGCAATCTGCCTGGGATATAATCTCAGCCTTGTGTGCCGCATTACGGAACAATAAATCACCTGGACATATCCTTTCGCAAAGTGTTTCTTCAAGCTTTCCGCATCCATTACACACGTTTTTATTTATAAAGATACTCATTTTCTTTTTTCAATGCCCTTTTGATAATTTTCACTCTGTCTTCCACAGAGTCATACACAGAGTTAACAAATCCCAACCAGTTTGCATCGTCTCTTTCCGGAAAATCAGTGCGGGTCTGAAACCCCGGCCAGCGCGTCTCTTTTCTGTAAATAAGATGTTCTATCAAAACCTTTGCAACATCAAATCTGTCAATTAACTCCAGACACGAAACAAGCCCGTGTCTATCTTCCGCTCTGAGGATCTGTAACTTACCCTCTAATTCCTTAACCTTTTTCCTGGCAATAATCAGTTTAGATTCTGTCAATTCGTAATGTGACGTTGCCCCGCCGGCATATTCGTCCATTATCTCCTGAAGATTCCTTTCCAGTTCTTCAGGAGATATTCCTTCTTTACCATTCATACATCTCAGTATTCTTTCTTTCTCTTTGTTTGCTTCGTTACCATTAATTTGCAGTAACTCAACTTCTTTAACTTCTTCGACAGCCGCTTTTGCCGCTATCTTTCCTTCAACCCAGGCGCCGCTTACATATTTCTTGGGAGCACCGCCTGCAACATCACCGGCGGCAAACAGGCCGCTTATGGTTGTCCTCCTCTCGCCATCAATCCAATAACCCGCCTGACAATGCCCTCCGATTACGACCGGCTCCATACCTCCAATTTCCACAGGCCGTTTCCTCGGATTATATCCATCATTTGCCCATAAAAGAACGATAGCAGGATTCATGTTTAAATAGACTTCCTTGAGCTTCTCCTCCTCCTCAACACTCAAGCCCGTGGTATCCAGGTAGCATGGGCCTCTGCCTGCTTTTTCCTCCTGTAACGTTGCCAGTAAGCGGTAGAGAGACAAACATTTCCTCCCCCCAAGATGTTTATATCGTTGCGCCAGATATTCCTCGCCAAGTGCGTTTCTTTGTCTTATATTTGACCCCTGAGCTATTGTTCCGGTTGGAGCATTGACCCCCTTAACCCTTAAGGGGATAAATCGGTTTTCAAAACTCGTCATCTCGGCGCCGATACGGATTCCCATCGCGTAGCCAGTACCTACATTCCAGGGACAGTACCAGGTTGTGTTACGTGCATCACCTGTTTTTATTGGCTTATAAAGCCTCGTGGCGCCACCCGTAGTTACTATTACAGCTTTGGCATGAACAACATAAAACTTGCCATCCCTGTTGCCAAACCCATAGGCTCCTCTTACTCGCTCACCATCAAAAATAAAATTTGTTGCGACTACCCTGTTTAAAACTTTTACGTCCGCACGATTCACAGCTGCGGCAAGAATCGGCTTTAACCTCTCTCCATAAATTCTTATACTCCTCTTTCCCCTGCTCACATAATTACCATTTCGATCTTTTTCAATCGGAAGTCCCAGTTCCTCAACCTGTCTGACCGACTCATTAAGACCTTTTGCAATTGAATATACCAGGTCTTCTCTGATTATGCCGAAAAACTCATCCTTTACATACTTGACATACGTCTCTGGGGTTTGACCAGTAGTAAGATAAGCATTTATCGCATTAAGTCCCATTGCAAGACAACCGCTTCTTTCAATATGTGCTTTTTCCATAACAACACATTTAATACTTTGATCAAGTTTTTTCGCCTCAATTGCCGCCATACATCCCGCAGCGCCACCCCCAATAATCAAAATATCAGTATCTAATTTTATTGTAGATATATCTTTCATTATTCGTCTATAATCCTGACTTCACACGTTACTTTTTCTTTTAGCTCTGCCACGGCTGATCCGAAAAAGAACCTTGATAAACCGGATCTTTTTCTCCTTGTAACTATAATCAGGTTTACCTCCTCTTTTTCGGCAACAGTTAACGCCACATCTAAAAACGTACCTCTTTTGACGATCGATTTGTAGTTAATGCCCCTGTTTTTAGCCACTTCTTCGATCTCCAGAATCTTATCTTTCCCTTGAACTGAGTATTCATCCAAAACAGCATTAAAAAGGTTCTCGGTTGTTTTTCCCCCAATCCATCCCTCTTCAGTCAGACTGTCAAATATTTTCTGTGGTACCTCATAATCAACGACAAAAAGTATTATCAGTTTGGCATTTTCCTTACATGCAATGTCAACCGCCTCTTGAACACACTTGTCCGATTTTCTTGTAGTCGAAAGTATAAGAAGTATTTTATCCATCATTCACTATTTTGATCTGACAAATTCCCCAATTTCCCCCTTTAAAAAAGGGGGATTGAAAATTAAACAGAACCTTAAATCACCATCCAAGGCCCAGTATTGGCCAGTAAAAATAAGCAAAAAAATTGAATAATATCCATGCCGCAATGTTCAGTATTATTCCCCCTTTAAACGCATCACCTGTCTTAATGAAGCCAGATGAGTACGCAATGGCGACCGCCGGAGTACCAATGGGCAGAATAAAGGCCAGTCCCGATGGAACAGCTACGGCCAATGTAGTAATTGCTGGATTTATCGAAAAATCTATTGCAAGTCCAATCGCAATTGGCATTAAGAGCGCAACTACTGCTGAATTGCTTATGGCTTCGGTCATAAGAATCGCAACAAGTGATATTATCATAATTAAAGTAAATGGTGATTGGATTGATCCTGAGATGGTTATATCTACCAACCAATGGGTTGCGCCTGTCTTTCCCAGAGCAGAGCCGAGACATATTGCACCTCCGTACATAAATATCAGGCCCCAGTTCACATCTTCCTCCACTTCTTTCCAGCTCAACAGCTTAAAAACAAAGGCGATAACAACCGCAGCCAATGTAATATTAGCCAAACCAAACTTCTTCCCCAGACAAATCCATGACAATATTGTCACAATCATTAGAATCCCGATAGACCATTCATCCCGTTTCATTTTCCCTACGCACGCAGTCCTATTAATTAAGAGTATTCGTGCCCTTTTTACATCTTTTATTTCTGCAGGAAAGAGGATAATCAACAACAAATATGTAACGGCCAGCATTACTATAACCGTTGGCAAAGCTGCCAGGGACCATTTGATAAAGTCTATAGATTCGCCTGTAGCATCCTGAAGTATACCAACTGCCAAAGGCGCTCTTGCGCCGCCCAGGAATGTCGCTATCCCACCGATAACGCATCCCCACGCCATGCCTAAAAACAGGGCCTTGCCATAATTGCTTTTTGTCGGCTTTAGTTCCAGGCTGGCAGAAATAGCCACAACAACAGGAAACATCATGGCCGCCACAGCATGTTCTGACATCCAAAATGAAAAGAATGCGGGCAGCGTAATAACACCCAGAAGCAATATCTTCGGCGAACGGCCAAACCATTTCAAGACTATCAATGCCACTCGATTACCTAAACCTGTCCTCGTAACAGAAGATGCCAAAATAAACGCCCCCAGAATAAAAAAAACAGCCTGATTACCGAAAAGGGAGTAAGTTTTGTCTGCCGGTAATACCCCCATTAATGGAAAAAGTATGATGGCAAGAAGGCTTGTTATCATCAATGGTATTACCTGGCTAACCCAGAAAACAACGCAGAGTACGAATATAGCTAGTGCCTTTTTCCCGTCATCTGTAAGCCCTTCCGGAGCAGGCATATAAACCATCAAGCCAAACAAAAATATGGCAACTAATATAATAATATATCTATAGTTTTTTGCTAGAAGGAATGAATCCAATTTGATCCTCCGTAAGTTTAATCATATTACTTTGTTTGCAGCTTAGTCAACAATAGGTGAAAATTTATATATGATACATTGCGCCTTCTTTTTGTGTCCTCTCCTGAGTAATGAGATCCTTAATCGTAATATTTTCTATACTTGCCAACATCGCATCATACATTTTTTGCCATAGATCCTTTAACACGCATGAAGCCTCAACGGAACAACATGCAGATAGAGACGATATTCTCTCATTTACGCAGTCAATCGGTGCCAGAGACCCCTCAAACAACTCTATTATCTCTCTGACACTTATTTTGCCAGGATCTCTGGCAAGACAATGTCCCCCATTTGCCCCTCTAACACTGACTATCACATTGCCGTTTCTAAGTGTTAACAATATTCGCTCAATGAATGACTCAGGAATATCCCTGCTGCTTGCTATGTTTCTACTTAATACATACCCTTTACCATATCTTTGCCCCAACTCCAAAAGCGCAAGTATTGCGTATTCTGTTTTGCTGGATAGTTTCATTGTAAACTATATGAATATAAAAAGCTATTCTTGACTAACTTTGCAACAAAGTCAAATTATATTATTTTAAAAAAAATTGTCAACTTAATTCTTTTGACACGCTTATCTTTACCATGCTGTCAGCTCTCCAACAATCTCTTCTACAAGATCTTTAATCGTTACAATTCCTATTGATTCATTATTTTTGTTGGTAACTATCGCCATTCGCTGTTTCGTCTTTTGCATTCTTACCAGCGCATTATCTATAAATGTTTCTGAGTTAAGGCGCTCGGTATCTTTTAAGAAGTCGCTTATTGTTGACTTTTCTGTACCAACACTCAAAAAATCGAATAAGTTTATTATACCAACAATATTACTTCTCGAATCTTTATAAACAGGAAACCTGGAAAACTTTGCATTTTTTGCGTAACCAATTATTTGATCAGCACTTGCATTATATGAGACCAGGGTTGTCCTTTTAAGCGGTATCATAATTTTTTTTATCGGGATACTTCCAAGCTTCATAATATTTCTTGCCATCATATCCTGATAGCCGGAAATGATTCCTTCTTCAACCCCTTCCCTTATGAAAAATCCTAATCTGTACGGTGTAAAAATCGTTGTCCTTTTACTCACATTTTTAAAGAATAGTTGTGAAATTTTATTGATACCCTTCAAAACGTACACTAAAGGGAAGAATAGTTGTGAAAAAAATCTGACACTTGGCGATGCGGTGTAAAGAAATGTGTCCGCCCTTCTCTGGCAAATATTCTTCGGCATAACCTCTGCAAAAATCAGCATAATTGGCGCCAGGATCAGGGTTGCAACCAGTTCCGGATTAGCTTGAGATATATTTTTTGACATGATATTTGTAAATGTTGCAGCGGCCAAATAATTCACAATATTATTGCCGATTAATATTGTGCTTATTAAAGCTTGCGGATCTTCTAATAATCTCTTAATAATTTTTGCGCTTCTTATTCCCCTGTCTACCTTATACTGTAATCTGACACGGTTGATACAGTAAATGGCAATCTCAATCCCTGAAAAATACGAAGAGAATAAAATAAACAGAATTAACAAATAGAATTCAGTCATCTTTGTCTTCGTCCGCCTCTTTTTTTATTTTCATTTTTTGTAATATCGAAGTAATACGCCTCTTCCTGACTCCCTCGACTGTAAAAACAAAATCCTCATATTCCACAGAATCGCCTTTTTTTGGAATATGTTCAAGCAAAGTAATGACAAATCCGCCTACAGTATCAACTCCCATTGGTTCTATCTCCACGCCAAAAGTATCGGACCAATCGCGAATACTCAAGTTACCGGAAATCAGGTATTTATTTTCATCAATCTTTTCGAGTGTTTCTCTGGGCTTCTCATGTTCATCCTGAATTTCACCAACAATTTCCTCTATAATATCTTCAAGTGTAATAAGTCCTGCAGTACCGCCATACTCATCTACAACAATGGCCATCTGACTACCTTCTCGTATAAACTGCCGCAACAATCCTTCAATACTCTTCGTTTCAGGAACAAATTGAATTGGTTTCAAAATGCTCCTTAATTCTACATTCGGATCAAGAAAAACATCCTTTGCGTGTATTGTGCCTATAATGTTGTCTGTCGTTTCTTCATAAGCGGGAATCTTGGTATGTTTTGTTTCACGTGCAAGTTCAATAAGCACCTCTGCCGGGTCGGCGATGTTATACAAATTCATATCAACCCTTGGAATCATTATCTCTTTTACCTGTACTCTTTTAAAATCTAAAATACCATGTATCATCAAGCGTTCCTCTCTATCGACAACACCCTGTTTTTCGCTAAACGCTACAAGCATCTTTAATTCATTAATAGTTACACATTTCTCCTCGTCTCCACTTTTAACAAAAATTTTGCTTATTACATTGATAAATGAAACAATGGGAACACGAAATGGCAAAAAGATCCTATCGAAAATATAAATAGGCATAGCTGCCCACCTGGAATACTTATCTGGAACTTTTATTGTTATATTTTTGGGGATTACTTCTCCCATAATAATAATCGCAAGTAAGCTGAAAACACACACCATCCCTGCCGTCCAGACACCACCATTGGGACCGGCGACAGCTATTTTTCGGGCGATGCCATAAGAAACACAAAAAAAACCAATATTTGACAGCATATTTCCAAGCAGAATGGTTGTTAACAAATTCTTCGGTGTTTTCAGGAGTGTATTTACCAATCTTTCGGATTTGCTATCGCTTTTGCCAAACCGGCTAATCTCTTCTCTGGTTAATGAAAAAAAAGCGGCCTCTGTGGCAGAAAAAAAAGCGGAGAAACAGAGCAGGAACAACATAAACAGGATTTGCGGCAGGTAATTTAAAAGTATATATAAGTTGTCTTCTTCCAAGAATATCACCCGGTATGGGGAATGAGTGGCGTTATTTATATATTACGAGAAATTAAATGTAAATTTAAAATTTTTATACCAACTAATAAACGCCTGCCTTCAAAATTATAACCGTTAAATCACAAAAATGTCAATTACAAAACTACATGAAAATAAATACGAATTGACAACGCCTGATTGTTTTAATAAACTGAAATCTTTATTTAACACTTAATATTTAAAATAATAGAGATAGTTTTCAGCATGTCGATATCGCAGGTTGTAAATAAAATAAAACCTTCTGCAACATTATCTATTACCAGCAAGGTTAAATCCTTGGTCTCAGAAGGTGTAAGCGTAATCGGTTTTAGTGCAGGAGAGCCGGATTTTGATACCCCGGAAAACATAAAGCTTGCGGCAATCGAATCTCTAAAAAGTGGTTTCACAAAGTATACACCCACTTCTGGCATTATAGATCTAAAAGAAGCTATCTGCGAGAAGTTGTCGAAAGAAAATAATATAAGTTATACGCCCCAACAAGTGATTGTCTCGTGCGGCGCTAAACAGGCAATTTATAATTGCCTCCTTGCTTTATGTAATGATGGCGATGAGGTTCTGATTCCCTCGCCATATTGGGTAAGCTATCCGGAACAAGTTGTCCTCGCAAGGGGGGTTTCCGTGTTTATTAATTCTTCCGATGAGAATGACTTTAAGATTACAAAAAGCGACATTGAACGTAACATAACGAACAAGACAAAAGTACTTATAATAAACAGCCCCTGTAATCCTACCGGCAGCGTTTATACAAAAGATGAACTTTATGAAATAGTCCATGTTGCAATTAACGCAGGCTTGTATGTTATATCAGATGAAATATACGAAAAAATTATATATGACGGAGAGAAGCACTTTAGTCCTGCTTCATTCGGTAAAAAGTTTTTTGAGAAGATAATTACCGTAAATGGATTCTCAAAAACGTATTCGATGACAGGTTGGCGAATTGGCTATGCAGTTGGTCCTGCCGATATTATAAAAGCTGCCACGCTCGTCCAGGATCATTCAACTTCCGGCCCAAACTCATTTACCCAGAAAGCGGCAATAACAGCCCTGCGAGGAGATGAAAAGGCGATTACAGATATGGTTGCAGAATTTGATAAGAGGAGACGATACATTGTAGAAAGGCTCAACAATATAGACGGGATAACCTGCATGTTACCCAAAGGCGCTTTCTATGTATTTCCGAATGTATCCGCTCTGTATGGGCGTGATATCTGCGGCCAGACAACTGCTAACTCGGTCGATTTATCAAATTTAATCCTGGATAAAGCCCGAACGGCCGTTGTTCCCGGTGAATGCTTCGGTTCTGATCATCACGTCAGGATATCATACGCAACATCCATGGAAAATATCAGGGAAGGCATGGACAGGCT
>CAKKPF010000128.1 GCA_919901575.1 Candidatus Brocadiaceae bacterium
TAGGCCTTATGTTTTATACCGACCTCTTTCTCAAGTGTAGCAATTCTTCTCAATTTAGAAGCCTCAGACTTAATCTCAACAAGCTGCCTATCCATAGGGAATGCACCTGAATTGTAAGTAACATCGTCAATTGAGAAATGTGCTGCTGCTTTGTATACTGAAGTTACCTGGTACACAATCATCTCTACAGCCATTCTCTCTATATCTGATACGTTATAGAATCTTGGCGCGCCACCAGGTAACAGATTCATCGTGTGACCACCTGTCCAGTCAGGCGCCAGGTCAGCAGGCATTGGATCCAATAAACCTTCCAGATACAATCCAACAAGTATGTTCACTGCTTCGCGCCACTTAGTGAAGCTGATATTTATCTGCTCGTCCATAGCATACAAATGCTCCGCTGACCAACGCGGAGAATGACATCCCTGACATTTTTTTATCCATGCATCCCTCTTGGCTTTATGCTTTGGCGCACCTCTATAAAGCTGAAACATACCCATGTGTGCATACTCAGTTGAAGCATTCTGTACATTATGATTTCCATCTTCTCCCATATGGCAGTATGCACAAGTTGGCACTCGGTAATTCTGTGGTGTCAATTTCTTATCCCAATCCCAAGTATTACCTTCCATCATGAGTATTTTTCCGTGGTATGAGTTGTAATAGAACTCATATTCCGCATGGTCAACACCCATATGGCAAACACCACAGGTATCAGGTTTCCTGGCCTCTGAAGGTTTAAACTGATGCCTGGTATGACAACCATCACACCTGTTTCCAGCGATACCATGACATTGAGCACATCCGGCTACCTCTTCTCCAGGTTTCCCAATCTGCCATGCAAATTCAGTAACCGAAACATCCCATATAGTAGTAGGTTTATGTGATCCCTGTCCACCAGCTAGATGCTCGCCATGTTCCTTTGTATGACACTTGCCGCAAGTGTTGTGGCTCGGCATTCTTAATTCTTTGTGATTATTACCATGACATGAGTCACAACCAACCACTTGTTCCTTTTCCATCGCAACTGTCTTACCACCCTTTGAGTGCTTACTCGCTTTCCAATCAACTACGATTCGAGGCGTCTGCACGGTATGACATAAAACACACTCCTCAGTCTTGAATACGCCCTCAACCGCTTGCGTTGATACATAGTAATCATCAGGGTTATAGTACATTGCGGTTACCGGTAAGTAATAAAATATGTTTTTAAACTTACCCTCACCTGGCAATGTTCTATCCGGCCCTGAGTATTTCGCAGTCAAACCAAACACATAATTCACCCCTGAATCATCAGGCCCTACAGCTTGACCATAAATCGATGATGCCACATCCTGAAACGTAGGAGCAGCCTCATCTGCATTTACACTTTTGCTGAAATTCATCGGCAAAATTGCGCAACCGGCAATAACTGCCATCATTAACAAATATCCTCTTACTGAATGCATCATTCTTTTCTCTTCTCCTTTCTTCTTTACCTATAAAGATACTAATCTAAACTTGAAGCAACATTTAAATGTCTCAATAATTCCAACTCACAAGCCAGTTATGTCTTACTCGTAAGGGCTATAAATAGCAATACCTTAGAGCAAAAAAACAAATATCACCTCCATTCACTACAGGTTGGTGAATTATACTTATAACCGCTTACTTGTCAAGTGGATTTTGTATGTAATAAATAAAATATAAAAGCTGGCATAGCTTTCAAACCCCTGCTATGCCAGCTTTTTGTTAATGAAATGCTCAACTGAGCATCAAGAATTTAAGAAATACTAACAATCCTTAATGGGCTCTATAACCTGGATAAGGGTCTGGACCCTGTATGTTGTCCCACTGCGCACCCAAATCTACCCATTCAACAAATAAGAATCTTTCTTCCGGTGTCAATATCTTGTTGTGCATAACCCTTCCTTCAACAGGTATAGGATTCGCCCTTGATGCAAACTGTGACAGTTCTTCTTCAAACAGACGCCAAATAAGAAGACTGTTTATAGCAGCACTCGGGTTCACATACTTTCCACCAATATTTGTATCTCTTCCTCTCTGAGCCGCCAGTAAGCTGTTATATGACTGACTGTATGCAGCAACGCCACTAACAGATACCAGCTTTGTGCTGCCACTCAGATTAGGAGCCTGCGTTGAGCCATGGCAGGAAGCACACTTTGCATCTATGACAGGCTGAATGTCTCTTCTGAAGTCAACAGTTCTCAACTTGTCAATGTTTAAACCTTCAACTTTTGCTGAAGTAGTACCGGAAGCGCCACCATAATAAACGTCAGCAGGTACAACTACGTCATCACCATGTTTCACACCAGCATACTTTCCATTCTTGTCAACTCTTAAGTTAGCCCACATAAACGGTGAATCATAATGGCTCAAATCACTAAACCACCAGTTGTAAAGCGCTTTTGTGTGAATATTCAGATAACCCTTCTTATCATAAGAACCCCAGTGACATCCTGTACAAATCCTGCCACCATAAGGCCTCACATATGCCCATGAAAGCTGTGTCTGTACTGACATGCCTCTGTCATCCAGTATCTGTGTGCAATAAGGCTCATCACCAGGATGTGAGCTTACAACTGAGCCATCATCCTCTACATACTGATAACCAAACATACGTCTCTGAGAGAATGAAGTACCGGAGTTAGAGCTAGATTTTGCACCACCAAGAAGATGGCTTCCAGCACCCTGTAGATACCTGTTGGCATCCGGCTCATTAGCCTCTATGGCGTTAAGCACCCTGATAGCTTTGATATCACCATGACCAACTTCCTTCGCTCTCTGCTGAGGATATGGACCAATTGGAAGATTTGTCAATGTTGTATCAAAACAGATTGTTGTACTCCATGAGTGAGGATATCCTTCCACTCTAACCTGGTCAAAAGGCTGATAGGTCACAGTAGTAACGCCAAACTCATTACCTGCTGTAAACGAATTTATCCATCTTGGTTTGTAACGTGGATAAACAGGCTGAGGCTGATGATCGTTCCACTCCGGATCATCATAAACTAACTCAGAAACTGTACCCTTGTCTGCGCTGAACCAGTATATACCAAAGTCACGTCTTTCAGCAGAAGAAACCATTAAACGGCCATCCGGTAATGGATGCGGACTTCTGTAGAGTCTGCCATCATTGCTCAGTCTGGATTGTGTCTTCGAATGAGGAGTTGTCCAACTTACCCTGGCAAGATTACCTATACCAGAATTATTGTCCAAAGCCTCAATGTAATACAGGTAACCGTCTGAGCTTTCTTTCGCCTGAATCTTAGGTGTGTCAGGCTGCTCATCTACTTCATTACCGTAGATGTGCCTTGGGTAAGAGCCATCCCAGTTATCAACTATGAGGCATGTGCTACCATTAGAATTGTTATGCGTACCATTTGCCTGTGTACTGCTGAACATGATGTTTCCATCACGAGTTATTGTTGGATCAAAATCAGAACTTACGTTGTAAGTGATCTTGTCTATAACTGTATCCACATTAGTCATATTGATACCTACCAACAAGTGGCCACAAATGCGATCCATTGACTTTCCGCCCTGAGGGTCAAGCCTAAAGATGTTGAAGCCAAAAGGTCTGCCAAATTCATCAATAGATCCTTCAGGTGAGTAAGCAACAATCAGGAAACCCATCTTGTCAACATCTCCACGATGCTTCCAGTCACCTTCGAAGTATCTGTCTCTTGATATCACTCTACCTTTACCTTCCTCAATGGCACCGGCTGCATAGTAGAGAGGGCTTCTGAATGCACCAGGCGCATCAGTCATCTGTCTTACGCCTGAACCATCAATATTCATCTCCCATATCTGACTGCCGCCGCCTTTTTTGTGAACACCTGCAAATGCAATCTTTGTACAATCCCAGTTAAGGCAAGGATCATAAGCGCTCTGGAAATCTTTTGTAAGCACTTTCAGGCTCCTTGTCTTCATGTCGTAAGACACAATCCTGCTGTCATTAGATACGTAATTCGGGTATTGATGATACGGGTCGCCTGCTGTTGTAGGTTTTGACTGGGTAAATACTACAGATTCAACCTTCCCCTGAATCTCTTTTGCCATACCCCAGTAATCAGCCCATATAGCCTTACCAGGCTTAGGACCACCAGTCATAACCTGCGCCTGGCAGTCAGCGCTGCTAAAAAGCCCCCATATTGCAACAACACCAACCAATGCCATTGACTTTAAAAATCCCTTCTTCATAAGTTGGTTTACTCCTTTCCTTTTTTAATGTAAATTAAACACAAATTAAGACACTGAAAGTTTTCATAGAAAATAGCCTCCGGCAATTAACCGGAGACTATTTCCTTACAAAGAACCTTTTACAAAGCCTTCATAAACTCAACTAGATCTTGCAACTCTTGTTTGCTCAGATGTGATGTAATTCCATGCATATCCTTTGTTGTAGCTGTATTATCTATTGTAGCCATCAACGTCTCAGCGCTGCCGTCATGGAAATATGTACCTGAAGCGTAAATATCTCTCAATGTAGGCGTATCAAACTCTTTTACAAGATCAAGACCAATGATAGGCACATTGTACTCTTCACCGTATGGATCAACACCACGCTCGAGAGCCGCAGTGTTAAATACTGCTCCAGGAGTTGTCCTGAATCCATCCTTACCAACTCTTCCGGTTCCAACATCATGGGTCTGTGCATCGCTGAACAGTGCACTCGGGTTCTTTGGATCGCCAGGATGACACTCAATACATCCAACCTTTGGATCGCTGAATACTTTCCAACCCCTCTTCTGTGCTTCTGTCAATGAACCGTCTTCATTCCTGAAAGGACTTCCTGTGAACTCTAATGATCTGATGTAGGCAATCAAAGCCTCTAATCTCTCAGGTGAGAAATTCTCACTTCTGAACACAAATCCAGGGTCACGTCCGCATACCCTGTCAATCGAAGATGTAGCACCTACGATTTCATCAGGATGACCGGTAAAACCTTCATGCCTGAACGGTGGGAGATACCTGCCGCCGCGTATATACTTTGTGTTTTTCCAACTGCCCCATCCTTCGTCTCCGAGATCCCAGATCAAACCAGTTGTCTGACCTCTTTCATAATGGCAGCTTGCACATGAATACTCACCCTGCAGTGTCCATGATGCTTCATTAAACTGAAATTGTCCATATCTGACCAATTCACTTTGGTATGGAGCGTGTTTCACCCTGTAATGCACTTCGGGAACCGTCAATGGCTCTCCTCTTCCAAGCGGTTCCCATTCCGGACCTGTCTGTATTGTCGCTATTACCTGGGCATTTCCTGCACCTACTGTCATAGGAGCAGAAAAACCAACCAGTGTAAAGGCAGCGACTAATCCTAATGTCAACACCTTCTTCATCACCGACCTCCTTTTAAAAAATTTTTAGAAAACAAATCCTGTTTCGATAACTCGAAAGCTACACATACTATCAATTAACCGGCGTTTGAATGACTGATATGTTATTTGTAAAATAGTTTGCAGCATAGCAGATCTTGCCATCAGGTGACAATGCTACAGAACTTGGGCCTAGCCCTACGTTAACCCTGGTAACCAGATAGTCAACCATCAGCGTCAGGTCGTTCTTCATATCGTCCAACTCTTCCTGTGTGCTGCTTGCAACGATATCAATCAATTTCCCAAGATCAAGAATTGTTACCCTGTGCATGCTCCTTATGCCGATATATACATACTTTCCACCTGGATCCACGGCCAAACCATAAGGATTTCCATCATAGTTGTTATGCTCATCCAAAGGCATACATGCAACCTTTCCACCAGCCTTAGTTTCTACAACTGCAAGGTTGTTTGAGAATATCTGAGCATTCTCTGCCTCACAAACAGGCAGCCAGTTCTTTGGCTGTTCCATTGTAACAAGCACATATGCTCCATCAGGCGTATACGCTACGCCTCTCAGGTTAGCGCTCTGATAAATGTTCCTATGCTCAACAACCCTTCACGTTGCAAGATCTACAAAATCAACACCCCTGTTGATCTTGCCTGTTGTATCCAGGATTACAGCCGCAGTTTTCCCGTCAGGCGAAATAGCTATATCCCTTGGACCATAATCAGTTGTCTTGATCTCGCCGACTTTGCTATTCTTTGCAGTGTCAATGATATCAACCGTATTCCACATACTGCCCGAACAACATACATAAGCCTTTGACCCGTCTTTTGACAGTTTAATGCTACAAGGCCAGTCACCAACTTTAATTGTTGTAACAACTGCCTTTTTACCTACATCAACAACTGACACACTGTCACTTTCAGCATTACATACATATAAGGTACGTCCATCATGCGTAAATACTGAAGATTCCGGCTGCACCTGTACAGGCACTTCTCCAGTAACCGCCCTCGATTTTGTGTCAACAAAAGTCACGCTATGGCCTGACTGGTTGGCTATAGCCAATGTACCACCATCAGGCGAAACTGCAACGTGGAATGGGGATGGGTGCTCTGTCCTTACCCTTGTGCCCTGTATGAAACCAGCGCCTGCGCTTTGAGCCAGTGTCAAACTTAACACCCCTGCACCCAAGAAACCCAATAACCAAACCTTTTTCTTC
>CAKKPF010000129.1 GCA_919901575.1 Candidatus Brocadiaceae bacterium
AATCCATCCCACTACTCGCGTATATCATGCACTACGAATAGCTGTAAATGATGAGTTGAAGAGTTTGGAGTATTTCTTAAATAATGTATGTGAGTTCCTGGCCAGTGGTTCAAGAATTGTTGTGATATCCTTTCATTCTCTTGAGGACCGTTTAGTCAAGAGCGCCTTTCGTAAGTGGCAAGACGCATCCAGTCTGAAGATTCTTACAAAAAAGCCTCTAAGTCCCCTTGATTCTGAAATCAGGGAAAATGTTAGAGCTAGAAGCGCTAAACTTCGTGCAGCAGAAAGGACATAATTTATGAAAGTTTGCAGATACGGTTTTATACTTGTTGTTCTTTTAGTAATGGCAATTTTCGCTATGTCGGAAGGTTCGAGAATAATAAAAATTGGATACGATGTTACAAAAATGGAGAATGATCTGGCGAGATTATCAGAAGATAACAAAAAGTTAAGATTTAAATCAGACAAATTGAAATGGCCGGAAATAATATCTTTAAAAGTAAAAGATATGAATCTTAATCTGATTATACAGAAAGAGGAAGGCATCGCGGTTGTGAAAAAATCTCATAAAAGCTTGAACAAAAAATTGCTTGGAAAGATTGAAGCTTAAGTGTTTCAAATTTCTAATTAAATTAGTTGTAAAGAAATATAATGTTAAACACAAATAAAATTCCAAAGTGTTATAAAATAAGAGCAACCATCTTGTGTTTCAGTATTCTTGTAATATTTTCCGTCCTGTTGTATCAACTGATTCGCATACAGATTATTGACCACAAAAAATATTCCTCATTAGCTTTCTCACAACAATTCAAAAAACTGGATATTCCCACAAGAAGAGGAATTATTTTCGATAGAAGCGGTGTGAAACTGGCAGAATCAATTCAAGTAAGTTCTGTCTTTGCCGATCCGTTATCCATAGAGGATAAAAAGAAGACTGCCAAGGTAATATCTGAGGCATTGGGCTTAAATAAAACAAAAGTTGCAAAACTATTAAACAAAGAGAAGCGGTTTGTGTGGATAAAAAGAAGAATACCAGATGAACAAGCAGACCTGCTAAGACAGAAAAATCTTAAAGGTATTGGGTTTAAACATGAGTACAAAAGGGTTTATCCATATGAAAAATTATGCTCTCATGTCTTGGGTTTTACTGATGTTGATGAAAATGGCTTAGAAGGTATTGAAGGTTCGCTCAATCAAGTCATTTCTGGAAGTAAAGGGTCAAAGGTAGTAGAAAAAGATGGTTATCAACGGCAATTCTTTACATTACAGGGAGAAACGGTCTCTGCAAGATATGGCAACAGTGTCTTTTTAACTATTGATTGTAAGATTCAGTCTATAGTTGAGGATGAGCTTGAAAATGCATGTTTGAAGTGGAAACCTGATTCGGCAATTGCAATAGCAATGGACCCTTCCACAGGAGAGGTGTTAGCAATGGCTAATTACCCTTCATTTAATCCAAATTCCGTGCAGGATTCAAGTCCACTAGAAAGGCGTAATAGGGCAATTACGGATTGCTTTGAACCAGGTTCATTGATTAAACCCTTAATTGTAAGCGGTGCACTGGATAGTGGTTTAGTGAAAGAAGATGAGCAGTTTTTTTGCCATAATGGCGTTTATAAAGTTAGAAGCAGGGTAATCAGGGATATTCATTCATACGATTATTTAAGTGTATCTGACATATTAGTTCATTCGAGTAATATTGGAATGGCACAACTAGGGATGCGTATAGAAAAAAACAGATTATACAGCTATTTGAAGAATTTCTCTTTTGGTGAAAAGACTGGAATTCAACTACCCGGTGAAGCCAGAGGTATAGTAAGGCCTTTGAACCTTTGGTCGCTTGATTCAACAATCTCAGTTGCCTTCGGGTACGAGACGGCAGTAACACCGATACAATTGGTAACGGCTTTCTGCTCTATTGCTAATGGAGGGACATTGCTGAAACCACAAATTATTAGCAAAATAACTGACTATTCAGGTAAAAGAGTGAAAAAGAAATATAATACTCCTGAACGAGTTAGAAGAGTTGTTTCTCCAGAAATTGCGAGGGAAGTAATGTCTCCTATTCTGGAGAATGTTGTAAAAGAAGGAACGGGTAAAAGGGCAATGCTTTTTACGTATAGGGTTGCAGGTAAGACCGGGACAGCTAAGAAATTACAGAGAGTTGGGAACAAAATGAAGTATTCTGATAAATATATTAGTTCATTTGTTGGGTATGCTCCTGTGGATGAACCTAAAGTTTGCGTCCTGGTGTCTTTAAATGAGCCGGAAAACGGCGCTTATTATGGAGGTACAGTAGCGGCGCCGGCAGTAGGAAACATAATAGAAAGGACGCTTGATTATATGGAGGTTGGGCCGCAATACGTACAAACGGCTCAAAGATAATTTAGTGGGGAGAAATCTTGTTACGAAGGGGGGTGATACATGGTCAAAAATGCTGGAAGGTA
>CAKKPF010000130.1:0-3428 GCA_919901575.1 Candidatus Brocadiaceae bacterium
GGGGAAATAAAACAATGTCTATAATGTGGAAAATACAAAGAGTTGAAGGAATTTTATGATGAGTCACTCAAAACTGGCATGGGTAGGTTATGCATATCTTGTAAACATCGAACAAGAAAAGCCAGTTTTCAAACTAAGTCTGTGCCTAATACATCAACAGAAAAAGGTAAATTATGCCCTGCATGTAATTCTGTCATGGTGCTGAGAAACGGAAAATATGGGAAATTTTATGGATGCTCAAAATACCCTTACTGTAAAGGCACACGGAAGCATTTATGATGATTGCTCCGCAATTCTTGAATACGCGAAAGACGGTGGGCAAATTTACACCATGGTTTGCGCTCATTCAAGGGTATAAAAACAATTAAGAAAAAGCCCCTAACAAAAAAATCAACCCGACTGGCGAAAAGCCTGTTTTTGATTTTCAATAGGCTGTTCACCAGCGGGTTATTTATGTCATTATGAGAAATAATAATTTTGAATTTTACAATCTATTAAATGTATAACTATGAAGACATGCATTATTTACAAAGAAGATGATGGATGGTATGTTGGGCATATACGGGAGTATCCCGATTACGAAAGTCAGGGCACAACATTAGAGGAATTGAAGAGAAATTTATTAGAGATATACAATGATATTAAAGAAGGATTAGTCCCTGATGCAAAACCATCAAAAATATTTGAATTAGTTGTTTGAAGAGAAAAGATATATTATAAAGGATTTAAAACCTATCCAGAAATTCTTTACCCTTCTTGATATTTTCGACAGGTTGTTGCATTGTTTTGGAATTAACAACGTAGAACCCGTGATATCCTGTTGATTCAAGTGTAGAGACGAATTCCTCAGCCGGTATTATGCCCTCTCCAATGGGGACTTCGATGTTTCGCCCTTCTTCGGTTTGTCTGGTATCCCAGAGATTTGTGTGAACTATATATTTGTGTAATTCATGTATTCCTTTTATCGGGTCCAGGTTGTTTATCATTAGTGATGCAGGATCATAGATTAGTTTAATACCTTCAGTGTATAGTGATTTCAGAAAATCCTTTAGCGTTGAATAACTATCAAATGAAATTTTGGCGGCGAGTCTGCATCCGTAATTTTCGGCATGTCTGCCAATCTCACCAATGGCAGTATTTACGGAATGCCAATGTGTGGAATCAGTCTGCGTTGGTATGCTGCCTATTTGTACGGTTATAATACTGGTTTGTAAATCGAGAGCAAGATTTATAATTGCTTTTATTCTCTTGATGAGAAAATCAAATTCATTTTCATTAATAAAACCAACGCCAAGCTCTCCACCCAATGCGCAGAGACATAATCTGTTTGTGTCTATAAGACGCCTTAATTCCCGCCTGCCTGTCCGGGATAGATTTTCAGGGGTTATCTCTCTTTGTGTTGCATCGATTTGAATACCTTTGAAGCCAAGGGCGGAAGCAGTCTTGATACCATCCTTAATCCTTAATCGAAGTGATTCCAGCACAACACCGGTATTTTGTTTTATCATATTACAACATTAGCGCCTTCTTTAACGAATAAAACGGCAGATGCTTTCCCAATACCTGTTCCACCACCAGTAATAATTGCCGTCTTGTTTTTCAGTCTCATTATGGCACCAGTACAATCTTTCCAAACTGTTTTCTGTCTAACATCTTTGTTTGAGCCGCCGCAGCGTCTTTAAGATGAAATACCGAATCTACAACAGGCTTTAACCTGCCCAATTCCATAAGTGTCAAGACTTCCAGCAGATCCTTCCTGCTTCCCATATAACAACCTGAAATAGAAAGCTGTTTAGCAAATAAAAACCTTAAATCAAAGCTCACTGTTGACCCGCTTGTCGCGCCGCAGGTCACTATTCTTCCGCCTCGTTTAAGGCATAACAGGCTCTTTTCCCAGGTCTCAGGACCGATGTGTTCAAATACCACGTCAACACCTTTGCTATCTGTGAACTCATTTACTTTATTTACAAAATCTTCCTTTGAATAATTTATTACGTGATCAGCGCCAAGTTCTTTTGCCTTTTCCAATTTCTCATCACTGCCAACGGTAGTAATTACCTCTGCTCCACTGAGCTTTGCTATCTGTATCGCTGCACTGCCAATACCGCTGCCGGCAGCGTGAATCAGGACAGTTTCTCCTGCTGCCAAATCTCCACGTATTTTTAACATATTCCAGGCTGTCAGGAACACCAGTGGTACAGCAGCCCATTCTTCAAAAGACAATCTATCCGATATTGCAATTATGTTTTCTGCCGGAGACTTTACATATTCAGCATAACCGCCATCTACCTGAAACCCCATGATTTTGAATTCACTGCAGAGGCTGTCATTGGAAGACAGACAGTACTCACACCTGCCACAATTTATCCCCGGCGCAATGAGGACGTGTTGGCCTATATTCAAATCCTTAACCGTATTACCAATCCCGGCTATTTCTCCGGCAATTTCGCAGCCAGGTATATGCGGCAGTGGAATCGTAATGCCGGGTATTCCTTCTCTTACCCATATATCAAGATGGTTTATTCCACATGCATTTACTTTGACGAGGACCTCAGAAGAAGAAATCTCCGGCTTTGCAAAATCGGTATATTCTAATTTATCAACACTGCCATGTTCATTAATAACTACAGCTTTCATTATTCTGCTTTCTCAAACGCATCTTTTTCGGCGCCGCATGCAGGGCAAACCCAATCATCCGGCAGCGCTTCGAAAGAAGTACCAGGTGGAATGCCACTAATACTATCTCCTTTTTCAGGATCATATATATAACCGCAAACAGAACACTCCCATTTTGACATTTTAATAATCTCCTAACCTGGACAAGCCAGAACCAAACAGAAGTTTAACGAGTTAAGTCCGATGACCAAAACCAGACTTCGGCGAGCGTTCGACCGAGCTCACGTCGAGGGCTCAGTCGAGCCGTTTGCTCGCCCTGTTAAATATATCTTAGTATTTTATTGGCCTTTATAAAAAATGCAAGTTTTGAAAGCTGTTGTAAAGACCTCATCCAAATAATTTAACAGGGTAAAGAATTTTGGATTTTTTTGCTATTTGATGCTTTTCAGATTTCCTGAAAAACGCTATGTTCTCGTAAAAGTGACTATGTGAGACTGCTGACTGGTGAGACACAGGCTGTTGTTTCTTCCATCAATTCTTTTGCTGCAGTCACAACGTTTCCAATAGCTGTATCAATTGGTTCATTCAGTGATGCTCCGGCAGCACGCACGTGTCCACCACCTCCAAAATCGGATGCTAATTTACTTACATCTATCGTGTGTTTTGAACGAAAACTCGCCTTTGTTTTCCTCTCTCCCAACTCCCTGAAAATAATTACAACCTCCACCTCATTTACTGCGCGGATAAGATCAATAATTACATCTGTGTCCACAAATTCTTTCCACATTTTAAGAACCTCTGAAGTCATTGCC
>CAKKPF010000130.1:3438-5481 GCA_919901575.1 Candidatus Brocadiaceae bacterium
GGACGATTTAATCATATCCTTGGTCATCTTGGTCCATACCAGTTGCCCGTCACATTCTGAACGTAAGGCACCAAGCGTAAGGCTTAACAACTTCAAATAGCTTATGTGTTTGTTATGATATAACTTTTCGTATATTATCTCGGATTTCACCCCAGCCTTTAATAAAGCGGAACAAGCCTTCAAAGCCTTTGCGCTTGTATTACTGAATTTAAACCATCCTGTATCGGTTGCCATTGAGAGGTATAAAGGAGTTGCTACCTCCAGTGTAATTTCCCCATGCATATATGTAATCAAGTCATATATCAGCTCTCCAGAGGAGGATGCGTCTTTGACTATAACATTTATGTCAGCAAAACCGGAATTCGTTGGATGGTGGTCTATACATATCTTGGTAATCTGGCTGGCCTTAATCATGTCTGCAAAATCACCCAACTGGCTCCAGTCAGCTACATCAACAATAAATATTGCATCAAAATCATTAAGGTTGATATTAACATCTTTACTTTTCAGAAACTTAACATCCTTATCAGGATCAAAACAACGGTAAACAGAGGGAAGTGCCTCATTGTTTACTATTATGGCATCTTTATTTAATCCACACAAAAAACGCTTAAGTGCAAGTTCTGAACCAATTGCATCACCTTCAGAAAAAAGATGGGTAGTTATGATAAATTTTCCCCCCTCATTTATAATATCTGCAATTCTTTCCCACATAATTAATAGTCTGGTTCCTTTCAATTGCTAAATTTGAACATTGTCATATTACACAATGTTTTCTTACTCGGTGTCTGGGTGCAGCAGAAGGCTTCTTGCCAGACGTGCTTTTTGACGGGTAGCCTTCCATCACAATATAGTAAGCATATAAATGGAAACCTGAAGGCATCGGCGTGAGCTCAGCCGAACGGTTTCCGCTACGGCTAATTCAATAGTATTGAACTTACACCTCCAGCATCCATGGAATATCTTCCTCTGCACACCAAATGGATGGTTCCGTTATTACACGAAATTCATCCTTAAATTGAGTAATGTGAGCGCTCTCCATTTTTATAATGGCCTCAAACAGCTTTTTTGCGCCCTTATCTTTTGTCTTTCCGGCAGCGTCTTCATAGAATTTGCAGGCATTTGTTTCCGCATCTATTATTATTTTGATTATATCCTCATAAGTTGCTCTTTTTTCAGGCTTCTTCACTTTGACGGCTTTTGCCGTTTTTATCTTTTTTGTTTTTGGACTTTGGCCAAAATTATCCTCATACCATTCTTTTAATTGCCCATAATGTCTCTGTTCTGCATCTGCCATTACGTCGAACTTAAGCTTTGCAGCCTTGTCCTCAAGCTGTGCCGATATCTTCTTGTACAAACCGCTTGCCTTGAGTTCTTCAGCCATTGCAGTCTCAACTATATCTAAAGTGAGATCCTTATCTACCGAATCATTTTGCTTTTCCTGCATGATTAGACTCCTGATAATTTATGAAGATATTTGGTATCGTACATTATATACAAGAAAGTATATATTAAAAGCATATTTAAAGAAATATTTGATTTATAACGACTTTAGCGTTATACTTACTTTGTCTTTTAACCATTTGGGTTACCGCTATGATAGGTTAATGTTATGAATCCCTGTTATATAGGGACAACTCAATTGTTTTCACTCTTTTTTACGACGTCTCGTGCAAAATCCAGGTAATATATCGTGCGTACTTTTAATTTTAATCTGACCTTCGTAATCATCTTCATTTCCTTTTATTGCTCTGTTGCAATTGGCTCGTCGCCATTAGGATATGAGCATTCAGCGCCTTTCCAAAATTCCGAACCAATTCCTGGCGTTGTTAAAAATGAACCTATCCTTCTTGAAGATGAAGGGCATGAAGAAGTACCAGAGGAGATACATATTGAAGAGGTTAAAGAGTATTTAGTAACGGAAACAGTTCTTTCCGATCCTATTACAGAAACTATAAAAGAGGAGAAAGATTTAAAGCCTGCCTGGAATATATGGCATAAAGATCCAACTCATAATGTGCTCCTTGCCGTTGCTATTATTCT
>CAKKPF010000131.1 GCA_919901575.1 Candidatus Brocadiaceae bacterium
GCCTGCATATTATCCTCGTCCTTTCATTTTATTTGGCCCTTTTAATGCATCTTTCTCGACATATTCAATGATGGCTCCTGCAATGTCTTTTCCCGTTGAGGTTTCAATTCCATTCAGTCCTGGAGATGAATTAACTTCGAGTACAAGAGGACCATGCGCTGAGCGGATAATATCCACGCCTGCAACATCAAGACCCATAACCTTGGCGGCACGGACGGCTAATGCTCTTTCATCAGGTCTCAATCTCACGATGGCGGCAGTTCCTCCCAAGTGCAGGTTTGACCGGTATTCTCCCTCTTTTGCCTGGCGCTGCATGGCAGCAATGACTTTATCACCGATAACGAAACAACGTATGTCAGAGCCGCCTGCTTCTTTAATAAATTCCTGTACAAGAAAATCCGCATCTAAACCACGAAATGCATTGATAACGCTTTCTGCCGCATTATTGGTTTCAGCCAGCACCACACCGCTACCATGTGTGCTTTTCAAGACTTTAATAATCAATGGCGCGCCCCCCACGAATTCGATCAAATCTTCGGTTGCGTTTGCGGCATGTGCATAACCCGTCATCGGCATGCCAACACCTTTGCGGGCGAGAAGCTGGTGAGCCCTTAATTTATCCCGTGAACGGGAAATAGCGACTGACTCATTGACCGAATAAACACCGCCAACCTCAAATTGACGCAGCACAGCTGTGCCGTAAGTAGTAGCTGATGCCCCGATGCGCGGAATTACTGCATCAAATTCTAATTTTTCCTTTTTATCCTTGGGCTTATAATAGACAGTAGGCTTGTTTGCCGTAATATTCATATAACACTTTAACACGTCAACCACTTTTACATTATGTCCTCGTTTTTGTGCTGCTTCTACCAGGCGAGTCGTGGAATAGAGCCGGGCATTACGGGACAAAATACCAATTCTCATAATCTTACTCCTTGTTAAAAATTTGAAATCGTTATTCCAACGATGTTGTTTTCTTCATGTAAGAAAAAGGGATAATTTTACTGTCCTTTCGGAGACATCAGTACAGTAATCCTGGTAATTATATTTTCTACCAGTAAATTAATGTTCAGGTTGTAATCAATGTATTTGGTGGATACCAGGATTTCATCAATCAGGTTTATTATTTGTTCCCGGGTTAAATAATTAACACAACTTTGAAACGCATCCTCACGGTCTGCATTGAAAAGGGGAGGGGCATTTTTGCGAGCGCCGTGTGTGTTCCTGACTTTAACTATCAAAAGGTCGCGGTAGAATTGCAATATGCAATTTAAGACACGCTTGAGATCTTCTCTTTTTTCTTCTAAAGTATCACTTGAACTTAAATAAGTATCAATAATTTCTTCGGCAAAGTCAAGATTATCCACACTTAACCTTGAAATACGGTTAATAATATTATTGTTTTTTTCGTAAAAATTATCTTCCAATAGTTCAAATGCATTTCCCATGCTTCCACTGCAAAATCTTGATAACCATCCAATTTTACTTGTGTCAGCATTAAATCTTTTTGTTAGCTGGTCTTCAATTACGCGGGTTGGAATTGGACGAAATCTGATTATCTGACATCTCGACTTGATTGTTTCCTTAACAGGCGTAAGCGAGTTGGTTATGAGGATAATAATGGTGTTTAGCGGGGGCTCTTCAAGTGTTTTGAGCAGGCAATTTGAAGCTTCCTCATTCATCATATCCGCTTCCTTGATGATGAATATTTTATAGTTGGATTCAACAGGTCTTAGTTTTACAGAATGCTGTAAGTTTCTGATATTTTCAATCTTTATGAATTTAGCTTTTTCATCTATATCTATCCAATTAACATCAGGATGATTGCGTTTTTCTATACGAATGCAGTTGCGGCATAAATTACAGGAATCGTCTTTGCCTTCCGTGCAAAGAAGGGCTTTTGAGAATTCTTTTGCAAAAAGTGTCTTTCCCACCCCATCTTGTCCGGTAAAGATGTATGCGTGAGATAGATGATTGGAGGCTATTGTTTTTCTGAAGTGGTCGGTAATATGATCCTGGGCCAGAATATCCGTAAATGGCATTAAGTTTCTCACAAACAACGGTTATTTTAATAACCTTCTGTTTCTATTATTGCAATAACATCGCCTGCTCTTACGACGTCACCTTCTTGAACTAATATTTCAATCAATCTTCCTGTATGTGGCGCCGGAATATTAAAAGTTGCTTTGCTCGTAGAAACTTCCATAATATCGTCACCTTCTACAAATTCTTCATCTTCTTCAACATGCCAGAAAGATAAAGTAACTTCATCACCAGCTTCTATCCCAATATCCGGCAATTCAAACTCTACACGCATTTTGACTTTATCCCGTTTACAAATAGTTTTTACAGAGACTGCGAAAGCATTACGGCTGTGATTAATAATTGCTTTAAGAAAAAAGCAAGAGAGCATTCCCAAATTGTTGCACTGGGTTGCTTTGGAATTTTTTGGTGTGCTGTGACCGTGTCACTGCACACATCGACACGCCTGCCCGCCAAGTGTTTGGGCGGGGTCGATGTACTTCATATTTCCACCAATATTGGAGTATTGCAACAATCTGGGAATACTCCCAAAAAGCAACGTGATTATACAAACGGTTGTTTTGTTGTCAATAGGCGCTTATACAAAATGTTTCGAGCATTATTGTTGTTGCAAATAATATATTATTTTTAATATAATAATGTTCAATAATATCATCAAATCATACAATTCTTTTTTATAAATATCTTTTTGCGTGGCAAGGCAGTTTAAAGACATGCGCACGCAATTACGATAATAACAAACCTAAAAAGGAGCTGACGTAAGTGTTCAAGGAAGGCTTAATGAGGATGGAATTAGTTGAACGTATATACTGGCTAATTCTTTTGCGTTGGATTGCGGTCTTTGGGTTGTTTATTACGACATATATCGCCAGCGGCGTTTTCGATGTTGTAACATGGGTTGCTCCACTATACATAATAGGAATAATTATAGGGTTGTCTAATGCAGGTTTTATGTTTTATATAAAAGTTCTCCGTAAAAAGACATTTGCATCTGTACAGAAGCATGCGGGTATGCAAATCATGTTAGATCTCTTGTTCTTGACATGTTTGATATACTTTGCGGGTGGTATTGAAAACCCCTTTATCTTTTATTTTTTGTTTCATGTCATAATAGCAGGAATATTATTAGAAAAAAAATACAGTTATATGCAAGCCGCTTTTGGTGTATGCATTTTTGCTTTGTTAATATCGCTGGAATATTATGCAGTAATACCACATCAGCCTTTAAAAATCTTTTCTACTTTTGCATTTGGCAAGGAACTCTGGCGCTCTGAAGTATATATACTAGGTATATTTTTTGCACTTGCAAGCACGATCTTTATTTCAGTTTATTTTGTGACATCTATAATGGACAGGTTGAGAAAGAGCAGGGATGATGTGTTGTTTGAGATAAGATCAACAATAGAAAATATGGCTGAGGGCGTGATTTTTATAGACCCTAATGATAAAATAACAATGTGCAATAAGGAAATTGAAAAAACATGGAAAGTAAAGAGAGAAGAAATAATTAATAAATCAGTAAAAGATGGCCAGACTCCTTATTTAGGAAAAGTTGCGTCAAGAATTACTGAAAAATTTAGAAATGGAATTGTGACTTCACAGCACCAGGAAATAAGGATTGAGGGTGGTTTCTTGTACAATACATATACTGCGGTATCTGATCACAATGGTAAGTATTGGGGCACTGTTTTGACAAGCCATGATATTACAGAAAGGAAAAGACTGGAGCAGCAGTTACTGCATAGTGAACGCCTGGCAACGATAGGTGAAATGTCGGCAAAGGTCGCTCACGAAATAAGAAATCCATTAAGTTCTATTAGTTTAAACACAGAGTTGTTGTATGATGAAATCAGCAACTATAATGGAGGGAAAAATAGTGAGGCTGAAAATTTGATACAGTCTATCCTGAATGAAGTAGATAGTTTAACCGAGATTAGTGATGAATATCTGCGTTTTGCAAGATTTCCCAAGTTAGAAATAAGGCCGGCGTCTGTTAATAATGTATTGATTGAACTAACAAAATTCTTTAACAAGGAAATGGCACAGAGAGGTATTTCATTGAAAGAGAACTACGCATCTAATTTGCCACAAATATTACTCGACACTAACCAGATAAAGCAGGCATTTCTTAATATACTGAAGAACTCATTTGAATCAATGCCTGAAGGCGGTAAATTGAGCATATCAACAAGGCTTAAGGATGAAAATGTTGAGGTAAATATAACTGATACCGGATCGGGCATTAACAGGAGCGATATTCGAAGAGTATTTGATCCGTTTTATAGTACGAAGGCTAAAGGCACCGGTTTAGGCCTTGCCCTGGCGATGAAGACCGTAGAAGGGCATGGAGGTGATATTATTTGTAAAAGTACGATTACAAAGGGCACAACTATGATTGTTAGTTTTCCAGTTAAAGGTTGCGGAGATGAGATAATTGAATAATTTGCCAAAACAGACGGTTTTGATTGTTGATGATCAGGAAAGTATAGGACTTGCATTATCAAGGTTGCTTTCTAAAGAAGGCTACGAAGTTCTTTTGGCCAATGAGGGAGAAGAGGCGTTAGATATTTTGCGGGAAAATAAAGTTAACGTAATCCTTTCAGATCTGAAAATGCCAAAAATGGACGGATTGCGACTACTTAAGGCCTCGAAATTAATCAAGCCGGAAGTAGAAGTTATATTAATTACAGCGCACGGAACAATCGAGAAGGCTGTCGGCGCTATGAAGGACGGCGCCTACGATTTTATCACAAAACCTTTCAAGAAAATAGTAATTGCCAATATGATTAGAAAGGCCATAGAGAAACAGGCCCTTGTTGTAGAGAATAAGTATTTACATGAGCAACTGGCACATTCCGGACACGATATACATGCAGATATTATCGGGCAAAGTGACGTAATGCGTGACGTTATAAAATTGGCGGAGCAGGTTGCACCCAGTCAGGCGTCTGTATTAATTCAGGGAGAAAATGGTACGGGAAAAGAGTCTATTGCATCCCTTATTCACAGTATAGGTGCGAGATCAGATAAACCTTTTATAAAGGTGAGTTGCGCTGCTTTGCCGGATACCCTTCTTGAATCTGAACTTTTTGGGTACGAGAAAGGAGCGTTTACAGGCGCCGTTAACCAGAAAGAAGGACGTTTCGAATTGGCTAATGAGGGAACGTTATTTCTTGACGAAATAGGGGAAATAACTCCATCCATACAGGTTAAGCTGCTTCGGGTATTACAAGAGGGTGAATTTGAACGATTAGGAGGCACTAAAGTATTAAGAAGCAACGTACGCATAATCTCGGCAACGAACATTAATCTTACAAACGCTATAAAACAAAAAAGATTTAGAGAAGATTTATATTACCGCCTGAACGTGATTACCATAAATATTCCACCGTTAAGAGAGAGAAGGGAAGATATTCCTTTATTGACAAGCCATTTCCTTAAGATTTATCAGAAAAAAAATAATAAAACAATAGATGGGATTTCTGAGGACGTTCTGGATATTTTGACTGACTATCAATGGCCTGGAAATGTGCGTGAAATAAAAAATGTTATAGAAAGGGCCGTGGTCTTAACACAGGGCAGGGTGATTACACAAAAGGATCTTCCCGAAAACATTGTCAGGAACAGGAGTGAAGATAGAAAGATAACTATACCATTTGGTATGCCATTACGCGAGATTGAGAAAAAGATAATTATTGAAACTCTAAGGAGGTCAAAAGGAGATAAAGAGGTTACTGCAAATTTGCTTGGTATCACTCCAAGAACTATATATAGAAAAATGAATTCACTGGAAGAAGTGGAAAAGCAAGAAGAAGATGTTAATATAAATAGCTAGCATGCTTTTGTAGAAAACAATTATCATGCCGGCTGATGAGTTTTTAACTGTAGATGTAAGTATTTGTATCACTATATGCTTACGCAGGCTAGGGCACATTCGAAAAATTGACATAATGTCAAGTGTTTTCTTCTGAACAGAAAGGATATGACATAATGTCAGATATTTATGGTATGCAAAAGGAAATCCGAAAACATAGAATCACTTGCCCATTATCATATATCTTTATAAATCTGGATGTTATAAAGTCTGAATTTTTTGTATGAATTGTTGTGGCACACTTATTGCGTAATTCTGCTTCAAGGGGGAGGCGACATTTGATTAAAACATTACAGTTTGCAAATTTCTATACTTTTCTTGCTTTCCCACACGACAGATATTTGTCAGAAAAAAAAGCAACCATAAGCAGGAACTCAAATCGCTCAATTTAGGTAATAGTAAATTCCCAATTTAAATTAAAAGAATATATCCAATTTTACAAAAGAGTGGAGGTAATTGAAATGATGAAATGCCTATTGCGAAAGTCTGTTTTCTTCGGAAGTACCTTAGTCGCATTGGTTTTTTTATGTAGCGGTGTAACTTTTTCACAGGGTCTTGATAAAGAAGTATCAATGGAAGAAAATATACCCACTAGTGAAGGGTTAACCGTCAAGTACATAGCGACGGATTTAAATGGCGCTGATCGGGCTCTGGGGCAGGCAGATCCGTATAAATTAGAATTGCAGATACAGGACTTGGCATTTCCTAACGGAGGCGGTTCTGTTCAAGAGGTAGAGGTCAGAGGTTTCCATAACGGCGAAACGATTTTCTTTGGTATTAAGTGGAATGATGCCAGCAAGAATGACAGGGCGATAGCACATGCGCAATTCAAAGATGCCGTAGGGTTGATGTTTCCTTTAGAGACGGTTAAGGAAATATCGCCGGAAAAGCCGTTTAGTCCAAGGATGGGTGACAGAGGTAAGCCTGTAAATATCTGGCACTGGAAGGCAGATTGGGAAAAGGAATTAAATGTGGATGGCGGAAAAGAACATATGGAAGATGAGTATCCCAACATGTTTACAGATTTTGATTTTAATCCTGATCCTATCCATTTTCATAAAGAGACATACGAGAGTGTTCCCCTCATGGCAGGTGGAATCTCTGCGGGGTCATTACTTTCACAAGCTAATAGAGGCCGGTCAGTGGAAGATCTGAATGCTGTAGGATTTGGGACTTTAACATCACAGGAACATCAGGATGTAAATGGTAAAGGTTCATGGAGCAATGGTAAATGGGATGTGGTAATTTACAGGCCACTGGAAACTTCAGATGAAAACGATGTCAAGTTCGTACCCGGTATGTCTACGTTCTTTAACATGGCGGTATGGAATGGAATTGAGGGCGATAGAAATGGACAAAAATCTGTCAGTATAAGATGGCGTCCTTTGAAGATTGAGACCGTAAAATAGATAGAATAAACACTGAATAGACATTTTAGAGAAATTCCAGATAATTAGAAATTAAGGAGGATAATTATGACGCTTGTTCACAATTGGCATCTTGGGAGAACGATGGAATACCCATACTTCGAGTCAAGGCCGGAACATCAGTTTGCGGCAGTCTTTAATATAAACAGATGTATTGCCTGTCAGACATGTACTATGGCCCACAAAAGTACATGGACATATAGTAAAGGCCAGGAATATATGTGGTGGAATAATGTTGAGACCAAACCTTACGGCGGTTATCCTCAGCATTGGGACCATAAAATATTACAGTTATTGTGGGATAACGGCAACAATCCGATGGAGTGGTATACGTCTGCCAAAGATAAAGATGAAACTAAAGCTCCTTACGGTCTTTACAATGGCGATACTATCTTTGAATTAGCCCGGACAAAAGGCCTTAACCAGGTTGCTGTAGGTTACATTCCTGACGATAAGGAGTGGAGATTCCCCAATATTTACGAAGATACAGCAGCAAGCGAGAAAACAAACTACGAGACAGGGCCAGCGGCTGAATCTTCTGAGCTTCCGGAGCACAAGAGATGGTTTTTCTATTTGCAGAGAATATGTAACCATTGTACTTATCCAGCCTGCTTAGCTGCATGCCCAAGGAAGGCTATATATAAACGCAAAGAAGACGGGATCGTCCTGATAGACCAGAAACGCTGCAGGGGATACAGAAAATGCGTAGAGCAGTGTCCTTATAAGAAGTCGATGTACAGAGGTGAAACAAGGATGTCAGAAAAATGCATCGCCTGTTACCCCAGGGTTGAAGGGAAAGATCCCGTTACAAAAGGTAGAAGGATGGAAGCCAGATGTATGGCTGCATGTGTTGGCAAGATAAGGTTAAATGGACTATTAACCGGTGATTACAGGAAACCTGATCCAAAGAATCCTATGGATTGGCTGATACACATTCACAAAGTGGCGCTACCTCTTTATCCTCAGTTTGGTACAGAACCTAATATTTATTACATCCCGCCAAGATGGGCGCCCAGAAGTTACCTGAGACAGATGTTTGGTCCAGGTGTGGATGAAGCGCTTGACAAGTATGCTTCTCCTTCAAGAACCCTGTTGGCTGTACTGCAGCTCTTCAGGACTACACAAACCATGCTTTCAAGATTTGAAATTGAGGATGGGGAGAAGATTTTTGAGTCTGAGGTAATGGGAAAGAAGGTTGAAGTGTATAACGATACTGTGATTGGCTTTGCTTCGGATGGCACTGAAATGGTCAGGGTTAAGGTTGAGGAGCCAACATGGGAGAGTGATGAAAAGAGAATGATCACATATTAAATAAATTAGCTCCCACTGGTCGCTAATTTATTGAAACGCTTTTTAACATGAAAGTTTATAAATGGAGGTAATTGGAGATATGAAATACCCGAGATTGCTTTGCGTATTTAGTATGGTCTTCTTTGTGGGTATAAGTGTTACAGGGCTTAATTCCACAAATGTTATAGCAGAGGAAGAATGGACTGCGAGTTTTGAGGCATTTAAGCCGACGGATGATCCAAAGTATCACCAAATGAACACAGGCGGTGTTCAGTGGGGTTTATTTCAAGAACAGCCGAATGAAGATACCAAATCCGGCACTCCTGATTTGACTGATATTTACTGGATACAGGGAGAAAAAGGTTGGGTTAATAGAATAAAGCAGGCGGAAGGGCAGTCCAGGCTGAAATATTTAACTCCCGCAAATGTAGAAGAATCCAAATACCATAGCCCGTGTCCTTTGTGTGGAAAGCCTACATATTTCTGGCTGGATGACAGCTACATTGACAACGATACTGTCGGACGCATAAAGGCTGACTACTCAAATTGGAGTAAGGGAGACGGTGTTTGCCGCAACTGTTTCGAGTGTTATGCGGTTAGGTCAGGTAAATGGTATAATGGTAATCTGGCATCTACCACAGACCAATACGTAATCGGTTATGACAAATCAGCTGGAGTGCGGGATTATTTTAACAATGTGAAATGATAGGTTCATGTAGTAGCCGCACCTTTTCGGTTACACAGTTAATAGAGGTACTTTATGGAAAACAAAATCAGTGAAAATGTAGAGGATCTGCTCTCAGCGAGTCAGATATATCAGTTTCTTTCAACGTGTCTTCTTGAGCCGAACAAAGAGACTCTGGATTTATTAAATAATAAGGAATATATGGAAGAAGTGAAAAGCTGTCTGGGGCAGCACGGAAACGGTGAACTATCTGAAACCTTTAAAGAGTTGCATGAAGGGTTGAAGAACGCTGATGTTGAAACATTAACTCAAGGCTATCGTGATACATTTGGCGGCGCAACGGTTGCAATGGATTGCCCGCCATACGAAATGTATTTCAGCGGTTCACATATATGGCAGCAAACACAGGATCTTTCAGATATCTCCGGATTTTATAAAGCGTATGGGATAGAGATTGAAGATGACAAGGCATCTAGTAGAAGATGGGACCATATTGCCG